>NZ_CAJTUX010000016.1 GCF_910579365.1 uncultured Oscillibacter sp.
TTAATGAGACCACATGAAGGAGAACGAACATGGATGACCTGTTTGACGGCCTGGAACCAATCCCGGACGAGGGAATTTCGCCTCACCGGGCGGAGCCGGAAAAACCGGAACCCGAGAAGCCGGCGGAGGGCTCCCCTATCCTGGCCCGGATTCAGGACACCAGGCCCCGGCGTCTGGACGGCGGCAGAACCGTCCTGCGGCCCAGTCTCCCCTATGACAATACTTCCCGCATGATGAGCTGCTTTTTGGACCTGTACATTGGCGCGCGGTACGCTCCCGCCCCCTCCCGGCCCGGCTGCATCTGTCACGCCACTGTCATCTACGGTACCGTCAGCCTGACGGCGGAGGGGCAAATCTTCCAGCTTCTGGAGCGGGACGCCATCCGCTTTGCGGCGGACCAGCCCTATCACTTTGAAAACATGTTCAGCGGAACCGGACGGCTGCTCTTGGAATACCAGTATCTGCGGGGACACGATGGGACATCCTGAGTATGCGCCTCTCTTTTTCTGTAAGGTGCTATTGCTTTACTATAACTGATATAGAAAGTCCTCAGCGTCAATAAACGCTGAGGACTTTTTCCTATGCGGCGGACCTTAGCGGAGGTATTTCCCCACCCGCTGAGACAGCAGCGCCGCCAAGGCCAGTTTTGCCAGGTCCGGGATCAGGAAGGGGAACACACAATATCCCAAAGCCGTCAAAACTCCCATGGGCTTCCCCATCTGGGCGTAGAGAGTCAAATACCAGATGGTGCCAAAGGCGTAGCAGGTTGCCATTCCCAATATGCTGGCGGCTATCTTCACCGGCAGGGTCTCCCCCAATTTGGCGGTCATCAGCCAGTAGAGCAAAGCCGTGAAGAAGAAGCCCAGGATGTATCCGCCAGTGGCCCCCAGCAGCACGCTCAAGCCTCCCCGAAAATTGCTGAACACCGGCGCGCCGACAGCTCCAAGCAGCAGATATGCGGCAACGGCATAGGTTCCCCGCTTTCCTCCCAAGGAAAAGAGCGCCGCAAAAATGGCAAAGGTCTGCATGGTAAATTGGACAAACGGCGCGGGAACAGGCACGGATACCCAGGCGCAGACCGCCATCAAAACAGTGAACAGGGCGACGAGCGTCAGGTCCTTGGTCCGCAGCTGGGACGCAGTTTTTTCAGGCATAAATCGTTTCCTCCTTTTGTTTCCTGGCTCTGAGCATACCGCAATCCTTTCTGATTGTCAACCTATTTTTTTGATTTCAGTTTACAAGTTTCTCGAAATTCAAGGGGCATGTTCCGCACACCCCTTGAATCTCATGGAAACAACGCTCAAACTTCCGTATGCTCACACAACTCCCGTACCTTGGCTTGAATCGACTTCATATCCTCAAACGTGGCCGGACGCTTATGGACATCCCGCAGCAGCGCCGCAGGATGGTAAATGGCTGTGATCTGCACTCCGTTCCGCTCAAACCACTGGCCGTGCTCCTGTGTAATGCGGAAATCATTTTTGATGATGGATTTAGCGGCGATGCGGCCCAGGCAGACAATGATCTTGGGGCGCAGCAGCGCCGTCTGCCGCCGGAGCCAGTCAATGCAGGCGTCCTGCTCTACGCCGAGAGGGTCCCGGTTCTCGGGCGGACGGCATTTGACAATATTGGCAATATACACCTTGGTCCGGTCCAGATGGACCATCTCCAGCATCTCATCCAGCAGTTTTCCTGCCCGGCCCACAAAGGGCTTTCCCTGCTCGTCCTCGTGCTGTCCGGGGCCCTCGCCGATCAAAAGAATTTCCGCGTCCTCTGCTCCATCGCCGAAAACCACGTTATTCCGGCGTTCCGCAAGGGAACACGCTTTACAGCTTAAACACTCCGCTCTCAGGCTTTCCCAAGTATCCATCTTGGTTCCCTCCTATTCGTTCGGTTTCGACTATTGTAGCATGAAAAAACTGGCGGTGCAAGAGGCGGATATCGTTTCCGTCTGTGGGGAGACTGAGGCGGGAGATGATGAAAATGGCCTCTTGGCTTTGGTACTTCTGGATTTACAGTTTCCTTGGCTGGATTGTGGAGCGGTTTTTCGCCGCCGTCACGCAGGCGGAGGACCAGCGGCGGCGCTGTCTGCTGTGCCTGCCCCTGTGTCCGGTATACGGTTTGGGAATGCTGGCGGTACTGGCCCTGCCACCTATGGGCTGGAGCGCGCTGGCCATTCTGGGCGGTATGGTGGCCACTGCGGTGGAATACGCCTATCACTGGAGCTGCGAACGCTTTTTGAACATCCGCTTCTGGGATTATACCGGGGTCCCAGGCAATCTGCAAGGCCGGGTCTGCCTGCCGTTTACCTTGGCCTGGGGGCTGCTGACGGCTCTAGCGGTCCGCTTGGTCCAGCCGGGAGCGGCGATGCTGGCGGCCAGAATCCCTCCGGCGCTGACGTATGTTTTTCTCCTGGTCTTTACCGCCGACCTGGTCTGCTCTTTTTGGTTCCTCCGGGTCACGGGAGATGTCAAGGGCATGCGGGCTGTAAGGGTCCTTTAGACGCTTACGGCCACGCTTCCGTGATTTCGGAACCCTCCATGGCATCCAAAAGGGAGTTAACTCCGTGCCGCTGGCACATAAAATCCCCACTTTTTTCACGACAGTATTTCTACTTTACACAACTTGAAATAGATAGAATTTTAGGTAATTTGTCTCTTCCACACCCCAGAGAATCGGGTGATCGCAGCTCTGCTGCCGGACCTCGATCTGCCGCAGGCGCACCCCGGCGTCCTGCGCCGCCGCATGAAGCATGGCGGCAAACTTTGCCTCCTCCGCAAAGTGGGAACAGGAACAGGTAGCCAGGTAGCCTCCCCTCGGAAGCAGCTTCATCGCCCGATAGTTGATCTGCTTGTATCCGGCCATGGCCCTTGCCGCCGTTTTTCGGGACTTGGTGAAAGCCGGCGGGTCCAGAATGATGAAGTCATACTTCGCCGGCTCCTTCTCCAGCGCCGGAAGCAGATCAAAGACGTTGGCGGCGGCACAGTCCATGACAGAATGAAGGCCGTTTCGCTCCGCATTGGCGCGGGCCATCTCCACCGCTGTCTCGGAAACATCCACAGCGGTGACATGCTTCGCGCCGCCCAGAGCCGCGTTCAAGGCAAAGGAGCCGGTATGGGTAAAGCAGTCCAGCACCGTTCTGCCCTTCGCCAGCCGGCCGACTGCCCGGCGGTTATACTTTTGGTCCAGGAAAAACCCGGTTTTCTGCCCGTTTTCCACATCCACCAAGTACCGTATGCCATTTTCCACGATCTCCGTCACAGGGGTTTCCAGCAATGTCTCTCCCGGAAGAGGAAACCAGGCCTTATACTGCGGCAGCCCCTCTTTGTCCCGCAGGGCCGCGTCGTTCCGCTCGTAGACACCTCGAATTTCATGCCCGTCCTCCCGCAGAATGCGTACCAGCAGGGGCAGCAGCCGGTCCTTGACCTTCTCCATGCCCACGGAAAGCACCTGCACGCTAAGAAGGTCGTGGAACTTGTCCACCGTCAGACCGGGGAACATATCCGCCTCTCCGAACACCACCCGGCAGGCGTCCAGGTCCTCCGGCGCCATGACGGTTTTGCGGTATTCCCAGGCCCAGCGAAGTTTTCGCTCCCAAAAGGCGTCATCAAAGCGGTCGTTGGCATTGCGGGAGAGAAGACGGACCCGAATTTTGGATTTTTCAGACCAAAAGCCGGTGCCCAAGTACTGACCCTTTCTGCCCAGGACATCCGTCAGGCCGCCGTTTTCCGGCGTCCCATCTGCGGCTGAAACCTCGGCGTCATAGACCCAGGGATGTCCCCGGAGAATCGCGGCCTCTGCCTTGGGCGTGACGGTGACGCTGGGATACGCGCGTTCTGTTTTCATGGGGCAAGCCCTCCCATTGGCATTTTTTCTCTTCACTATAGCACACTTTTCTCCGAATTTCCATAGGATTCTATAAGAAGGAGGAATGACTATGCCTATCATTTATCTGAGCCCGTCGACGCAGGAGTGGAACGCCTATGTCACCGGCAGCGGCTCTGAGGAATACAACATGAACCTGCTGGCGGACGCCCTGATTCCCTACTTGCTTTCCAACGGCATTCAATATAAGCGCAACCGCCCGGAAATGACCGCCGGGTCCTCCATTCGGGAGGCCAACCAGGGCAATTACGACCTCTACCTCGCCCTGCATTCCAACGGCGCGCCGGAGGGGCACTACGGCGAGGAGCGGGGCATCATCGCCTTTTATTACCCCGGCAGCCGCCAGGGGCAGCGGGCGGCGGAGCTGATTGCCCAGGAGCTGCGGAAAATCTACCCCCTGCCCAATCAGGTCACCACCCGTCCCACCACCACCCTGGGCGAGGTGGCCCAGTCCAACGCGCCGGCGGTGCTGGTGGAAATCGGTTATCATGACAATTATTCCGACGCCATCTGGCTGGAGGGCCACTGGGACGCCATCGCCCAGCAGCTGGCCAGGGCCCTCACCGAATTTTTCGGTCTGCCCTTTATCTATCCCAAGGACCCTGTGGGCGGCACGGTGTCCCTCAGCTATGGCACGCTGAATCTCAGGAGCTATCCCTCCCCCACCGGAACCATCATCGCGAACCTGCCAAACGGAGCCTCTGTCACCATCTACGGCGAATGGCAGGGCTGGTATGTGGTCCATTACGGGGACTATGTCGGCTATGCCGCCGCCGCGTATATCGACACGTAAACAAGCCGCTCCCCGCCTCAAGTCTGCCGATCTTTTGATACCCTGCCAAATATTTCTTGCAATTTCGCCGCCGGTTTGATGTTTTTGCTTGACAGCGGTCCAGTAAAAGTTTAAACTAAATATAGATTGCCGTCGGAGGGCAAAGGGGTGCCCTTCGGTTGTTTTCTAAAACCATCCCCGTTGCGCGGGGCCCGTCTTTGGAAACCGGCAATATGCCCAACGGCGAAAACCCTTCCGCCCACCGCAGACAAACGCCCCCCATTTGGGGCGCGGGCGGAACGCAAGGACCCGCAGATCCCCATGTCAGATAGCCGCCGGAGGCCATACCGTCCGGCGGACATCCCATGCCCTTGGAGGGAATTTCCTCCGCCGTACGGGCGTGTTGACGGTTTTGAAACGGACTCCGCCGCAATACCGAAATGAAATGGAGGAATCAGAAGCCGTGGTTCAACTCATCATCACCGCTCTTTGCGGTTTTGTGGTTGGCGGCGCGATCTGCTTCCCGCTCGGTATTCGCTACCGGAAGAACGTCTCGGAACGAGAAATCTCCAGCGCGGAAGAAGAGGGAAAGCGCATTGTCAACGAGGCCATCAAAAGCGCGGAATCCAAGAAGCGCGAGGCTTTGCTGGAAGCCAAGGAAGAGATTTTGAAAAACCGCAGCGAGTACGAAAAGGAAGTCAAGGAACGCCGGGCCGACCTTCAGCGGCAGGAAAACCGCCTGCAGCAGAAGGAGGAAAACCTCGACCGGAAAATCGAAGCCGTCGAGAAGAAGGAAGAGTCCCTGACCCAGAAGCACACCGCCATCGATAAGGAGACCGAGGAGATCAAACTTGTCAAGCGCGGACAGACCGAAATGCTGGAGCGCATCTCCGGCTTCACCACCGAGGAGGCAAAGCAGTACCTCATCGACCAGGTGGAGTCCGAGGTCACCCACGAGACCGCCCTCAAGATCAAAGAGGTGGAGTCCCGGATGAAAGAGGAGTGCGACGCCCGGGCTCGAGAGATCGTGGCCCAGGCCATCCAGCGCTGCGCCGCCGACCAGGTGGCGGACATGACCGTCAGTGTGGTTCCCCTGCCCAATGACGAAATGAAAGGCCGGATCATCGGCCGGGAAGGCCGCAACATCCGCACCATCGAAACCCTCACCGGCGTGGACCTCATCATTGACGACACGCCGGAGGCCATCACCGTCTCCTGTTTTGAGCCGGTGCGCCGAGAGATCGCCCGGCTGGCCCTGGAAAAGCTCATTTCCGACGGACGCATTCACCCCACTCACATTGAGGAAATGGTGGAAAAGGCCCGCCGGGAGGTGGACGTCACCATCAAATCCGAAGGCGAGCGCGTCACCTTTGAATGCGGCATCCGCAGTCTTCACCCGGAGCTGGTAAAGATGCTGGGCCGCCTCCACTACCGCACCAGCTATGGGCAGAACGTCCTCCAGCACTCCGTGGAGGTCAGCCACATCGCCGGCATGATGGCGGCGGAGCTGGGTGTGGACGTGCAGGCCGCCAAGCGGGCGGGACTCCTGCACGATCTGGGCAAATCCGTGGACCACGAGATGGAGGGTACGCATGTGGCTCTGGGCGTGGAGTTCGCCCGGAAGTACAAGGAGCGCGAGGAGATCATCCACGCCATTGAGGCCCACCACAACGATGTGGAGCCCAGGACCATCGTCGCCTGCCTGGTTCAGGCTGCGGACGCGATTTCCGCCGCCCGGCCCGGCGCCCGCCGCGAGAACCTGGAGAACTACATCAAGCGCCTGGAACAGCTGGAAACCATCACCGGCTCCTATCCCGGCGTGGACAAGGCCTTTGCCATTCAGGCTGGCCGGGAGGTCCGGGTCATGGTGAAGCCCGAACAGGTATCCGAGGACCAGATGGTCATTCTGGCCCGGGACTTGGCCAAGAAGATCGAGGAAGAGATGGAATACCCCGGTCAGATCAAGGTCCATGTCCTGCGGGAGACCAAAGTGGTCGAATACGCGAAATAACCGTCCTTCCCAACGGACTGGGAAGGCACAAAACGCAGGGAACAGAAAGCGGCAGTGAACGCATCACAGCCGCTTTCTGTCTTTTTTATGAAACGGAAAGAAAGGACGTCATCTCTATGAGCATTCAAAACCTCCTCAATACCCAAGTCTGCGCGGAAAACCGGCGCTTCCCTTCCGGGCGGAGCAACCCAGAGGGGCCTTCCTTCCAGGAGCAGCTGGCTCAGACCTCCCCCGCCCTCCCGGATACGCCGATCCACCTCCGTATGCCCGGCGAAAACACCGTATACTCCGCCAGCGTATGGGGCCAGAACACCGCCCGACAGGAGGTTTACGCCGAATATACAGCGGACTGCACCGCTGGGGATCCCATTGTCCGCATCACCGGCACGTCGGACAGCGGTCCCTACGACATGGTCTGCCATATCAACAACATTGACCCCTCCTCCGCCTCCTATGCGGAGCTTGCCGCGCTGTATGGGCATCTTGTGAAAACCGGCGCATACCAAAGCGTTCTGGACGGCGTTCATAAGCCCGGCGTGCTTCCCCACACGATGGAGTATCGCGGCGACGTCACGCAGAAGCACAATTTCCTCCGTGACATCGAAGAAAGCCTGGAAAATCAGTTCGAACACCTTCCCACCGCCGTCACCGGAGCTCAGGAACTGCTTGCGCTGTACCAAAGCTATGCCTCCGGAAACAAAACCTCCGTCTCCAGAAGCGCTTCTTCCCTCGATCACACCCGTTTTATGAAGGAGGACATCGCGACCGTTTTGTACGACGCCAAGCTCTCCATGCTGGACCGGATGAAGAAGAGCAAGGACAAGAAGGAAGAGCGTGAGGAATGGGAGAAGCTTATGAAGCAACTGGACGCCTGGATCGAAAGCCTGCGGGAGGAAGCCGACATCGAAAAGATTGCCCGGGCCTACGCCGACCTCAAGGCCAAAGAGGCGGACGAAAAGGCCGGAAGAAAGGACCTGGCCGACCACATTCTGGACAAGCTGACGGAGCGCCTCGTCCATTGACACATCATGGAACATCCCCTGCGGCACACAAACCGCAGGGGATGTTTCAGCATGGTGAATACCCGGACCGCATCCCCCAATAGACGCTGGCACACAGCGCTGGAAACAGCCACAGACTTCCCCCGGTCCGCCATATAACATAGGCGATACCTGCCGCCAGCGCCGACGCCGCGACGGCTCCTGTCCAGTGTGCCGCCCGCTCTCCCGCCGCCGGCCCCGCCAGCCAGGAGACCAGCAGATACAGCGCCCGTCCCCCGTCCAGGGGGCGGATGGGCAGAAGGTTAAAGAGGCACAGCACCAGATTGGCCCCTATGGCGGCAGGGCAATGGCCCCCGCCCCAGACCGCCAGCGCCGACGCCGCCAGCAGATTCGCGGCGGGACCCGCCAGTACCGCCGCCAGCTCTCCGCCATAGGAAAGCCGCCCGCTGTTCGTCTCCAAAACCGCCCCCAGGGCGCTGAGGCAAAAGCCTGTCACCTTCGCTCCAAGGCTCCGGAGAACAATCCAGTGCCCCAGCTCGTGGACGGCGGCGGCGGCCAGAACAATGGCCAGGGGTTCCCAGCCGTTGGCCAGGAAAAACCAGGCGGTCAGCAGCATGAAACCGCCTGTCACCCTACAGGGAGGAAACATAGTAAATGGGATTCAAATAAGCGCCGTCCCGCTGGAGCTCAAAGTGGAGATGGGGGCCGGTGGCCATTCCGGTCTCTCCCACCTCGGCAATCTTCTCCCCCCGCTTTACCGCCGCGCCGGAGCTGACTGTTACCCGGCTGCAATGGGCGTAGAGGGTGGAACAGCCGCCTTCATGGGCAACAATGCAGTACCGTCCATAGCTGCTGCTCTCTCCCACCGCAGTCACGGTTCCGTCGGCGAAACAGCGCACCTCCGTCCCGGTGTCCGCCGCCAGGTCCACGCCGTAGTGGAACCGCTCCTCCCCCTCCGTCGGATGTTCCCGATAGCCAAAGTCGGAGCTCAGCGTTCCCGCCACCGGCGCGCAGTAATCAAAACCGAGAATAACCTGCTCCATATTGACCCCCTCTGGGAGATTCTCCTGGGAGTAAAGCACGTACGCAAGATTGGAGGCTGCCTCCGGATCCTCCGGCGTCCCGGCCGGCGGCGCCTCCTCCCCGCTCCTTCGGTAGTTCCTCAGAGTGTCCATCGCCGCGCCGTCCTGAAATCCCGGAGTCCGGTATGCCGTCTTCAGCAGACCCGATTCCTTCTGTACGGAATCCGCCGTCGGAGAGGCCGCTTCCGACTGGGGACGGAAGACGGCCTGATAGACCTCCTCCACACCTCCGCCCGCCTCCCCGGAGAAGGCCCGGCCCACGGCGGAGAATACCGCCTGGACGTCCATGTTCTGCTCCATGGCGGCTGCCAGCTTTTCGTTAAACCCCTCCATCTTTGCCGGAAGCAGCAGCTTTGCCGCCACCAGGGCCACAAAGATACCGCCGCAGGCCACCAACTGCAGCAGCAGCCGCAGGTCTTTCGGCGTCAAGGGTTCGTTTTTTTTGCGTCGGGCCCCGCTTCGAACACTTTGCTGCCGGCGCATGGCGCTGATCCGCCGCCCGGTCTGCCGTGAGGTCATGTCCATCCCTCCCCTGATTCGGAAATCTTTTTCGGTGCATTTTATGCGCTTCCCGCCGTAAAAATGCCGGTGAATTCCGAATATGGCTTTTTCATAAAGAGCCGTCCGGTTATCTTTATGAGAAATCAGCAAAAATATGAAAAAAAAACCTTGCTTTTTGGAGCTTTCCCTGTTAGAATATAGGTCTGTACGGTAGGAGTTTTCCTGCCCGCATGAAATCAACGGCCAAAGGAGGTGTTTGGTTTGCCGAATATCAAGTCTGCCAAGAAGCGCGTTCTCATCGGAAAGGTGAGGAACGCCCGCAACAAGGCCACGAAGTCCGATCTCAAGACTGCGATTAAGAAGTTCGAGGCCGCCGCGGCGGAGGGCAATCGCACCGATGCCGATGGCGCTTACAAGGTTGCGGTGAAGAAGGTCGATCAGGCTGTGGCGAAGGGTGTTCTCCACAAGAACGCGGCCGCTCACAAGAAGAGCGCCATGACCCTGAAGCTCAATCGGATCGGTTGACGATCCCCACATAGCTCCGCTTGCGGGGCATTGACGCTTCCGTGTGAATGCCCGGAGGCCGTCAGGCCAAAAGGGCATCCGTTCGGATGTCCTTTTTGTTTTTTGCAGGAGGTTTCCCATGCCCATCTTTGACACGCACGCCCATTACGACTCCGGCGGCTTTCACGCCGACCGGGACACCGTCCTCTCCTCCCTGCCCGCCGCCGGAGTCGGGCTGGTGGTGGACCCCGGCTGCGAGCTGGAGAGCTCCCGGGCCGCCGTTGCCCTGGCAGAGCGGTATTCCTTTGTGTACGCCGCCGCCGGCATTCATCCCTCCGACTGCGCCGGGACCGGCGAGGCGGAATTCTCCGCCCTTCAGAAACTCTGCGCCCACGAAAAGGTGGTGGCCGTAGGGGAAATCGGCCTGGATTACTATTGGAAGGATAACCCCCCTAAGGAATTTCAGCAGATGGTTTTCCGGCGGCAGATCGAGCTGGCGCTGGAATGGGACCTTCCCGTCATCGTCCACGATCGGGAGGCCCATGGGGATTCCCTCTCCATCGCATTGGACTATCCGGAGGTCCGGGGCGTGTTCCACTGCTTTTCCGGCAGCCCGGAGATGGCCCAGGAACTGCTCCGGCGCGGCTGGTATCTGGGGTTTGACGGGCCCATCACCTACAAAAACGCCCAGAAGGCCCCCGAAGTGGCCGCCGTCACGCCTTTGGACCGGATTTTGGTGGAGACGGACTCCCCCTATCTCTCCCCGGTTCCCCTCCGGGGAAAGCGGAATGACAGCCGGAACCTGCCGTATATCATCGAACGATTGGCGGAATGGAAGGGCGTGTCCCCGGAGGAGATGACCCAAATCACCTGGGAAAACGGTCTCCGGCTATTTTCCAAAATCAGACTGTAGAAAGAGAGGCGCCCTATCATGTATGAGACGCAAACGGCTGTTTTGCATTGCCCCTGCAGGGAATTTCCCCCCATGGCGAATTCTGCTCCCATCATGACGGCCTACCAGGAGGCTTGGAGGCGGGCAGGCTGGGAGGACGCTCCACAGCCGGGCGTTCTGCAGCGGCTTTTTATGAAATCCCAAGCACAGCCAAAGCGTTTTCTCCCCGTTCTCATCGCCGTTGGAGAAGACTCCCCCTTGGAGGGATTCCAATGGCTGAACGGAGAAACGCCGGAGGAACGCAGGCAACGGTTTTTGTCCCAGCCTGTGGAAGACGGCGGGGCCTTTCTCGCCCAGCTTACCGCACAGCACAAGGAATCTGCGGCGGAGGACGGCTGGGATTGGCCCGGCGAAGAGGTCCTGGGCCCCATGGAGGGCGGCGAGGCGATTGACCGCTTCCTGGGCATTTCGGATTTCCACGGGAAAACCATTCCTTTGGTATTGGCGGAAATCCCGGTGGAACACCCCTGGGAGGTCTTCGCCTATATCCCCTTCGGCGGCTGGAATGAATGCCCCAGCGACGAAGAGCAGATGGCCGCCGCCAAATACTGGTTTGAAACGTACAAAGCCGTCCCGGCAGTGATTACCCGGGACGTGCTGGAATACAGTCTCCCCGCCCCGGTGGGACGGGAGAAGGCCATGGACCTGGCTCTGGAGCAGTACGCCTTCTGCCCGGACATCGTGGACCAGGGCTGTGAGTCCGTGGGATATCTGGCGGATTCCCTGGCCAAGTCCACCAAATGGTATTTCTGGTGGGACTGACCTTCTTTTTCTCGAGAGAAAACGTAGGCAAAAAGAGCTTTCGCTCGCTCTGCACGTCTGGAGGTCAAGCAGACCGAAGCGACGGCGACGTGGGAATTGCCTTGACGTGGATAACCTGAACTGGAAAGCGGAGGTATATGAAAAAACGACTTCTTTTGCTTCCCGCGCTCTTCACGCTGGCGACACTGGCCGGATGCGGAATTTTCGCTTCGGAGAAACCGGAAATCCTGCTGGACAAGCCTCCTGCCGTGGAAGAACCCCTCTCCCTGCCGGAATCCCGGCGGCTGGAACCTATCTCCGTCCCCGCCATTGTAACGGAGGGACGGGAACCGGCGGAGGATTACGACCTGCCGCCCTCGCTGGCAGACCCGCGATATAACGCGCAGGGCTGGATTCACGGCGGTGTAGTGGGCTTTTTAGCGGAAGCGCCGGAAGCTGATGCCGCCTTTTACGCCGCCCCCTATCAGCCCAATGGGGAGAGCCCCGCCCTCGTTCGCTGGGGAGACTGTCTGGCGGAGTTCGACTGGAACTTCCTTACGCCCCGAACAATCTTACCCAGAATGGACTGCTTCGATGTGGACGGCGACTGGGAGGATGAGCTGATCGTCATTTGCTATGTTGGTAGCGGAACCGGCGTCTCTGTTGAGGAACTGCATATTCTGGAGAAGGGCCCGGACGGAACTCTGACCGCCTATACCTTCCCCGAAAACCTCTGGCAAGAGGAAGTTCCCAAGCTCTTTGACGCCGCCGAACTCAACGGACGGACCTTCGCCATGCTGGGCCATGAGCTGGTGGAAATCGACGGTGAGAACCTGGACTTGGAGTCGGCTTCCTCCGGCATGATCGCTGGGTTTCATACAGAGGACTGGGGAGGTCTCCAGTTCCAGGGCGCTTTCGCCCTGTGCCGCGAGAACAGCGCCGCCCCTTGCTATGCGGCAGAGACTTCCGCCCAAGTCCTCTATCAGAACGGCATATTTACCCTGCAAGATTTTCACCTTTACAGCTATTACCAATAAAGGAGTATCCGCTATGGAAAAGGGTTTTACCATCACCTATGAGTACGGGGAGAACCTGTACGTCAACACCACGAACCGCTGCAATTTCAACTGCGAGTTCTGCCTCCGGCACAACGGACACGGCGGCAGTATTTACACCCATAACCTGTGGCTGGAGCGGGAGCCCACCCGGGAGGAAATCCTGGCGGATATCGAAAGCCGGGACCTCACCCACTACAAGCAGCTGGTGTTCTGCGGCTTCGGCGAGCCCAGTTACCGTATCGACGACATCTGCTGGGTCATCGATCAGCTGAAGTCCAAGGGGAAAAAGCCCTTTACCCGCATGGACACCAACGGAACGGGAAATCTGATTCATAGCCGGAACATCGCTCCGGAATTTCAGGGACGGTTTGATATGGTCTCCATCTCCCTGAACACCGATACGGCGGAGAAGTACGACCGCTTATGCCACCCGGTGCAGACCGGAGCGTATGAGGCCATGAAATCCTTCGCCAAGGATCTCCGGCAGTATGTGCCTACCGTGATGATGACGGTGGTGGACACCATCCCGAAAGAGGAGATCGAAAACTGCCGGAAAATCTGCGAGGAGGAAATCGGCGCGGTTTATCGGGTGCGGGAATATATCGAAGACTAAAGAAAGAAGGGATTGACTATGCACGTATTTGGTTTGCTTGGCTCTCTAATCATGGGCGCTCTGGTGGGTTGGATCGCCGGAAAGCTGATGGACGCCGAGGGCAGCCTTCTCCGCAACATCCTGATTGGCATCGTGGGCTCCGCCGTAGGCGGAACGGTTTTTGGACTCCTGGGCTTTTATGCCCATGGCTGGATCGCGAATCTGATCGTCAGCGTCGCGGGCGCTTGCCTTTTCATCTGGCTCGGGCGAAAGCTCTTCCAATAACCGCTCGCGTTTGAAAACGAGAGGAACCCCTCCTGGGTTCCTCTCGTAACTCTTTTCCTTCCCGTTGCGTCAACCTTCTGCGTTTTCTAACACACTGAGGCCTTTCACTTTTAAGTGAAAGGCCTCTTTCCTTTACAGCATTTGCAGCAACTCGATTTGCTCTCCGGAAGGTCCCGTGAAAAACCAGTTCTGCAAGCCCCCAAAGAGGTTTGGCAAAACTTTCTTCTCCGGCGTCAAAAAAGTATCCACACCGGCGTCCCGAACCGCCTTGGCAGCGGCATCCAGGTCGTCTACCAAAAGGGCAAAATGCGGAACGTTCCCCTCACCCATGGGCATGACCCCAGCGCTCTGAATCAGCTCCAGCGTAACGCCTCCGAAAAATACCAACGCCAGCTTTTTCTCCCCCTCCGGAGTGGGTACGCTGCCCCGGTCCTTCACCTCGCCGCCCAGCTTCTCATAAAACGCGACGCTCTCCTCTATGTCCCTTGTATAAATGGCCACATGGCCTAATCCCTGAATGTATTTCCGCATGCTGATCTCTCCCCAATAGCCAAAGAGGGACCCGAAGGCCCCTCTTTGTAAATTCCAAAAGCTGTGTTGCCGCCGCTCCGGCCCGGTTAATCACCAGACAGCCAGAGCGCGCCAAAGCTCTTTTCGGTTCCTTTTCTCTCGAGAAAAAGAACTCAGCACTTCTCGAAAACAGTGGCAACGCCCATGCCGCCGCCGATGCAGAGGGTGGCCAGGCCCTTCTTGGCCTCGGGGCGCTTCTGCATCTCATGGAGCAGGGTGACGATGATCCGCGCGCCGGAAGCGCCCACGGGGTGGCCCAGGGCAATGGCGCCGCCGTTGACATTCAGCTTGGCAGAGTCAAAGCCCAGCTCACGGCCCACGGCGATGGACTGCGCGGCAAAAGCCTCGTTGGCCTCGATAAGGTCGATGTCGTCAATGGTCACGCCGGCCTTGGCCATGGCCTGACGGGAGGCGGGCACGGGGCCCACGCCCATGATCTTCGGGTCCACGCCGCCCTGGCCCCAGCCGATGAGCTTCGCCATGGGCTTCAGGCCGTACTTCTCCACGGCCTCGCCGGAGGCCAGGATGATGGCGGCGGCGCCGTCGTTGATGCCGGAGGCGTTGGCGGCAGTAACACGCTGCTGGCCCTTATCCTCGGTCTCCTTCTTGCCGGTGACCTCGAAGGTGTGAACCACTTCCGGATTGGGGGACTCGGGGCCCACGGGGAACGCGCCCCGGAGCTTGGCAATGCCCTCGGCGGTCACGCCGGCCTTGGGGAATTCGTCGACCTTGAAGTCCACAACCTGCTTCTTCACCTTCACGGGGACGGGGACGATCTCCGCCTCAAACTTGCCGGCGGCCTGAGCGGCCTCGGTCTTCTGCTGGGAGGCAGCGGCGAACTCGTCCTGCTCCTGACGGCTGATGCCCCAGATATCGTTGATGTTCTCCGCGGTGGTACCCATGTGATAGTTGTTGTACGCGTCCCACAGACCGTCCTTAATCATGGTGTCCACCAGCTTCTTGTCGCCCATGCGGGCGCCCCAGCGGGCATCCAGGGAGGCGAAGGGAGCGGAGCTCATATTCTCAGTGCCGCCGCAGACCACCACATCCGCGTCGCCGGCGAGGATGGAACGGGCGCCCTCAATGAGAGACTTCATGCCGGAGCCGCAGACCATGCCCACGGTGTAAGCGGGAACAGAATAGGGGATGCCGGCCTTGATGGAGACCTGACGGGCCACGTTCTGACCCTGAGCGGCGGTGAGGATGCAGCCGAACATGACCTCATCCACGTTCTCCGGCTTCACACCGGCGCGATTCAAGGCTTCCTTGACCACGATCGCGCCCAGCTCCGCAGCAGGAGTGTTCTTCAGACTGCCGCCAAAGGAGCCGATGGCGGTACGGCAGCAGTTCACAACATAAAGATCTTTCATGATGTTCCTCCGTTTTGTAATATTTTGGCAGCGCACGGGCCGCCGTGGATACAGCAGACAAGGCGGGCGGCACCGATTGCTAATTTTTTGACAAGCTGGTGTCCGCCTTTCTCTGTGTATCATTATAGAGAGTTTTTTCCTTTTCGTCAATGGCCTTTCGTCAGGTTCTACAGTTTCGTTAAAACTTTGACAAAATGATAAGCGTTTTCGTCAAGGTGACGAAAATCCGGCCGGGGCAGAATTTTCCCCAGCCGGATTCCGCATTTCACCGGCGCGGACTTCTAGCTCTCCCCTGCCCGCAACGCTTCCAGGGCCTCGTCAAAGGCGGCGGCGCTCAGACTGTCGTAAGAGGGTGTGGTCTGAACCAGAGCCGCCTGGGCGGCGCTTTCCAACAGCTGGTCGAAGGCGTCCCCCGCCAGGGCGGCGGAGGCGGTCTCCAGACGGCGGAGGATGGAAAAGCCCTCCTCCGACTCCAGAATGCCGGAATACTGCCCCTCCTCCAAAGCTCTGGCCGCCTCCTCCAGAGCCGGAGGCAGCGTTCCATCCCCCGGCAGGAGCGTCCGGGGCCCCGCCGCGTCGTCTCCCTCCCCCGCCAGAGCAGAAAAGGCCGCCGCCTGATCCTCCGCGCTGTTCAGCTGGGAAAAAACCTCCGCCGCCCGCTGGCGGGCCGCCTCCCGGTCCTCTCCCGCGCCGATGAAGATCCGGTCCACCGTCAGACTGTCCACAGTATCCAGAAGGCCGGACAGCTCGCTGCCCTCGGTGAGGCAGAGCTCATAGAGCTTGGCGTAGAGCATCCCCACCTCCGTCAGTTCCTCCGCCCGGAGACGGTCCAGCCCTAGGTCCGCCAGCTCTTCGATGTAGGCCTCTTCCCCGCCGCGGGCCGCCGCCTGCTCCTCCCAGGTCTGCGCCAAGGCGGCCCGCTCCTTCTCGCTGAGGACACAGCCGTAACGTTCCGCCCAATTCTCCACCGTGGCGTAGAGCGCCGTGTTGGCCAACGCCTGGTCCTTGGCATAATCCCCCAGAGTGCCGCCGGTCACCGGCGTTCTCCAATCCAGAGACAGTCCGGAATCCTTGTACTTCTCCCGGACCTGGTCACAGGTAAAGGCCAGCCAGTACAAATACCGCCACGCCGGAATTTCCCGGCCGTCCACCGTCAGCAATATGGTCTCCTCACCCAATTTTGACGCCCGGCCCAGCAGGGAGGCCGGTTCCTCCTCCCGGAGGGAACAGGCGCTGAGCCCCAGGCAAAGAGCCAGCGCCAGCGCTGCGATTCGCTTCTTCATCTCTCCCACTCCTCCCAAAAAGGTTGTCCGCAGACAGTATATGAACCTGAGAAGGCAGGATATGACAGCGGGGAGAGCCAGATTCCGGCTCTCCCCGCTGTTTTGTCATTCGTGAATCTGAAGTTTCAAATCCTCTACCAGTTCCATGGCGCTCTCCAGGGCGTCCGCGCCGGGCTTCAGCTTCAGCGTCAGGGCCGGGGCCTCCCCGGCGGCCACCGTCAAACGCTGGCGGTACTTGTTCAGCCCGCAGACTTTCACCACCGCCTCGGGCCGGAAGAGGGCCAGCTGGAAGCGGAGGACATCCCGCTTCTGGGTAATGTCCGATACTCCAGCCTTGGCCGCCGCCGCCCGGAGGAGGGCCACGTCCAGCAGAGCCAGCACCGGCTTGGGCGCCTCGCCATAGCGGTCCAGCAGCTCGTCCAGAAGGTCCGAGGCGTCGTCGTTGCTGCGGATGGCGGCAATGCGGCGGTAAAGGTCCATCCTCTGCTCCGGAGAGGTGACATAGCGCTCCGGAATATTGGCATTGACGGTCAGGTCCGCGGAGCACTCGGTCTCAATCTGGCGTTCCTCGCCCCGCTCCTCCAGCACCGCCTCTTCCAGGAGCTTCAGATAGAGGTCGTATCCCACGCTCATGAGATACCCGGACTGCTCCGGCCCCAGGAGATTCCCCGCTCCCCGAATTTCCAAGTCCCGCATGGCGATGCGGAAGCCGGAGCCGAATTCCACGTACTCCCGGATGGCAGAAAGGCGCTTGGACGCAATCTCCTGAAGCACTTTCCCCTTCCGGAAGGTCAAGTAGGCGTATGCCCGCCGGGCGCTGCGGCCAATACGGCCCCGGATTTGGTGCAGCTGGGCCAGGCCCATTCTGTCCGCGTCCTCAATAATCAGGGTGTTGACATTGGAGATATCAATGCCGGTTTCAATAATGGTGGTGCAGACCAGCACGTCCGCTTCCCCGTTCACCATGGCCTGCATGACGGCGGACAGCTCCTGCTCGCTCATCTTGCCGTGGCCGGTGACCACCCGGACCTCCGGCCCCAGCAGCTTTTGAATGCGGGAGGCGGTGAGGTCAATGCTCTCCACCCGGTTATGGAGGTAGTAAATCTGCCCGCCCCGGCTGAGCTCCTTCCGCATAGCGTCCTCCAAAATGGCCCAATCGTGTTCCAGCACATAGGTCTGGACCGGCTGGCGGTCCGCCGGAGGCTCTTCAATGGCAGACATGTCCCGCAGGCCCGAGAGAGCCATGTTCAGCGTCCGGGGAATGGGCGTCGCCGAAAGCGTCAGCACGTCCACCTGACGGCTCATTTCCTTCAGCCGCTCCTTATGGCTGACGCCAAAGCGCTGCTCCTCGTCAATGATGAGCAGACCCAGGTCCTTGAACTCCATGTCCTTTTGCAGCAGCTTGTGGGTGCCAATCAAGAGGTCCACCCGGCCTGTCCGGGCGGCCTCCAAAATGCGCTTGACCTCCTTGGGCGCGGTGAAGCGGGAAAGGACCTCGATCTTCACCGGAAAATCCCGGAAACGGCCCATGGCCGTGGCGT
Organism: uncultured Oscillibacter sp.; assembly: GCF_910579365.1. GTDB lineage: Bacteria > Bacillota > Clostridia > Oscillospirales > Oscillospiraceae > Oscillibacter. The sequence goes on from NZ_CAJTUX010000016.1 coordinate 18,149, forward strand.
AGTGCTGCTGGGCCAGAACCGTGGTGGGCACCAGTATGGCGGCCTGCTTCCCATCCAGCACGCACTTCATCACCGCCCGGAGGGCGACCTCCGTTTTTCCATAGCCCACGTCGCCGCAAAGAAGGCGGTCCATGGGCCGGGGACACTCCATATCCTTCTTGATCTCCGCGATGGCACGGAGCTGGTCGTCCGTCTCCGCGTAGGGGAAGGCCTCTTCAAACTCCCTCTGCCATGTGGAATCCTGGGAGAACGCGAACCCGGGACAGCGCTGGCGCTCCGCGTAAAGCTTTGTGAGTCCCTTCGCCAGGTCCTTGACCGCCTTCTTCGCCCTGGTCTTCTGCTTGGCCCACTCCGTGCCGCCCAGCTTGTTCAGCTTCTGACGGTGTTCGCTCTCCTCCCCGCCGCCGATGTATTTGCTGACCATGTCCAGTTGGGTGGCGGGGACGTAGAGGCAGTCTCCTCCGGCGTAGTCAATCTTGATATAATCCTTCTCCACGCCGTCCACCGGCATCCGCTGAATGCCCGCAAAGCGTCCCACGCCGTGATGCACATGGACCACCAGGTCGCCGGGCTTCAGGTCCGTGTAGGATTGTATCTTCTGCCGGTTGGAGTCCTTTTTCAGCCGGGCCCGCTTCCGGACCGGAGCGGTGAGCTGCCCCTCGGTCAGCACGGCCAGCCGGAGAGACGGCCACTCGCATCCGGCGGACAGAGCCCCCACGGCAATCCGTACTTCTCCAGAGACTGGCATGGCGGTTCCCTTTACATCTAAAGCGGCGGAAATGCCCCGCTCCGTCAGGAGATGATGCAGATTTCTGGCCCGGGTTTCCCCGGCGCAGAGCAGCAGAACCGCGCTGCCGTTGGTACGGTACTGCTCCAGGTCCGTGACAGCGGTTTCCAGACTGCCGCCGTAAGAGCTGAGCTGCCGGGCGCTGACGCTCAGCAGCCCCCGGGGCGGAAAGGGATAGCGGGAGGTAGGCAGGGCGTTGGCCATGATGACGGGAAACTCCTCCAGCGCGGCATACAGCTCCTCGGCAGAGAGAAGCAGCTTGGCCCACTCACCCGCCAGAATGCCCGCCTCCATCAATGCCTCAATGTCCTGCCGGTTTTGGAGCAGCGCGCCCTTCACCCGTTCGTCCACCCGGCCGCTTTCACAGAGAAAGACCACCGCGTCCTTCGGCAGGTAGTGGACGCCTGCCGTGGTTTTTGGATAGACGGCGGCGAGATAGCGGTCCATACCTTCGGGGACCGAGCCGTTTTTCAGCCGCTCCCCGTCCTCCCGGAGCCGGTCCACCGCTGCGGCCCCCTTCTTCTCCAGCTTGGCCGCCAGGGACAGCAGCTTTGTCCCAAGGCCCTCCAGTCCTCCTTCCGCCTGCCGGGGCAGCACTTCCGCCGCCGGAAGAAGCAAGGCGGATTCCATGTTTACCGTCCGTCTCTGGGTACCGGGATCAAAAGCGCCCATGGAGTCGATTTCATCGTCAAAAAACTCGCAGCGCACCGGCTGTTCCATCAGCGGAGAAAAAACATCCAATATGCCTCCCCGAAGGGCGAACTGCCCCACGCCCTCCACCTGCTGGCAGCGGACATACCCGGCGGAGAGCAGACGGTCCGTCAGAGCCTTCAGGTCCAGACGGTCTCCCGTTTTCAGGGTAATGGACAGCGTGTTCAGCAGCGCGGGCGGAAGGGTTCGGGCCATCAGCGCGTCGGCAGTGGTCACCACCGCCTGCGGTGCTCCCTGAGAAAGGGCGTACAGGGCCGCCAGACGTCCCCGCTCCCAATCCCTGGAGGTCACGGCTCCCGGCCGGATCTGCCACTCACGGGCAAGCAGCATCACCGGCGGTCCGCCCAGCAGCGTGTCCAGGTCCCCCGCCAGCTGGCGGGCCTCTCCCTCGTCGCCGCAGACGAATACCGCCGGACGGCCCGCAGCCCGCGCCAGGGCGGCTCCGAAACACGCCCGATGGACAGGCTGAAGGCCGGTGACTGCGGCGGGACAGCCGCCGTCCTCTATGCGGCGGAGGAGTTCCCCGGTCTCCGGAAGCGTCATTAACGTTTTCAAGAACTGTTTCATAGCTGATTCCTATCCCCAAAATTCCCCGGTGCTTTTAGGGCCTGTTTACATAAGACAGGCCCTAATTGAAGTCGTTCATAGCCTTTCCGCAGCCGTGCTCAATCACGCATTCCGCCGCCCGAATCGCCCGCCGGAAGGAGTCCAGCAAGATTTCCCGCTCTTTTTGGGAGGGCACTCCAATCACCCAATCGATCATATCGCCCCCCTCGCCCGGAGCCCCGGCGCCGATCTTGATCCGGGGAAACGCCTGGGTCCCCAGGTGAGCGATGATGTTTTTAATCCCGTTGTGCCCTCCGGCGGAACCCTCGGGACGGACCCGCAGCTTTCCCACCGGAAGAGACACGTCATCGTAAATCACCAGAATCCGCTCCGGCGGGATTTTATAGAACTGCGCCGCCTCCCGGACCGCTTCGCCGGAGAGATTCATATAGGTCTGAGGCTTCATCACAAGGCACCGGGCCCCGGCAAATTCCATCAGATTATATGCGGACTTGAATTTCACCTTGTTCAGCTTTACGCCTGTTTCCTCCGCCAGCAGCTCCACCGTAAGAAACCCCATGTTATGGCGGGTATGTTCATACTTCCGGCCCGGATTTCCCAGGCCCGCGATCAGCCACTCCACAGAGGAGCCCTTGTTTCCCAGCAACATGATCCCTCTCGCCTTTCAAAAATGATCTGGACAACCCATTTAGGCGGGAAAGTCACCCTTCCCCGCCTTATATGGCTTTATGGATATGGACGTTTTTCCGCCTCAGCGGAACAGTTTGGAGATGGAAACCTCCTGATAAATCCGCTCAATGGCCTCGCAGAACATGGGGGCCACGGAGAGATACTTGATCTTTCCGCTCAGCTCCGGTTTGATGGCTGGAATGGTATCCAGCAGGGCCAGCTCCTGAATGGGACTGGCGTTAATCCGGTCGATAGCCGGTCCGGAGAGGACGCCGTGAGAAGCGCAGGCATGAACGCTGTGGGCCCCGTTGTCCACCAGCGCCTGCGCGGCGTTGCAGAGTGACCCGCCGGTGTCCACCAGGTCATCAAAGAGGATGCAGCTCTTGCCCTCCACCTCGCCGATTACGTTCATGACCTCACACTGATTGGCCCGCTGGCGGCGCTTATCCACAATAGCCAGCTGCATATGCAGCTTCTGCGCAAAGGCCCGGGCGCGGGATACGGAGCCCACATCTGGAGACACTACCACCATGTCCTCACAAGCGGAGCCGAATTTCTTGGCGTAGTAGTCCACAAAGATCGGATTGCCCGCCAGATTGTCCACCGGGATGTCAAAGAAGCCCTGAATCTGGGCCGCATGAAGGTCCATGGTCAGCACCCGGTCCGCTCCGGCGGCCGTGATCATATTGGCCACCAGCTTGGCGGTGATGGGGTCCCGGGCCTTGGCTTTGCGGTCCTGCCGGGCATAGCCGTAATAGGGCATCACGGCCGTGATGCGGCCGGCGGAGGCCCGCTTCAGCGCGTCAATGATAATGAGGAGTTCCATCAGGTTGTTGTTAACCGGGCTGCAGGTGGGCTGAACCACGAACACGTCGCTGCCCCGGACGGTCTCATACAGGGAGACAAACGCCTCGCCGTCGGAAAAGGCGCCGACCTCGGCCTCTCCCAGCTTCGTCCCCATCTGCGCGCAGATTTCCTTTGCCAGCTTCAGGTTTGCGTTGCCGGAAAACACCTTGATATCTTTCCCGTGTGAAATCATATCCAAAACGCTCTCTTTCCATGATCGTCACGCGATCATATTATTTATTGTCCTGCGGCGGACTTTGCTCACTTGCTCTCTCCCCGGGAGACAGCCTCCCTCTGCCTCAGCAGCGCCTCTATCTCCTTGATGGTATCCGGCCCGTAGACCGGAAGCCAGCCGGAAACCAGCTCCGCTCCCTGCACGCTGTTGGTCATCTTCTTCCGCCAGGTCTCCCGCAGCTCATGGCCGCGGGCGGCGTAGGCGAACCCGGGTCCGGCCTCCTCCATGGGGAAAGCCGCCCTGGGCAATACCAGTGTCAACTCCTCCGTGTCCAAAAACGCCTCCAGATCCGTCCACTGCTCGGAGACCTCCGCCTCCGGCGGGAGATTCCGGCGGGCCTCTTCCGCGAACCGGGGGCCGCAGACAACGAAAAGCCGCTGAACGCCATCGGCCCGCAATTGATCGCACACCCAGGTCAAAATGGGACAGGACAACACGGTCTCCAGCATCAGCGGCTTGGCGTCCGCCTGAACGGCGGCGTCTTCCTCAAAGACAAGCACGGCTCGCTTCAAGTGGCTCATGGGCTTCCCTCCTTTGCACATTTTTACTAAAGGCAATTGTATTATATCAAATTTTTAAGGAAAATCCAGTGGTTCTATTGAATTTGTTTCTAAAATTTTTTCCAAATCTTTTCCGCTTTCCGGTTCTTTTTTGTCGGAGCTAACGGAAACACTGGAATATTCAGGTAATTCCCCCCCTGTTTTTCGGCGTTTCGCAGAATTTACCTTTTCCAAATGGTATCCATTTCAGAAAAATGTAATTTTTTCAAAGAATGTAGTTGAATTTGTTCAGGTAATAGATTACAATAACATTTATTCTGAGAGAAAGCGGGGACTGTGTCTCTATGCTGCACGTTGTGCTGGTGGAACCGGAAATTCCCCAGAACTGCGGGAACATCGCCCGCACCTGCGCCGCCACCGGGGCCGACCTTCATCTGATTCGCCCTCTGGGTTTCGATATTTCCCAGAGCGCCATCCGGCGGAACATGAAGCGCTGCGGTCTGGACTACTGGCACCTGGTACAAGTCTCGGACTATGAGAACCTGGAGGATCTGTTCCGCCGCCATCCAGAGGCCGCGAAAGACCTCTGGCTCACCACCACCAAGGCCCCCCGGTCTTACGCGGAAGCAAGGTTCACGGCGGGCAGCTGGCTCTTCTTCGGCAAGGAGACCGCCGGCCTCCCCCTTCCCTTCCGGGAGCGGTTCCGGGAGCGTTGCGTCCGCCTGCCCATGGTGGACGAGGCCAGGAGTCTGAATTTGAGCAATACCGTTGCCGTCTGCGTATACGAAGCGCTGCGGCAGAGCGGCTTCCCTGGTCTTTTGGGAACAGGGGAAATGGCGCTTTCATGACACATGTTTTAACCGGCGTTCACGCCGAAAAATAAGTTCTTTTTTGGAGGAATCCTGAGATGAATTACAACAAAAAAACCGTCAAAGATGTCGAGGTATCCGGCAAAAAAGTGCTGCTCCGCTGCGACTTCAACGTCCCCCAGGACAAGGAGACCGGCGCGATTACCAGCGACAAGCGCATCGTCGCCGCGCTGCCCACCATCCAGTACCTGCTGGAAAATGGCGCCGCCGTCATTGCCTGCTCGCACCTGGGCAAGCCCGAGGCCAGCTTTGATAAGTGGGTCAAGAAGCAGACTGAAAAGGGCAAGGACCCCGCCTCCCTCACGGAGGAGAAGTGGAAGAAGTCCCTGGCGAAGCTGAGCCTGGCCCCCGTGGCCAAACGCCTGGGCGAGCTGCTGGGCAAAGAGGTCATCATGGCCGCCGACGTGGTGGGCGAAGACGCCAAGGCCAAGGCCGCCGCCCTCCAGCCCGGCCAGATCATGCTGCTGGAAAACACCCGCTTTGAAAAGGGAGAGACCAAGAACGATCCGGAGCTGGCCAAGGCCATGGCTTCCATGGCGGAGGTCTACGTGTCCGACGCGTTCGGCGCGGTGCACCGGGCTCACGCCTCCACTGCCGGCGTCGCCGATTACCTCCCCGCCGTGTCCGGTTTCCTGATTCAAAAAGAGCTGGATTTCCTGGGCGGCGCGATTGCCAATCCCAAGCGGCCCCTGGTCGCCATTCTGGGCGGGGCCAAGGTTTCCTCTAAAATCGGCGTCATCAACAACCTGCTGGAAATTGCCGATACCATCATTATCGGCGGCGGCATGTCCTATACCTTCTCCGCCGCCCAGGGCGGCAAAGTGGGCGACAGCCTGCTGGAGGCCGACTGGATGGATTACTCCAAAGACATGCTTGCCAAGGCCGCTGAAAAAGGCGTGAAGTTCCTCCTCCCCGTGGACACCGTCTGCGGCGACAGCTTCTCCGCCGACGCCAAGAGCCAGGTGGTCAAAGCCGGTGAGATTCCCGACGGCTGGGAGGGGCTGGACATCGGTCCCGAGACCGTGAAGCTCTACTGCGGCGCCGTGGCCGACGCGGGCACGGTAATCTGGAACGGCCCCATGGGCGTGTTCGAGTTCCCCGCTTTCGCCAAGGGCACCGAGGCCATGGCCGAGGCCCTGAGCAAGACCTCCGCGATCACCGTCATCGGCGGCGGCGACAGCGCCGCTGCGGTGGAACAGCTGGGCTACGCCGATAAAATGAGTCACATCTCCACCGGCGGCGGCGCTTCCCTGGAGTTCCTGGAGGGCAAGGAACTGCCCGGCGTTGCCTGCCTGCTGAACAAGTGAGCGGAGCTTTTCCCGCCAGAGCTGCTATTTTTGAGGAAAAAGTTCAGAAAATCCCCTGCTTGCCCTTGACATTTCTGCCTATTTCGGCTATAAAATAATAGGCTGTTCTTATTGGCTCATTCATTTACCATCACATCAAAAGACATAAAAGGAGTATGGAAGATCATGAATCGCAGATACCGCAAAACGGTCATTGCCGGCAACTGGAAAATGAACATGACCGCCACCGAAACCAAAAAATTTGCCGAGGATATCCGCAAGATCATGCCCCGCGCCAAATGGTGCGAGACCTTGATCTGCGTCCCCGCCTGCAACATCTCCACCGCCGCCAAGGCCTTCAAGGACCTGCGCATCTCCGTCGGCGCTGAGAACGTCTATTTCGAGGAGAAGGGCGCTTACACCGGCGAGGTCTCCGCCGATATGCTGAAGGACCTGGGTGTCAAGTACGTCATCATCGGACACAGCGAGCGCCGCCAGTATTTCGGCGAAACTGATCAGACCGTAAACAAGAAGGTCCATGCCGTTCTCAACGCCGGCATGAATCCCATCATCTGCGTGGGCGAGAGTCTGGAGCAGCGGGAGACCGGCATCACCAACGAGTGGATCGCCCTCCAGGTGAAGAGCGCGCTGTACGGCGTTCCCGCCGACAAGCTGCGCCGCTGCATCATCGCTTACGAGCCCATTTGGGCCATCGGCACCGGCAAGACCGCCACCAGCGAGCAGGCCGGCGAGGTCTGCTCCAATATCCGCGCCACCATCCGCAGCCTGTATGGCGCCCGCGTGGCACGGAGCGTCACCATCCAGTATGGCGGCTCCATGAACGCCAAAAATGCCGCCGAGCTGCTGGCTCAGCCCGACATTGACGGCGGCCTCATTGGCGGCGCCTCCCTGAAGCCCGACCAGTTTGTGGAGATCATCAACTCCGCCAACCAGGAGTAATGTATCAGCGAGGGGGAGCAAGCTCCCCCTCGGCGTTGTTCCCCAACGCCGGCCTGCGGGCCGGTGACGCCGCCCCAGGCGGCTGGAATCGGGGATTTTTCGTGACGCCGCAGCGCCTGTTCCGCCTGTAAGGCGGCAGGAAGCGCGCCTGTCCCGAAAATGATTTCAATCCCCCGAGGAGGAGCTTTCAATGAACAAAACACCTACTACGTTAATCATCATGGACGGCTTCGGCACCGGCGGCGGTGAGACGGGCAATGCCGTCAAAACGGCAAAAACGCCCCGGCTGGACCGTTTTTTCCAGGAGTTTGCCCACACGACCCTCTCCGCCTCCGGACTGGATGTGGGTCTCCCTGACGGACAAATGGGCAACAGCGAAGTGGGCCATACCAATATTGGCGGCGGCCGGGTGGTCTTTCAGGACCTTCCCCGCATTTCCCGCGCCATTGAAGACGGCAGCTTCTTCCAGAATCCTGCCTATCTTCACGCCATGGACGCCTGCATCGAAAAGGGTTCCGCCCTGCACCTGTTCGGACTGCTGTCGGATGGCGGCGTTCACTCTCACCTGACTCACCTGTTCGCCCTTTTAAAAATGGCCAAGGACAAGGGGCTTACCCGGGTTTATATCCATGCGTTCCTGGACGGGCGGGACGTATCCCCCACTTCCGGCGCGGGCTTTGTGGCTCAGACGGTTGCCAAGTGCGAAGAGCTGGGCGTGGGCAAGATCGCAACAGTCATGGGCCGGTACTACGCTATGGACCGGGACAAGCGCTGGGACCGGGTAGAGCAGGCCTATGACGCTATGGTTTACGGCGAAAGCGCCATTACCAATCCGGACCCGGTGGATGCGGTGAAAAAGTCCTATGAGAAAGGCGTTACGGATGAGTTTGTGGAGCCCGTCGTCTGCGACGCGGACGGCTCGATCTCTGACAACGACAGCGTCATTTTCTTCAACTTCCGCCCTGACCGGGCCCGGGAGATTACCAGGACGCTGGTGGACCCGGAGTTTGACGGTTTTACCCGGCAGTTCTTCCCTCTGACCTATGTCTGCAACACGGAGTACGACGCCTCCATGCCCAATGTGGAAGTGGCGTTCCCCCGTGTGCTGGTAAGCAATGGTCTGGGCGAGTACCTCAGCAAAATGGGTATGACACAGCTCCGCATCGCCGAGACGGAGAAGTACGCCCATGTGACCTTCTTCTTCAACGGCGGCAGCGAAACCGTCTTTCCCGGCGAGGACCGGGTGCTGGTCCCCTCCCCCAAGGTGGCAACCTATGATCTCCAGCCGGAGATGAGCGCGCCGGAGGTCTGTGAGAAGTGCGTGGAGCGCATTGAGTCCGGGAATTACGACGTTATCATTTTGAACTTCGCCAACTGCGACATGGTGGGCCACACCGGCGTGTTCGACGCTGCTGTGAAGGCCGTGGAGACGGTGGACGCCTGCGTGGGCAAGGTGGTGGACGCCACCTTGAAGATGGGCGGCATCGCCATGATTACCGCTGACCATGGCAACGCCGAGCAGATGGTGGAACCCGACGGCAGTCCCATGACTGCCCACACCACCAATCCCGTTCCCTTCATCCTCTGCGGCGCAGGGTCCGAGCTGCGGTCCGATGGCCGCCTCGCCGATATCGCGCCGACTATGCTGGATGTCATGGGGCTGGCCTGCCCCAAGGAGATGGACGGAAAGACCCTGATTCTTCAATAAATAAGCGCCGACAGAGAAGAGCCGCCCATCAGGGCGGCTCTCAGGCTGTCGAAAACGTATTTTCGCCAGCCTGCGCAAGTTTTTCAAAACTTTAAAAAAGTTTTGAAAAACTTCTGATTGAAAACGAAAGGAACCCCTCCTGGGTTCCTCTCGTAACTCTCTTCCTTCCCGTTGCGTCAATCTTCTGCGTTTTTTGACACACTGAGAGCCGCCCTGACGGGCGGCTCTTTCGTTATTCCACAGCGGCATTCAAAAGGCGAATCAGTTCTTCCTTTCCCGTCCCCTTCTCGGCGGAGAAGGGGAGCAGATGATCCTCCTCTTCCAATTCCAGGGTCTCCCGGATCAAAGCCAGGGCAGGTTCCACCTGGCTCTTTTTCAGCTTATCCAGCTTGTTGGCCACCACAATCTCCGGGCAGCCTGTCTCCCGAAACCAGCTATGCATGGTCAGGTCGTTGGCTGTCGGCTTGTGACGGGCATCCACAATCAGCACGCCGGTGGTAATGTGGGCCTCCTGGAAGTAACTCTCCATCAGGCGGCCCCAGCGCTCCTTTTCCGCCTTGGAAACCTTGGCGTACCCATAGCCCGGCAGGTCCACCAGATAGGCCCTGCGGTCTACCAAGTAATAATTCACCTGGGTGGTCTTACCCGGGGAAGCGCCCACATAGGCCAGGTTCTTCCTCCCCAGAAGGCGGTTGATGACCGAGGACTTTCCCACGTTGGACCGGCCCGCAAAGGCGAACTGCGGCAGACCATCCCACAAAAACTGCTCCCGGCTCCCGGCGGACCGGATAAACTCCGCTTTTCCAAAATTGATCGGCATGTCTGCTCCTTTACTGCCGCAGGGCATTGTCCACCTTTTCCCGGCTCATGGAAGGAAAAACAGGCGCCGGTTCCGGCACTTCTTCCCGAACCGCCTCCGCCGGAGACGTTAGCGCCGCGGCGAAAACCTGATCGATTGTCTCCACCGGGATAAAACGCAGAGCGGCCCGAACCGTCTGATCAATTTCCTCCAGGTCCCGGACATTGTCCTTGGGGATCAGCACGGTGCTGATACCGTTCCGCAGGGCGGCCATGGTTTTTTCCTTCAGCCCGCCGATGGCCAGCACCCGGCCCCGAATGGTCACCTCTCCTGTCATGGCAATGCCCGCCCGGACCTTCCGGTCCGTCAGGGCAGAGAGCATGGCCGTGGTAACCGCGATGCCGGCGGAGGGGCCGTCCTTGGGAACCGCTCCCTCCGGGAAGTGGACATGAATGTCCTTGGTTTTATAGAAGTCCGCCTCTATACCCAGAACCTCTGCCCGGCTTCGAAGACAACTCAGCGCCGCCTGTACGGACTCCTTCATCACGTCGCCCAGGTTGCCGGTAAGCTCCAGCTTTCCGGTGCCCTCCAAAACAGCGGCCTCCACCTCCAGAATCTCGCCGCCGGTTTCCGTCCAGGCCAGACCGTTCACCACGCCGGTCTCCTCCCGCTCTGTGTGGAGAGCGGGGGGATAGGGCTGGCAGTCCAAAAATTTCGGCAGCTCTTCCTCCGTCACCTGAACCCGCTTGGTCTCTCCGGAGAGAAGCTTCATATCCGTCTTCCGGCACAAAGCGGCAATACGCCGTTCCAGAAGGCGGACGCCGGATTCCCGGGTATAGTCCCGAATGATGGCCCGGATCACCTCGTCACCGACCCGGAGGGCGCTTTTTTTCAGTCCGTGTTCGCGCATCTGCTTCGGCAGCAGGTAGCGGCGTGCAATCTGCACCTTCTCCTCATCGGTATAGCTGGAGAGACGGATGACCTCCATCCGGTCCAGCAGCGGCTGGGGAATGGTATCTGTGGTGTTGGCGGTGGTGATGAACATCACCCGGCTCAAGTTCACGGGAATCTCCATATAATGATCCCGGAACGCATGATTCTGCTCGCTGTCCAGCACCTCCAGCAAGGCGGAGGCCGGGTCTCCCCGGTAATCGCTGCCGAGTTTGTCAATCTCATCCAGCAGCAGCAGCGGATTCATGGACCCGCCCCGAATGATGGCGTCAATCACCCGCCCCGGCATGGATCCGATGTAGGTCCTGCGGTGGCCGCGAATGTCCGCCTCATCCCGGACGCCGCCCAGGGACAGGCGGGCCAGTTTCCGGTTCAGCGCCTTGGCGACGGAAATGGCAATGGAGGTTTTTCCAACGCCCGGGGGACCCACCAGACAGAGAATCTGCCCCTTCCCCTTGGGATTCATCTGCCGGACGGCTATGGTCTCCAGAATACGCTCCTTAACCTTCTCCAGACCGAAATGCTCTTTTTCCAGCACTTTGCGGGCGGCGTCCACACTGACGCGCTCGCGGGTCTCGACATTCCAGGGCATCTCCAGGCACACATCCAGATAGTTCCGGATCACCGACGCTTCCGCGCTGCCATAGGGCTGGCGGGAGAGCTTTCCAGCCTCCTTCAAAAGGTGGCTCTCCGCCTCCTCCTCCAGCTTCAGCTCCAGAATCTTCCGGCAGTAATCCTCCACCTCATCGTCTTCGTCATCTTCCCCCAGCTCGTTTTGCAGAACCCGAATCTGCGTGCGCAGTATCTGTTCCCGCTGCGTGCGCACCAGCTGGTCCCGGATTTTTCCCTCCATCTCGTGCTCAAAGCCCAGGATGTTGCACTCGCGGGCCAACAGACTGTTCATCTTCCGCAGGCGGACAAAGGGAGCCAGTTCCTCCAGAATCTCCTGCTTATCCGTGTGGCGAAGAGGAATATTCTGGGCAATAAAGTCCGCCAGATAGCCCACATCCCGGCTGTCCATCACCGTAGTAATGATCTCCTCCGGAATGTTGCCGGACATCTGGGCATACTCGCTGAAAAGATTCCAGGTCTGGCGGAGCAGCGCCTCTGTCCGGGGGCTGCGGTGGAAGGTCTCGGAGGGAACCTCCTCCGGCAGCTCCTCCACATTGGCCTGGAGATAGGGGGAGGACTGCCACAAGCGCCGGAGACGGGCCCGGCGGCGGCCCTCCACCATAACCCTGGCAGCGCCGGAAGAAAGGCGAAGAATCTGGCGGATATGGGATACCGTACCGATTGGATACAGGTCCGTTTCTCCCGGCAGCTCCACGCTGATCTCCCGCTGTGTCACCAGAAAAATCTCCTGCTCAGCCTCCATGGCCCGCTCCAGAGCTGCGATGGAGATGGTGCGCTCCACATCAAAGGTCAGGTGCATATGCGGAAAAACTGTCAGTCCCCGAAGGGCCAGGACGGGAATATTCACGGTGGTCAATTCCATGAAATCACGCTCCTTTCCAAGGGCTCGCCGGCATTCCGGCGGCAATGGAAGAGAATGGAATAGGACTATACAACCCAAGAGGAAGGGACCAGGGTCCCTTCCTCTCCTGAGCCGGTTTTACCGGTCTCTTTTGTATTCAAGATGCGGGCCGGGGCGGTGTGCTGCGGGATTTTCCACCTTTGCCGGTATTCAGCTTGACGGAATAGCCCACCTTTTCCGGGTCATGGGTCAGCACAGGCTGGCCCGCGCCGCTCACACAATCTTTTGTAATGACCGCCTTGACAATGGTGGAATCCGAGGGAATGTCATACATAATCTGCGTCAGCAGCCCCTCCATGACGGCGCGCAGACCCCGGGCGCCGATGTTCCGCTCAATGGCCTTATCCGCGATGGCGTCCAGCGCCTCCGGCTCAAAGACAAGGTCTACATCGTCGTACTCCAGCAGTTTCCGGTACTGTTTCACCAGGGCATTTTTGGGCTCCTGGAGAATCCGCACCAGGTCCTCCCGCCGGAGCCCGTTCAAGGGCGCGATGACCGGCAGGCGGCCCACCAGCTCGGGAATGATGCCGAACTTCAAGATGTCATGGGGCTGGACCTGGTGAAGAATCTTGCTCAAATCCTTGTCCTTCTTGCCCTGAACATTGGCGCCAAAGCCAATACTCTTTTGGTCCAGGCGCTTTTCGATGATCTTCTCCAGTCCGTCAAAGGCGCCGCCGCAGATAAAGAGAATGTTCTTCGTGTTCATCTGGATGAACTCCTGATGAGGGTGCTTCCGGCCGCCCTGGGGAGGGACGTTGGCAACCGTCCCCTCCACAATCTTCAGCAAAGCCTGCTGCACGCCTTCTCCGGAGACGTCCCGGGTAATGGAGGTATTCTCGCTCTTCCGGGCAATCTTGTCAATTTCGTCCACATAGATAATGCCGTGCTCGGCCCGCTCCACGTCAAAGTCTGCGGCCTGGAGCAGACGGAGGAGGATATTTTCCACATCGTCGCCCACATACCCGGCTTCCGTGAGGGTGGTGGCGTCGGCAATGGCGAAGGGCACCTTTAAAATACGGGCCAAGGTTTGTGCAAAGAGCGTCTTGCCGGACCCGGTGGGACCCAGCATCAGGATGTTACTCTTTTGCAATTCCACATCCTCGTCGCCGCCGAAGAAGATGCGCTTATAGTGGTTATACACCGCCACGGACAGAGCGACCTTCGCCTCCTCCTGGCCAATGACATACTGGTCCAGGATATCCTTGATCTCCCGCGGGGTGGGCAGCTGATCGGGGATATCCTCCAGCGCCGCGGTATCCGGTTCAAAGCCGTCGTTCAAAATGCTCATGCACAGATGGACGCATTCGTCGCAGATGCGCACGCCGGGGCCCTGTATCATGCGGTGAATCTGCTGCTCATGCTTGCCGCAGAAAGAACACCGCAGGGTGGTTTTCTTGCCTTCGTCATTCATGGTATTACCTCAGTTCTCTATAGGGGATGAGGCCGCTGTGTCACGCCTCGCCCTTTTTCTCTTCCTTGTTGATCAGAATCTTATCAATCAGGCCGAAATCCCGGGCCTCCTCCGCGCTCATGAAGTTGTCGCGCTCACAGGCGGCCGTAACCTCTTCGACAGAGCGGCCGGTGTTCTCCGCCAGAATGCGGTTCATCCGCTTCTTGATGGTCTCCAACCGCTTCAGATGAATGGCCATATCCGTAATCTGGCCCTGGGTTCCGGCGGAGGGCTGATGAATCATGATCTCCGCATTGGGTAGGGCAATGCGTTTGCCCTTGGCGCCGGCGGAAAGCAGGAACGCGCCCATGCTGGCCGCCATGCCCACGCAGATGGTGGACACGTCGCACTTGACGTACTGCATGGTGTCATAGATGGCCATACCATCGGTGACGGAACCGCCGGGACTGTTGATATACAACTGAATGTCCTTGTCGGGGTCCTGGGCCTCCAGGTACAGGAGCTGGGCCACGATGAGGCTGGCCGTGGTGGCGTTGACCTCCTCTCCCAGGAACACAATCCGGTCATTCAGCAGCCGGGAGAAAATGTCGTAAGACCGCTCGCCCCGGTTCGTCTGCTCTACTACGTAGGGAACTAAACTCAATTTGAAAACCTCCAGTCTTTTGTGGATGCCCTTTCCCTTGGAGCGAAACTGCACTCCAGGGTTATGCCCATATAGCCATTTTCACATGATACCACAGGCATCATGTGAAAATGTGTCGAATCTGTGAATGTCTTTGTAAAGATTCACTATTTGAGCTTATTCGGCGTCCTTCGGCTCCTCGGTCTCCTCTGCCTTCTTTTTCCGGGGCTTTCTGGCGGGCTTTTTCTCCTCGCCGGAGTCTTCCTCGCCCTCGACCGCCTCGGTCTTCTTCTTCCGCGTCTTCTTGGCGGGCTTTTCCTCAGCAGGCGTCTCTTCTCCGGCGGGTTTCTCCTCCGGCTTGGTGGCAGTGGCGTTCTCCACCACGATATCCACCGCCCGTCGGCTGCAAATCTGATCCTTGACCTGGTCGGCCTGGATGTACTTCTTCACCATCTCCACGTCCATGCCGAACTGTTCCGCCAGCTTCTTATACTCAGCCTCCAGCTCCTCGTCGCCGGCCTCAATGTTCTCGGCCTTGATGATGGCCGCGACGGCCAGGTCCATCTTCACCTGACGCAGAGCGGGCTCCTTGGCATCCTCCAGCAGCTTGGCCTCGCTCATGCCGGTCATCTGCATGTACTGATCATAGGGGATGCCCTGCTGGGCGATCTGGGTGCGGAAATTCTCCAGGAACTGGCGGGCCTGACCCTCCACCATGGCGTCGGGAATGTCGGCGGTGATATTCTCCGCCACCTGCTCCATCAGCGCATCCTCGAAGCTGCGGTCCGCGTCCTTCTGGCGGTCCTCGGCAATCTTCTTTTCCAGGTCGGCCTTCAGCTCGTCCAGCGTGTCAAACTCGCTGACGTCCTTGGCAAACTCATCGTCCAGGGCGGGAACGTCCTTCTCCTTCACCTCGTGGCACTTGACCTTGAAGACCACGGCCTTGCCGGCCAGGTCCGCATGGTAGTCCTCGGGGAAGGTGATGTCGATATCCTTCTCGTCGCCGGCCTTCATGCCCACGACCTGCTCCTCAAATCCGGGAACGAAGCTATGGGAGCCCAGCTCCAGACTGTGGTTGCTCCCCTTGCCGCCGTCAAACGGCGCGCCGTCCAGGAAGCCCTCGAAGTCGATGACGGCGGTATCGCCCTCCTTGGCCTCCCGCTCCACGGACACCAGGCGGGTGTTCCGGTCCAGAAGAGTCTGGAGACGGCGGTCCACATCCTCGGAAGTGACCTGAACCTCCTCCTTGGGGGCGGACAGGCCCTTGTACTGGCCTAACGTAACCTCCGGATACACGGGCGCGACAGCCTTGAAGGTAAAGCCCTGCCGGGTGCACTCGCCCACCAGCTCGACGGAGGGATAACCCACCACATTGAGCTCTTTCTCTTTCACGGCAGCCTCATAGGCGTCGGGGAAGGCGATGTTGATCGCCTCGTCGAAGAACACCTCCACACCGTACATGCCCTCGATGATCTTCCGGGGGGCCTTGCCGGGGCGGAAGCCGGGAACGTTGATCTTGTTCCGCATCTTCCGGTACGCCTTTTCAACGGCGGCCTCAAATTCCTGGGCCTCCACCTCGATAGTCAGCGCAACCTGACTCTTCTCAAGCTTTTCGCAGCTCTTCACACTCATGATCGTTTTCCTCCGTTCATTCCCGGCACTTAAAAAACTCGACCGGGACAAGTTAGTATTCTACCAGATAAAATTTGAAAATTCCAGTCTTTTTTCCTTCAATCGCAAATTTTTTTCGGAGCAAAGCCCAGATAGTCGGCGGAAATCAGGGAAAACTCCGTTTCCCCCCGTTTTCCCTCCAGTCTCCGGCGGATGGCGTGGCCGTGAAGATGGCCGTAGCAGCACAGGGAAACGCGGTATTTTTCCAGCGTTTCCAGGATTTCCGGGCACTCATAGCCCTGATAAACCGGGGGATAGTGGAGGAAGCACAGAATGGGCCTCTCCCCCGCCGCCTTCAAGGACGCTTCCAGCCGTCCCACCTCCCGGTTTAAAACCTTGACGTTGTGGGCGTCCTCCTCCAAAAACCAGCCCCGGGTGCCGCAGACGGCGTACTCCCCGTAGAACACACAGTTGTTGTGGAGGATGTCCAGGGTGTGGATGCCCTTCTCGTCAAAAAAGCGGTGCAGCTTGGCGGCGGTGGTCCACCAGTAGTCGTGATTTCCCTTCACCAGATATTTTTTGCAGGGGAACTGGTCCAGGAATTGGAAATCCGCCTCCGCCTCCTCCAGGCCCATGCCCCAGGAGGTATCCCCCGCCAGAACCAGCACGTCCTCCGCCGTCAGGGCGGCGAGGCTCTCCGCAATGCGGGCGGTGTAGTTTTCCCAGGCGGGACCGAAGACCTCCATGGGCTTGTTGGCCGTCAGGGAAAGATGCAAGTCCCCGATGGCATAGAGGGCCATGTCGCCACTCCCTTTCCTTCCGGTATTGATTCTTTATCTAGACCTCATCGTCATAGACGAAGGGTCTCCCACAGCCGGAGCAGCACTGGACTTTTCCAGAGGACGGGGAGAAGGCCGGAGCCCGAGGTGCGCCTTTCCCACAGTAGGGGCAGTGAAGTTTGAGGATGCTGATGATCATGCCCGCCGCACAAGCGGCCAGCACCGCCAGCCCCAGCGGCCTGACCCCGTCCGGCAAGAGCACGCCCAGAAGCCAGGACAGAAGAATCCCCCACAAAAAGAGCCAGTAACCCCGGGCCCATTTGCGTTTCAATGTCTTGATCTTCATCCGTCCCGCCCCCTTCTTTTATTTCAGGAACTCCAGCACCATATCATCCATCTCCGGCTTTTTGCAGCACAGGTCGAATCGGCGGGCTTTGCCCTTCAGGGCCGCCAGCCGCTTGGGAATCGCCACGCCGGAAACGGCGTTCAACTGTTCCAGCAGCTCCACGCCGTCACCCTTGGGAGTCTCGCCGATGGCGCTGAGGACGTGATCGCAGAACTTATAGGGAGAGGCAGTGGAGGCAAAGACCGTCAGGGTCTTGTCCCCGGTCTCCTCCCGGTACTGCTCCAGCACTCCCGCCGCCACGGCGGTGTGGGTGTCGATGAGGTAGCCGTATTTCTTATAATACCGGGCAATGGTTTTCGCGGTCTCCGCCTCACCGCAGAAGCCGCCCCAGAACTGCTCTTGAAGCGCCGCCTTGATTTTCTCGGAAACCTCGTATTTTCCGCCGGTGTTCAGAGCCTCCATATAGCCCCGGACCTCTTCATCGTTCTCCCCGGAGAGATCAAACAGCAGCCGCTCCAAATTGCTGGACACCAGGATATCCATGGAAGGACTCATGGTATTGTGGAAGGGCCGGTTTTTGTCGTACACGCCGGTGCGGAGGAAATCCGTCAGCACATCGTTCTTGTTGGACGCGCAGATGAGCTTCCCTACGGGAAGGCCCATGCGTTTCGCATAATACGCCGCCAGGATATCCCCGAAGTTGCCGGTGGGAACACAGAAGTTTACCTTGTCCCCCATGTTGATCTCCCCGTCCCGGAGCAGGTCGCAGTAGGCGGAGATATAATAGACCACCTGGGGCAGGATGCGGCCCCAGTTGATAGAGTTGGCAGAGGAGAGAAGATAGCCCCGCTTCGCCAGGGTCTCCCGTATGCCCTCGTCAGAGAAAATGCGCTTGACCCCCGCTTGGGCGTCGTCGAAGTTGCCCACCACAGCGCAAACGCCCACATTCTCTCCGTCCTGGGTGACCATTTGGGCCTCCTGGACTTTGGATACGCCGTCCTTGGGGTAGAAGACCATAATTTTCGTCTGGGGCACATCGGCGAAGCCCTCCATGGCAGCCTTGCCGGTGTCGCCGGAGGTGGCCACCAGAATGCAGACCGTCTTATTCTCCCCGGTCTTCCGCAAAGCGGCGGAGAGAAGCTGAGGCAGCATCTGAAGGGCCATGTCCTTAAACGCGGAGGTGGGACCGTGCCACAGCTCCAGGCAGTGGGTGGAGCCGTCCACCTTCCGCAGGGGGGCCACGGCGGGGGCGTCATACTTGTCAGGGCCATAGGCGTTCCCGGCGAAGGCCAGCAGTTCCTCTTCCGTGTAATCCGTCAGGTAGAGGGCCATGACCCTGGCCGTGCGCTCCTGATAGGAGCATTTGCTAAGGCTGTCCAGAAATGCGCTGTCGATCTGCGGAATGGCCTCCGGCGTCAGAAGTCCCCCGTCCCGGGAAAGACCCAGCTTCACCGCCTCGGCGCTGCTGACCCGCAGGGCGCGGTCCCGGGTGCTCAAATAATTCATATCCTGTATCTCACCTTTCCGATGTAGTTTTTGATCTATGCAAAGGCGTCTTCCAGGTAAACCACCCGGAGGCCGCCATCTTTTTCCTCGTAAACCTCCGCCACGTCGAAGCGTGCGGCGCAGTCCAGGTCATAAAAGCCCATGTAAAGACCCGCCGCCTTACGCAGCCGTTCCTGTTTCCGTCCGTCCACAAACTCCCGGGGCAGACCGATGGAACGGGGCCCCCGGCGCTTCACCTCCACAAAACAGAGGACGCCTTCCGGGCTATGGGCCACGATGTCCAGTTCCCCAAAACGGCACCGCCACTGGCGGGCCAGAATGGCATAACCCCGGCGTTCCAGATATCGGGCGGCGGCGGTCTCCCCCTGGCCGCCGGAGTCCTTCGTCCCCCTCATGGCCGCCGTGCCTCCCACTTTTTTAAAAAGGTCTTCCGATGGACCGGACAGGGGCCGTATTCATCCAGGGCGGCGTAGTGGGCTTTTGTGCCGTAGCCCTTGTGCTTGGCAAAGCCGTATTGCGGATACAGGGCGTCCAGTTCCCGGGAGACACAGCGGTCCCGGCTGACCTTCGCCAGAATGGAGGCGGCGGCGATGGAGGCGCTTTTCCCGTCGCCTCCGGTCAGGGTGACGTGGGGCGTCTGGATGGAAACCCGGCTCCCATGGTCCCGGTTGCCGTCGATGAGGCAGAGGTCCGGCCGGACGGACAGGCCGTCGATGGCCCGCTGCATGGCCAGCATCCGGGCGTTGAGGATATCGATTTCGTCAATCTCCTCCGCCGTGGCAAAGGCCACGCTCCACGCCTCCGCCTGGGCGGTGATTTGTTCGTAAAGGGCCTCCCGTTTTTTCTCCGTCAGCTTCTTGGAGTCGTTTAGGCCGGGGATTTCCAGCTCCCGGGGCAGGATCACGGCGGCGGCGTACACCGGCCCTGCCAGAGGGCCCGCCCCCGCCTCGTCCACGCCGCAGAGGAGGACATAGCCGTTATTCCATTGTTCCCGCTCCGGGGCCCACAGGTCCATGGGGCGTCTCTCCTCTCTTTTGGGCCTGGCGGTGGAGCCGGGCAATGTAGATAAAATGGGCCAGGCAGAACAGCAGCCCGGTGCACCATAAAGCGATATACTGGGCGCTCCCGGACAACCCTGCTATCTGATCAAACAGCAGCCAGGAGAAGGCCAGACACTGGTTCACTGGCGCCAGGAACATCAAGATCACAATCAGAACCGTAAATGGAGCGGGCGGCGTCGTGTAGTTCAGCAGGATCCCCAAAGAAAACGCCGCAAACAGTAAAGTGCTGAAGCCCCAATACCATTTTAAACTGCGGAGCAGCTCCGCTCCTCCAAAAAACCAAAGCCATATATCCAAAGCCAGCAGACCTGCAAGCCAGAGTCCCAGAAAGGTCCAGGACCAAGCTGTATAGTCGTTATACCAATTTTCAAAAAACGTGCGGATACTGGTATAAAAGTGCAGAACCACACACGCCGTCACCGCCGCCGCAGTGAGAATCTTTTTCTTCTTTTCACTCATTCCGGCACCTCCAGCGTGAACCGCCCCAGCTTGCCGGAGCGGAACTCGTCCAGCAGAATCTTCGCCATCCGCTCGGTATCCACCTCCCCGCCGGAAATGAGAAAGCCCCGCCGCCGTCCGGCGGCGTCCAGCAGGCGGTAGCCGTAGGCCACGTCGTTCTCCTCCCCTTCCCGCCCCGGGAGGGACGGAAGCTTATAGCCGGTTTTCAGCGCCTCCGGATAGCGCTCCGCTAAATACGCCATCAGGTGGCAACCCAGGGTCTCCGTGTCCAGAATCTCGTCCTTCACCGCTCCGGTGAAGGCCAGATGCAGTCCCACATCCTGGTCGTCCAGCTTGGGCCAGAGAATCCCCGGCGTGTCCAGCAGCTCCAGCCCCCGGTCAACGGGCACCCACTGCTTGGACCGGGTGACGCCGGGGCGGTCCTCCGCCTTGGCGGTCTTCCGGCCCGCGATCTTATTGATAAATGTCGACTTTCCCACATTGGGAATGCCCAGGACCATCACCCGGACCACCCGGCCGGTCTGGCCCTTCTCCGCGTAGGAGCGGAGCTTGTCCGCCAGCAGTTCCCGGACGGCGGCGGAGAACTTCGCCGTGCCCGCGCCGCTTTTGGAATCGGTCTCCAGCACGGCCCAGCCTTTTTCTTTGAAATGAGCCGCCCAGGCTTTCGTCGCCTCCCGGTCCGCCTGGTCCGCCCGGTTCAAGACCACCAGCCGGGGTTTTCCCGCAGTCAGGCCGTCCACGTCCGGGTTTCGGCTGGACCGGGGAATGCGGGCGTCCAGAATCTCGCAGACCGCGTCCACGTTTTTCAGCTGCTCCCCGATCATCCGCCGGGTCTTGGCCATATGCCCGGGATACCATTGAATTTCCACTAGCCGATTCCTCCGATCCGTCCGTACTCCCGCATTCCCGTCACAGCGTCCCGGCCGGGAAAGGCCAGGAACACCGCCCGGCCAATGATGTAGCGCTCGTCCACAGCGCCAAGCCGCGCGTCCCGGCTGTCGTTGCTGGCATTCCGGTTATCCCCCATGACAAAGACGCAGCCCTCCGGCACCGTGAGGGGAAACACCGTCCCCTCCGCCAGAAAGGTTCGCTCCAGAATATAATCCTCATGGAGCTGCCGTCCGTCCACAAAAACAGCACCGGAGGAAAAGTCGATGTCCACCGTCTGTCCCTCTGTGGCAATGATCCGCTTGATAATGGGCTCCGGCAGAAAACTCTCCTTCCGCAGAACCACAATATCCCCCTGCCGGAAGCCGCCGCAGAGCGCGGAGCTCAGTACCATCAGCCGGTCCCCGTCCTGAAGAGTGGGGACCATGGAATGTCCGTCCACACCGATAAGCCGAATGGCAAAGGTGAACACCACCACCACCGTCAGCACGGAACAGACCAGGGCCTGCACCCACTCATAGACGTCCCGGCCCCGTTTTTTCTCCTCTCTGCTCTCCGCCCGCTGCGCTTCTTTCTGCATGTCTCTTTCTCTCCTTGATCCGGCGCGTCCTTAAAGCGTTCCGATGCGGCTCCACTCCCGCATATTCCGTCCTGCCGTCCGTCCCGGCAGCAGCAGGAACACCGCCCGGCCAATGAGACAGCGAGTGTCCACCGCGCCCAGCGAGGGTTCCCGGCTGTCCCGGCTCTCGTTGCGGTTATCCCCCATGAGGAACACGCAGCCCTCCGGCACGGTAAGGGGAAATTCCATCCCCAAATCCAAGTGCGTCGCCTCCCGGATATAGGGTTCTTCCAGCTCGGCGCCGTCCACATAGACCACACCCCTGTTGAAATCCACGTCCACGGTCTGCCCCTCCGTGGCGATAACCCGCTTGACGATGGGCTCGCCGTTTTCAAACGAGGCCTTGGCGGCGATCACCACGTCTCCCGCCTCGTACCTGCCGCAAAGAGCGCCGTTTACTACCAGCAGAAGGTCCCCGTTCTGGAGCGTATTCCGCATAGAGCCGCCGGACACTCCCACCACACGGACTCCAAAGGCGAACACCAGCACCGCCGCCAGCACAGAGCATACCAACGCCTGCGCCCATTCGAAAAGTCCCCGGTCCGGCTGCCTGTCCCGTCTCTCAGCCGTCATTGCAATCCCTCCGTGACCACAAAAGTTTTCAATCTAAAATAGTATACCAAAGAAGTCCGGAAATCACAAGGGGAAATTCCAAATGGGCACTGTGTATTTTTAATAAGAATCATTTGCACTTTCCGGAATTTCGTGGTACACTGGAAAAGTTAAACTACGCTCCGGTGTTCCGGAGCCGAATATTGAGGTGCAAACCATGGAAACTGCAAAAAAGAGAATCCTCAGCGGCATCCAGCCCTCCGGTGATCTGACCCTGGGCTCCTACATGGGGGCCATCCGCAACTGGGCCGCTCTGGCTGACGAATACGACTGCTACTACATGCTGGCCGACCTCCACACCCTCACCGTGCGGCAGGTCCCGGCGGAGCTCCGCCGCCACACCCTCACCCAGCTGGCGGCCTATATCGCCTGCGGCCTGGACCCGGAGAAAAATGTGCTCTTCGTCCAGTCCCACGTCCCCGCCCACACGCAGCTGGGATGGGTGCTGGACTGCTACACCATGTTCGGCGAGCTCTCCCGCATGACGCAATTCAAGGATAAGTCCGCCAAAAACGCCGACAATATCAACGCCGGCCTGTTCACCTATCCCGCCCTCATGGCGGCGGATATCCTCCTCTATCAGGCGGACCTGGTGCCCGTGGGCGTGGATCAGAAGCAGCATGTGGAGATCTGCCGGGACATCGCCGGCCGCTTTAACGGGCTGTACGGCGAAACCTTCAAGATTCCCGAGCCCTATATTCCCCAGGTGGGGGCCAAGGTCATGAGCCTCACCTCTCCTGAAAACAAGATGTCCAAGTCCGACAAGGACCCCAGCGGCTGCGTCTACATGCTGGAAACGCCGGAGGACATTATGCGCAAATTCAAAAAGGCCATGACGGACTCGGAAGCCGCAGTCCGCTTTGACCCGGCAGGCAAGCCCGGCGTCTCCAACCTCATGCAGATTTACGCCGCCGCCACCGGCCGGACCTTCGAGGCCATCGAGGCCGAGTTTGCCGGTCATGGCTACGGCGACTTCAAAGCCGCCGTAGGCGAGGCTGTGGTGGAGCTGCTCCGCCCCATCCGAGAGGAGACCGAGCGGCTGCTGGCCGACAAGGCCTATCTGGAAACCGTGTACCGCGCCGGCGCGGAGCGCGCCGCCCACACCGCCAACCGGACCCTCTCGAAGGTTTACAAAAAGGTTGGCCTGCTGGCCCGGTAAGGAGGACGCACATGCCCTTAGACAATCAGCTGATCGCCTACGTGGCCCTCGCCCTGCTGGCGGCGCTGGTCATCAGCTTTTTAATGACCCCGGTGGTGCGGACCTTTGCCTATAAAGTCGGCGCCGTGGATATTCCCAAGGACGCCCGCCGGATGCACCGGGTGCCCATTCCCCGTCTGGGCGGCCTGGCCATCTTCATCGGCTTCATGGTCAGCGTGCTGATCCTGGGCAATATTCGGAACAACGGTCAGCTTCAGAGTATTCTGCTGGGCTCCGTCATCATTGTGGTTCTGGGCGTGGTGGATGATATCATGGCCCTGCCCGCCATGCTGAAGTTCGTTGTCCAGATTGCCGCCGCCTTGATTCCCGCCCTGAACGGCGTGGTCATCCAGGCCTTCTCCAACCCCAACATTTTCTCCAGCAGCCTCTATTGGGTGCTGGGACCCCTGTCCATTCCTTTTACGGTTCTCTGGATCGTCGCCATCACCAACGCGGTGAACCTCATCGACGGTCTGGACGGTCTGGCCAATGGCGTCTCCGCCATCTCGGCCACCACCATGCTGGTCATCGCCCTGCTGGCCTCTGAGGCGGAGGTCGCCATCGTCATGGCGGCCCTGGTGGGTGCCTGCGTGGGCTTCATGCCCTACAACCTCAATCCCGCCAAGATGTTTATGGGGGACACCGGGGCCACGTTTCTGGGCTATATTCTGGCCACCATGTCCATCCAGGGGCTGTTCAAGTTCTATGCGGTGATTTCCTTCGCCGTGCCCTTCCTGATTTTGGGGCTGCCGATTTTTGACACAACCTTCGCCTTCATCCGCCGCATCGCCCACGGCCAAAGCCCCATGCACGCCGACCGGGGGCACATCCACCACCGGCTTATCGACATGGGCCTGAACCAGAAGCAGGCGGTGGCGACGCTTTACGTCATCTCCGCCATGCTGGGGCTGTCCGCCGTGGTACTGACCACCGGGGGAGAGCAGAAGGCCATGCTGTTTTTCGCGGCGCTGTGCATTGTGGCGGTGGTGGCGGCCCGGGTGGTATTTCCCAAGGAAATCCGGGAAGAGCTCCATGATGAGATCGAGGAACTGCGGGAGCTGGGGCACCACGGGGAGCATACGCCGCCGGAGGAGGGGAAAAAAGCCCCCGGCGGAGATAAGGAGAGCTGAATGGAAAAGCTGCGTATTATGAGCGTCTTCGGCACCCGGCCGGAGGCCATTAAGATGTGCCCTTTGGTGAAGGAGCTGGCCCGGCGCCCCGGTATCGAGAGCCTTTGCTGCGTCACCGCCCAGCACCGGCAGATGCTGGATTCCGTGCTGGAGGTATTCGACGTTCGGCCCGATTGGGACCTGAATATCATGACGCCCAGGCAGACCCTCTCCGGCATCACCAGCAAATGCCTCCTGGGCATGGACGAGGCCATCGACTCCCTGAAGCCGGACATGATTCTGGTTCACGGGGACACCTCCACCACCTTCTCCGGAGCCCTGTCCGCCTTTTACCATCAGGTGGCTGTGGGCCACGTGGAGGCGGGCCTGCGAACCTATGACAAATACGCCCCTTTCCCGGAGGAGATGAACCGGGTGCTGACCTCCTCGCTTGCGGACATGCACTTTTGTCCCACCTCCGGAAACCGGGAGAACCTGATTCGGGAGGGCCGGAATCCGGAGACGATCTTCGTCACCGGGAACACCGTCATCGACGCGCTGAAAACCACCGTGCGGAAGGATTACCGCTTCTCCACGGAGGAGCTGAACCGCCTGCCCTACGGGGAAAAGAAAGTGCTGCTGGTCACCTGTCACCGGAGGGAAAACTACGGTGAGCCCATGAAGAGCATCATGCTGGCCCTGCGGCAGATCGCCGAGGAAAACCGGGATGTGGAGCTGGTCTATCCCGTTCATCTCAGCCCCGTGGTCCGGGAGGCGGTGGACCGATATCTTCGGGGGGCCCCGAGAGTTCACCTCATCGACCCCCTTCCCGCCGGGGAGATGCACAATCTGATGGACCGCTGCTATCTGGTGCTGACGGACTCCGGCGGCCTTCAGGAGGAGGCCCCCGCCCTGGGCAAGCCTGTGCTGGTCCTTCGCCGGGAGACGGAGCGGCCCGAAGCCGTGGCCGCCGGGACCGTGAAGCTGGCCGGGGTGATTCAAGACGACATCGTTACCATGGCCTCCCGGCTGATTCAGGACAAATACGCCTACAACGAAATGGCCCGGGCTGTGAACCCCTACGGTGACGGGAACGCCTGCCGCCGCATCGCCGACGCCATTGAATGGCGTTACGGCCTCCGGAAGGAGTGGCCCGCCAATTACGGGGCATAAGGGGCCATGGACAAGCGAAATCTGAATTGGATTACCTGGGCTGTGCTGGCAGTGGCTGCTGCCCTGGTGGCGCTGATGCTGGGTGGCAGCCTGAGCCGCACCGCCCACATCTCCCTCCCTCCCTCCGATCTCCCCAGGGACCCCGCCGCCGAG
>NZ_CAJTUX010000017.1 GCF_910579365.1 uncultured Oscillibacter sp.
CGGAGATCCCCGGCAAGGGCCAGGAGGACTTTGACGCGGCCTTTACCGCCGCCGCGGAGAACTTCTACGAGGCCAAGGAGGCGGAGATTACCCCGGGCATCATGCGGGAGCTGGAGCGGGTCGTCATGCTCCGGGTGGTGGACGAGTACTGGATGGACCACATCGACGCCATGGACGATCTCAAGCAGGGCATCCGCCTCCAGGCCTACGGCAACACCGACCCGGTCATCGCCTACAAGCAGGAGTCGCTGTCCATGTTCGAGGAGATGGTCTCCGCCATTCAGGACGAGACCGTCCGGCGGCTGTACTCCGTGCGCCTGCGCAAGGACGAGGAGGTCAAGCGGGAGCGGGTGGCCAAGGGCATGGTGGAGAATGTGGGAGGCGATGGGACGAAACCCAGAAAGCAGCCCATCAAGGTCGTTAAGATTGGGCGGAATGATCCCTGCCCCTGCGGCAGCGGACTGAAATGGAAGAAGTGTACTTGCCCGGAGTACCATCAGAACTGATGGATGGGATTTT
This sequence comes from uncultured Oscillibacter sp., assembly GCF_910579365.1. Classification (GTDB taxonomy): domain Bacteria; phylum Bacillota; class Clostridia; order Oscillospirales; family Oscillospiraceae; genus Oscillibacter. The sequence continues at coordinate 520 of NZ_CAJTUX010000017.1, forward strand.
GTCCTGACGGGCGGGGAGGCTTCCGCCGGAAAGACGGCCGGTCCTTTTCCTCTGTGACTTTTTGGAGGTTTGGATGAACTCAAACGTCTGTGATTTGAAACGCGAAGGGGGGAATTCCATGCCCTTTGAGCCCCATGAAGAACATGGCTTGGTTTGGTTTGGCGCTTCCATTCTAAAGGGCGTCCGCCACGGGTTTTCCACCCGCCTGGGGGGCGCCTCCCCGGCCCCTTGGGACAGCTTGAACCTCCGCCCCGGCATGGGGGACGGGCGGGATGCTCTGCTGGAGAATTACCGCCGCTTCTGCGCCGTCATTGGGGCAGACCCGGAGCGGACCGTCCTCTCCCGGCAGGTCCATGAGACCAACGTCCGGGCCTGTACGGAGGCCGACGCCGGGAAGGGCCTCTTCCGGGAGCGGGACTATGACAGCGCCGACGCCTTGATTACCAACGTGCCGGGGCTGACCCTGTTCGTCTTTTCCGCCGACTGCGGCACCGTGTTGCTCCACGACCCGGATTCCGGGGCCGTGGGGGCCGCCCACGCCGGGTGGCGGGGCTGCGCCGGGGGCATTGTGGAAAAGACCGTCCAAGAGATGGGACGGCTTTACGGCGCGAAGCCGGAGCGCCTGCGGGCCGCCCTGGGACCCTGCATCGGGCAGTGCTGTTTTGAAAGCGACGAGGACGTCCCCGCCGCCATGCGGGAAGCCCTGGGGCAGGAGGCGGAGCCGTATCTGGAGAAGCGGGGGCCCAAGTGGCACGTGGACCTGGAGGGGCTGAACCGCCAATGGCTGCTGCGGGCGGGGGTCCTGCCGGAGAACATTGAGTCTTCCGGCCTCTGCACCGCCTGCCGCGGGGATCTGTTCTGGTCCCACCGGAAGCTGGGGGAGGCCCGGGGCGTCCAGTGCGCGGCGATTGCCGCCGGGAATTGAACGCGAGGAAATCGGGAGTCAGGGATTGGCGGGTTCGATCCCTGATTCCTTGTCCGTTGAGGTAGACGAGGTAAACTATGAAAAAACGCCTGCGCACTGTGACGTCGCTGCTGCTGCTCCTGACGCTGCTCACCGGCTGCTGGCAGGAGGAGACGCCGGAGGAAGAGGCCGACGTGCTGCCCCCCATGCAGGAGGAGACGGCGGCGAAGGAGGACGAGCCGCTTCTGCCGGAGCGTTTCGCCCTGCCCTATACGCCGGAGCAGACTTTGGACCCCATCGCCTGCCCCGACGGGATGCAGCAGGTGGCGGCGTCGCTGCTGTATGAGGGGCTGTTTCGCCTGGATGGGAACTTCGAGCCCCAGCTGAGCCTGTGTATCAGCTATACCTGCGACGCAGAGGCCAGCCGGTATGTCTTCACCCTGCGGGAGGGCGTCCAGTTTTCCGACGGCACTCCGCTGACGGGGCGGGATGTGCGATCTTCCCTGGAGCGGGCCCGGCAGTCTGAGCGCTACCGGAGCCGTTTGGGAAAGATTTCCTCCATCAGCGCCGGAGAGAACACGGTGACCATTGCGCTGAACGGCCCTGACACCGCCCTTCCGGCTTTGCTGGACATCCCCATTGTCAAGTCCGGCACCCACCAGGATGCCGCTCCCATTGGCACGGGACCTTATTTCTACGTGGAGGAGGAGAGCGGAGCCTGGCTCATTGCCAACCAGTCCTGGTGGAGAGGCGGAGGGCAGCCCGTGGACCGGATTGCCCTGGTGGAGGCCTCGGACCCGGACGCCATGCTTTACCGCTTTTCCTCGCATGAGGTTCAGCTGATTGCGGTGGACCTGACCGGCGTGCTGCCAGTCAGCACCACCGGCAGCGTTGGCTGCCTGGACGCGGAGACCACGGTATTGCAGTATGTGGGCTGCAACACCGCCCGAGCGCCGCTGGACAGCCCGTCCCTCCGGCGGGCTCTGTGGTCGGGAATCAACCGGGCCAATGTGGCCGGCGCCTTTCTCTCCGGCCATGGCAGCGCCGCGGAGTTTCCGGTGTCTCCCGCCTCCTCTCTTTATCCGGCGGACCTGGAGGAGCGCTATTCCCCGGACGGCTTTGCTGCCGCCCTGGGGGAGAGCGGCTACGTCGCGGAGCGGCCGCTGGTGCTGCTGGTAAATGAGGAGAACAGCTTCAAGCGGGCCATCGCGGACTATCTGGCGGAGACCTGGACCGCCGGGGGCCTGCCGGTGGAGGCCCAGGCGCTTCCCTGGGAGGAATACGCCGCCGCTCTGGCCGCCGGGGACTTTGATCTCTATTACGGAGAGACCCGCCTCACCGCCGGCTGGGACCTCTCCAGCCTTCTGACTCCGGGGGGAGCGCTGAACTATGGCCACTGGTCCGACCCGGCGGCCACGCAGTATCTGGCGGAGTTCGCCGCGGCGGAGAACCGTGGGGCCGCCATGCGGAACCTCTGCGCCTATCTGAAAGAACAGGCGCCCATTCTGCCGGTCTGCTTCAAATCCACCTCCGTGCTGACCCAGGCGGACGTGGTGCAGGGACTGGAACCCACGGCGGCGGAACCGTTTTATAATCTGGGGCAGTGTACCATTGCGGTGCAGGGAGATTGAACCGCCGCTTCGAGGGGTAAGCTGCCGGTTTTTGGAGAAAGCCTCTTGAAATGCGGAAGGGTTTGCCGTAAAATAGGGGAAAACTTCCCCTGCTGAAGAAGGAGAAAGCCGTTATGCGCGTAATCACAGGCTCCGCCAGGGGCCGCCGCCTGCTGGAGCTGGAGGGAATGGAGACCCGCCCCACCACCGATCGGGTGAAGGAGGGGGTTTTCAGCGCCCTGCAATTTGAGATTGAGGGACGGCGGGTGCTGGACCTCTTCGCTGGAACCGGGCAGATGGGCATTGAATGCCTGAGCCGGGGAGCGGCCTTCGCCGTCTTTGTGGACCGGCGGAAGGACGCAGCGGAGCTGGTGCGGAAGAATCTGGCCCTGACGGAGCTGGCGGACCGGGGAAGGGTGGTCAACGGGGACTCAATGGAGTTTTTGGCGGGGACGAGAGAGGGATTCGACCTGGTGTTTCTGGACCCGCCCTATGTCTCGGGCCTTTTGGAACAGGCGCTGCCGCGTCTCACCGCGCCAGGATTTGACATTCTCAATCCTTATGGTATAATCGTAGCGGAACATCCGGCGGACCGGGTGCCGCCGTCTCCCGCCCATTGCCGCCTCCAGCGGAGCTATCGCTATGGCAAGATTGCCGTGACGATCTTCCGGCGGGAGGGAACTGACGGAAATAACGAGGGATCAGCCCATGAAAACAGCCATCTGCTCCGGCAGCTTTGACCCCATTACCCTGGGCCATCTGGATATCATCCGGCGGACCGCCGCCTGTTTTGACCAGGTTTGGGTCTGTGTCAGCCCCAATGCGGAAAAGCGAAACCAGATGTTTACCCCGGAGCAGAAACTTCAGCTTGTCCGCACCGCCGTGGCGGACCTGCCCCATGTGGAGGCGGAGCTCTGGCCCGGCCTGCTGGCGGATTACGCCAGGGCCCACGGGGCCTGTGCCATCGTGCGGGGCGTCCGCAATGGAACGGACTTTGACTTGGAGTACCAAATGGCTCTGATCAACCGGGGAATCTGCCCGGGACTGGAGACCATGCTGCTGCCCGCCAGCGCTGCCTACCAGCATTTCAGTTCCTCTATGGCGAGGGAAATGATCCGCTACTGTCAGCCGCTGGAGAAGTATTTGCCCGCGTCCATTATCCCCCTTGTGGAGGATATGAGAGAAAAGAAGGGAGGATAACACCACATGGCCAATGATATCAACCGCCTGATCGACATGATTTATGAGCGGATCGAGGATGCCAAGGCCCCCGCCCTGAAGCCCAGCATGAGCATTGTGGACCGGGACGAGCTGCTGGATTTGCTGGACGAGCTCCGGGCGCAGCTTCCGGCGGAGGTGAAGCGGGCCCAGGAGCTGCTGGCCGCCCGGGAGAAATTTGTGGAGGACGCCAAGCGGGACGTGGAGCGCATGATGCGTCAGGCGGAGCTGGAGGCGAAGACTAAAATTTCCGAGAGCGAAGTGATGTACGCGGCCCGGGAAAAGGCCCGCCAGATTGTCACCAAGGCGGAGGAACGCTCCCGCCAGCTCTATCAGGTGGCAAACGGTTACGCCGAGGACGCCCTGGCTCGGACGGAGGAGGCGGTGCAGGCCGCGCTGGATGAGGTGAAGCAGTCCCGTGTCCGGTTCCGCGCGGCGTCCAACGCCAAAATGCAGGAGCAGCGGCAGAAGTTAGAGCAGAAAAACGATGAGAATAATGGTTAAGTTTACATAAAATTAAAAAAATTTTGTACAAATTGCCGGAGAAGATGTTGAAAGAGCGGCGGCTGGTACTGGATATGGATTGAAAACTGGAGAAAGAGCCCTCATCGGAGCAAAACGATGCTTCGATGGGGGTTTTTTATTTTACGAAGGGGGAGGCGAAAAAAGTAGAACGATCGTTTTAGTTTTTAGAAAATGGGAGGAAAAGAGAGGATTTTGAAGAATATGTCTCATTTTCTGTCGAAAAAAAATCCTTGCTTTTCAAAGCAGTTTTCCGTATACTAGAAAAGACAGGTGGGGAAAAGTGGGTAATAGAGGTACCAAAGTGGTGCAGAACCCCATCTCATCCCAAAAAGGGGGGAAGGGGGGCGGCTTTATGGCAAGGCTGATGGGCAAGTCCAATAACAACATCGACGCCAAGGGCCGCCTGGTAATTCCCTCCACCATGCGGGAGGCTTTGGGCGATACTTTTTATATCACCATCGGCGCCGAACATTGTCTGACGATCTACCCCCAGGACAAATGGGAGCAGATGTCTGACGAGATGGAAGAGCTGACCTACACGGAGAAAAGGGCTTTGGATTTGCTGTACGCCAATGTGGTGCAGTGTGAGCCTGACGGGCAGGGGCGGGTACAGATTCGCGCCGATCTGCGGGACTATGCGGGGCTGCGGAAGACCTGCACCATTGTGGGCCTGAATACGTTTGCGGAAATCTGGGACGAGGAGACCTGGACGGCCCGGGAACAGAGGATGCTCAACGAGGTGGATATGGCCGCGGCTATGGACGCTCTGGCCCGTGCCCGCCGGAACAGGGGGTGACGCGCCTGTGGAGTATATACATAAGCCGGTTTTGCTGGATGAGTGTATCGAGGCACTGCATATCCGCCCGGACGGAACCTATGTGGACGGCACATTGGGCCGGGCGGGACATTCCCGGGAGATCGCCCGGCGGCTGACCGCCGGCCGCCTCATCTGCATTGACCGGGACGCCGCCGCCATTGAGGCGGCGAAGGAGCGGCTGGCCCCTTGGATGGACCGTGTGACGCTGATTCACAGCAACTTTTCGGAGCTGGACGGCGTCCTGACGGATGTGGACGGGGCGGACGGAATGCTGTTTGACCTGGGCGTGTCCTCTCCGCAGCTGGACGATCCGGAGCGGGGCTTTTCCTATCAGAAGGACGCGCCTTTGGACATGCGGATGGACCGCTCCGCGCCGTTGACGGCCCGGGAGGTGGTCAACGCCTGGAGCTATGAGGAGCTCCGGCGGATGTTATACGACTTTGGCGAGGAGCGCTGTGCCCCCGCCATTGCCCGCGCCATTGTAAGGGCCCGGGAAAGCGGGCCGATTGAGACGACGCTGGAACTGGTGGATATCATCAAATCCGCCATGCCCCCGGCGGCCCTGCGGGAGAAGCAGCACCCCGCCAAGCGGAGCTTTCAGGCCATCCGCATCGCCGTCAACGGTGAGCTGGACGCGCTGCCTCCTATGCTGAAGGCGGCGGCGGACAAGCTCCGCCCCGGCGGGCGGCTGGCGGTGATTACCTTCCACTCTCTGGAGGACCGTATTGTCAAACGGACGCTGCGGGAGCTGGCGCAGGGCTGTACCTGCCCGCCGAATTTCCCGGTGTGCGTGTGCGGGAAGAAGCCGCTGCTGCGGCTGCATAAACCCGTCACCCCCAGCCCGGCGGAGGTGGAGGAAAACCCCAGAGCGAGAAGCGCCCGCCTTCGGGCGGCGGAAAAGCTGGAGACTTTGAAACTGTAAGCGCCCAACCCTAGGGCCTGTGCCCCGTGGGGGCGGATTGAGATTGGAAGGGAGGCAGCTCCATGGCGGCAGCGGCACGGGACATGCGGTATCGCGGAAGGCAGACGGTCAGCGGCAGTCTGGCCTATGACTTGGACTATGCGGTCCGCGAGCGGGAGCTGCGCCATGCGGGAGAGGCCCCCAAGGTACGAAAAGAGGCCAAGGTTCACGCCGCGCCGGCGGTTCAGGTGCGGGAACGGCAGTATGTGTCCCCCCTGGCGGTGCTGAGCATTGCGGCGGTGATGGCCCTGGCCATGCTGGTGCTGATGAATTATGTACAGCTGACGCGGCTCTCTGCGGAGACCGTGAAGCTGCAAAATCAATTGGCGGAGCTGGAGACGGAGAATGTGCATCTGACCGCCCAATACCAGCAGATGTTTGATATGGCCTCGGTGAAGGAGGCGGCGGAGGCCTTTGGTATGGCCAAGCCCAGCAGCACCCAGATGAGCCATTTGGATTTGTCGGAAGGAGATTCCGCCGTAGCGTATCAGCAGAAGGAGCCCGGGCTGTTCAGCCGGATTCTCTCGTCCCTCCACGGGGGCGTTTACGCGGTGGTGGAATATTTCGATTGACCGCCGCACTATAATGAGCTGACAAAATCCTTCGGCCCTGTTTGAGCTTCGGTTGTTCAATGTCGAACGATTTTTAACGAAACCAGCGCGTCCCCTGGGGCGGCTTCCGCCTCAGGGCCCTTTCGGCAGATTGCGGACACGGTCTGAAGCTCCAAGATACAAAGAATTCGGACGGCTCCTGCCGCCCGGAGGGGAGCGGGAAGACAGGTCTTCTTGCTCCCTTGTTTCATTCCCGTTTCAGTTTCCATATTCAGGAGGAAAAAGCATGGCGAACCGTTCCCAGAATCCCCCCCCATCCCACAGGAAAAGCGAATCCGCCCGCCGGGCCAATCAGATCATCCGGGGACGGACGCTGCTGATGATGCTGCTTTTGGGCGTGGGCACCTTCCTGCTGCTGTTCTGGAAGCTTTATGACCTTCAGATCAACCAGTATGAGGAGATGCAGGCCCGGGCCGTGCACCAGCAGACCCGGGAGACCGCCGTTACTGCCTCCAGAGGGACCATCTACGACAAGAACCACAACATTCTGGCCAGCTCCACCACAGCGGAGACGGTGTTCATTGACCCCCTGCGGATTGACCGCTTCGTCACCGCGCAGCAGAAAACCCAGGACGAGGCGGCGGCCAGGGCCCTGGAAAAAGGGGAGACCTATACCCGCCAGCCCATCTTGGACCAGAGCTACATTGCCCGGGGACTCAGCCGCATCCTGGAGATGGACCAGGAGAAGATCGAGAAGGAGATGGAAAAGACCAGCTACGAGTACATTGTGCTCCGCAACAAGACGGAGAAGGAGATCGCTGACGAGATTCGAAGATTCGTCAACGGGCAGATTGACGAGGAGGGGAACGAGGTTCCGGAAAAGGAACAGCGCACCATCACCGGCGTTTTCCTGGAGCCGGACTCCAAGCGGTATTACCCCTATAACGCCATGGCCGCCAACATCATTGGCTTTGTCAACTCGGAGAACAAGGGCAGCGTGGGCCTGGAGGCCAAGTATGACGGCGACCTCTCCGGTACCGCCGGCATGACGGTCTCCGCCAAGAACAACCGCAATCAGCCTCTGCTGTTCCAGTACGAGCAGTACTTCGACGCGGAGAACGGCAGCGACTTGGTGCTGACTCTGGACATCAATGTCCAGATCGCCCTGGAGAAGGGTATTGAAAGCATGCTCAGTAAGTTTGACGCCGCCAACGGCGGCACCGGCATCGTCATGGACGTGAACTCCGGGGCGCTCTTGGGCATGGCCTCCTATCCCAACTACGACTCCAATCAGCCCGGCGTTCTCTACGACGAGAAGCTGAAAAGCAAGTTGGATAAACAGCTGGCGGAGATCGAAAAGAACCGGGACCAATACGAGGCGCAGGACGCTGCGGCAGCGGCCGCAAGAGAGGCGGCGGGTGTGGAGGAGGACGAGAAAGAGCGGGTGAGCGCCTATGAACAGGCGGTGACCAAGGCCAAGAACGACACCATGCAGAGCCAGTGGCGCAACAAATGCGTCGACTCCACCTACGAGCCGGGCTCCACCTTCAAGCCCATCACCCTGGCGGCGGCGCTGGAGGAGGGCGTCATCAACATGAACTCCACCTACGAGTGCTCCGGCTCCGTCATGGTCAAAGGCTGGGATAAACCCTTTAACTGCTCCCGCACCTCCGGTCACGGACATCAGGTTCTGAAGGAGGCGGTGGGGAACTCCTGCAACCCGGCTTTCATCAAGATCGGCCAGACCCTGGGTACCAGCAAGTTCTATGAGTACCTCAAATCCTTCGGATTGATGGAAAAGACCGGCGTGGACATGATCGGTGAGGCGCAGGGCATCTTTGCCGATGAGAAGGACTTCAACTCCAATCTGGTCTCCCTGGCCTCTTATTCCTTCGGCCAGACCTTCAACGTTACGCCCCTGGAACTGATCCGGGCTCAGGCGGCCTGCGTCAACGGGGGATACCTCTACGAGCCCTACGTGGTGGAGCAGGTGCTGGACAGCGAGGGCAATATTCTCAGGCAGCATGAGACCAAGTGCATCCGGCAGGTCATCAGCGAGGAGACCTCCGCCACGGTCCGGGAGTGCCTGGAGTATGTGGTGGCCTCCGGCACCGGAAGGAACGGCCAGGTGGCGGGCTACCGCATCGGCGGCAAGACCGGCACGGCCGACAAAACCGGCACCCGAACTGCCAGCAACCCCAAGGGAGACATCGTGGTGTCCTTCATGTGCTTCGCTCCGGCGGACGACCCGCAGTACATTATGCTGATCACCATGGATACGCCCAGCCGTACCACGGGGACCTTCCCCTCCGGCGGCAATATGGTGGCGCCCACGGCCAGCCAGATCATGAGTGAAATTCTCCCCGTTCTGGGCGTGGAACCGGACTACACCGCCGCCCAGCTGGCGGGAGCCGACGCCGCCGTGCCCAACGTGGTGGGGCAGGACCTGGAGACCGCCAAGAGCCGGCTGGAGAATGCAGGCTTTGCCTTCCGCGCCGTGGGCAATGGCACGGAGGTCACCGCGCAGACCCCCGAGGGCGGCGCCATCGTACCCAACAACGCCTCCATCGTCCTCTATCTGGGGGAGGAGAAGAACAACGATCTTCGGACCGTGCCCAATGTGGTGGGTATGACCGCCGCCGAGGCCAACCAGGCGCTGACCAACGCGGGGCTCATCATGCGGGTGGCGGGCACCACCAGTACAGACTCCGGCAACGTGCGGGCCATTTCCCAGGACCGCGGAGAGGGGACCGAGCTGGCTCCGGGCAGCGTGGTTACCGTCCGGTTTGGCGACAGCTCCGTCCGGGACTGACCGTTCCCGGAGGAAGACCGGCAGGGGACGTTTGCCGCTCATGGAGGGCGTGGATGCGTTCCGCTGAGGCAGATGTCCGGAAAAGCGGCGGCAAGGACGCTGACAGCAGTTTTTGCCTGATTTTCGACAGTATATGCCGTATACATTGCGTTTTATCTGGGTTACAATGGCCAAGAACGTATGATGCGGGATGGAGGTTTTACAAATATGAAGCTGAAAGAACTGCTGGCGGGATTGGAAATCCGCTCCGCCGCAGCGGACATGGAGATGGAAATTGCCGGCGTCTGCTATGATTCCCGGCAGGTGCGGTCCGGCGACCTCTTTGTCGCCCTCAGCGGCTATACAGTGGATGGACACCGTTTTATTCCCCAGGCCATGGCCGCCGGAGCGGCGGCGGTGCTGTGCCAGACTCCGCCGGAGGGGGAGACGCCCTACGTACAGACGGCGGATTCCCGTCGGGCGCTGGCAGTGGTGGGGGCCAATTTCTTCGGCCATCCGGCCAGGGCCATGACTATGGTGGGCATCACCGGCACCAACGGAAAGACCACCAGCACCTACCTGCTGAAGGCGATTTTGGAGGCCAGGGGCGAAAAGGTGGGATTGATCGGCACAAACCAGAATATGATTGGAGCAGAGATACTGCCCACGGAACGGACCACGCCGGAGTCCTTTGAGCTCCAGAAGCTCTTCGCCCGGATGCGGGATGCGGGCTGCACCTATGTGGTGATGGAGGTCTCCTCTCATGCCCTGACGCTGGACCGGGTTTACGGCGTTCATTACGCAGCGGGAGTTTTCACCAACCTGACCCAGGATCATTTGGATTTCCACCAGACCATGGAGGCCTATTGCGACGCCAAGGCCATCCTGTTCCAAAACTGCGCCGCCGGCGTTGTCAACGCCGCCGACCCCTGGACGCCCCGTCTGACGGAACACGCGTCCTGCAAGCTCTTCACCTACGCCAGCGCCGGAGAGGCGGATCTCCAATGCGAGGGCGTGGTCCTGGCGGCGGATCATGTCGCCTTCACCGCCGTGCGCGGGGAAGAACGGGTTCCCGTCCGGGTGAACATTCCCGGGCATTTCATGGTAGACAACGCCCTGGGCGTTTTGGCTGCCGCCCTGGCTCTGGGAATTCCCCTGGAGGAGAGCGCTGCCGTCCTGGGCCGCGTGCCCCATGTGAAGGGCCGGGTGGAGGTGGTTCCCACGCCGGGGAAGGACTACACCGTCCTGATTGATTACGCCCACAGCCCCGACAGTCTGGAAAACGTCCTCACCACCGTGAAGGGATTTGCCAAAGGGCGGACCGTGGCGCTGTTCGGCTGCGGCGGGGACCGGGACAAAGCCAAACGGCCCAAGATGGGCCGCATTGCCGCCGGGACGGCGGACTTTGTGATCGTCACCACCGACAACCCCAGGACGGAGCGTCCGGCGGACATCATCGCGGATATCCTGCCGGGGATGGAGGGGACGGAGACGCCCTGCAAGGTGGTGGAGGACCGGGTGGAGGCCATCCATTGGGCCCTGGACCACGCGGAGGCGGGGGATGTGATTGTCCTCTGCGGCAAGGGCCACGAGACCTATCAGGAGGTAGGCTGCGAGAAGCGGCACATGGACGAGCGGGAGATCGTCGCGGATTACTTGAATAAGTGAGAAAGTACGCCTGTACAAAATCGGGCGGGGAGAGGGAGAAATATGGTTGTTACGCTGCTGCTGGCCATGGGTGTCAGCTTTCTGCTGACCCTGGTGCTGGGAAAATTCGTCATTGCGGAGCTTCGAAAGCTGAAGGCGGGACAGGAAATCCGGAAGGAAGGTCCCGCCTGGCACGCCGGAAAGGCGGGCACGCCCACAATGGGCGGTATTATGTTCATTGTTGGTTCCGGCGTCACGGCCTTCCTCATGGGCTGGGAGCCCATGCTGCGAGGGGAATTTGCCCATCTCTACGTCTATCTGTTCGCGCTGATTTTCGGATTGATCGGCTTTGTGGACGACTACCGCAAGGTTCGCCAGCACCAGAACGAAGGGTTGACGGCCAAGCAGAAGTTCATGCTCCAACTGGCGGCCGCCGTGCTGTTTCTCAGCCTGATGCGCTATGAAGGGCTGCTGACCAACCAGCTCTATGTGCCGTTTTTCAACGTGACCTTCACGGTGAACTGGATTCTCTATCTGGCCTTTGCCGCCTTTGTCATCGTGGGCTGCGTCAACGCCGTAAATCTCACCGACGGCATCGACGGGCAATCCTCCAGCGTTACCTTTGTGGTGATGGTGTTCTTCACCGCCGCCGCCGCTTTGTGGAAGATGATGCCCCTGGCCCTGTTCCCGGCGGCCCTGGCGGGGGGATTGGCGGCCTTCTTCTGCTATAATCACCATCCCGCCAAGGTCTTTATGGGAGACACCGGCAGCCTCTTTATGGGCGGTGCGGTGGCGGCTCTGGCCTTTGCCATGGATATGCCTCTGATTTTGATTCTGGTGGGAATCATCTACATCCTGGAGACCCTGTCCGATATTATCCAGGTGACGTATTTTAAGGTCACCCACGGCAAGCGCTTTTTCAAAATGGCCCCGCTGCATCACCATCTGGAGCTCTCCGGCTGGAGCGAGGCAAAGCTGGTGACGGTGTTCTCCAGTGTGACGGCTCTCTTCTGCATTCTGGCCTGGCTCGGCATTCAGGGGAGATATTGATAGAGTCAAATTTCGAAGCAGAGGAGGAACCCTATGGCGTCCCGTAACAGCTCCGCCGCCCGGCGGGAGCCGCCCCGGCCTCAGCGCCGTCCGGAGTCTCAGCGCCGCCCGGCGCAGGCACGGAGAAGGCCGGTCCAGCAGCGTCCGGCGCAGGCGCGGGGAAAAGCGGCCCAGCAGCGCCCGGCGAAGCCCCGGCAGAGTGTCGCCATACCATTTCCCGTTCCCCAGCAGCGGCCCCGCCGCCGTCCTCTGAGCCGAGAGGAGGCCCAGCGCCGCCAGGAGCAGCGCCTGCGCCAGCAGGCCCTGGAAGAGGAGAGCCGGGAACTGGCCAAGGGCCCCATTGATCTGCCCTTTTGCCTTCTGGTGCTGCTGCTGACGGCCATTGGCCTTGTCATGCTGCTTTCCGCCAGCTTCCCCTCTGCTTATTACACCACCAAGAAAAACGACCCGACATACTATTTTGTCCGTCAGGCGGTGTTCGCCATGATGGGCATCGCGGCCATGCTTTTCATCGGCAAGATCAACTACCAGCGCTTCCGGGGCGTGGCGAAGACGCTGCTGTACGTCTCCATCGTCCTTTTGATTCTGGTCATCATTCCCCACAACCCCCTGGCGGTCACCCGCAACAACGCGACCCGCTGGCTGGGCGTGGGCGAGCTCTTCACCTTTCAGCCCTCGGAGATTGCCAAGATGGCGGTGGTCATCTATTTCTCCGACAGCATATCCAGGAAGAAAGACATGATGCGGACCTTCCGCTACGGCATCCTGCCCTATGCCATGATCCTGGTGGTGACGGCGGGACTGGTGGCCGTGGAGCCCCACCTCTCCGGCGCGATTTTGATTCTGGGCGTGGGCGCGGCGCTGATGCTGGTGGGGGGGATTAACTGGGCCTGGGTTTTTGGGGCCCTGGGCTCGGCGGCGGGGCTTTTGTACTTCGCCCTGTTCGTCGTGGGCTATAATACCTCCCGCATCCAATACTGGCTGAACCCGTGGGCAGACGCCCAGAACAAGGGCTATCAGCTCTCCCAGAGCTTGATTACCATCGGCTCTGGCGGCCTTCTGGGCGTGGGCCTGGGGAAGAGCCGGCAGAAATTCCTGTTCCTTCCGGAGGAGCACAACGACTTCATCTTCGCCATCATCTGCGAGGAGCTGGGGCTGATTGGAGCCTCCATCATCATGGTGCTGTTCGCGGCGCTGATTCTTCGGGGATATTGGATTGCCCTGCACACCCGCAGCCGGTTCGGCAGTCTTCTGGTGATCGGCGTCACCACCCTGATCGCCATGCAGACGTTTTTGAACATCGGCGTGGTAACGGGACTGCTGCCCACCACCGGCATCTCCCTGCCCTTTTTCAGCTACGGGGGCACGGCCCTGTCGATTCAATTGGCGGAGATGGGGGTAGTGCTGTCGGTCTCGCGGCAGATGCGCCCAACCAAAGCGGGATAGACTTTGTGGAGAAGGACCCCGGCCGGTTCCCCGGACCGCCGGAGGGCCGTTCTTCAAGGAAACGGAGACGTTCGCCATGAGGAAACCCTTACAGCGTGTGATTTTTACCTGCGGCGGCACGGCGGGACATGTGAATCCCGCCATCGCCCTGGCCCAGCTGACTCTGGAGAAGAATCCCCAGGCGCAGATTCTGTTTGTCGGCGCGGAGCGGGGACTGGAAAAGGACCTGGTCCCCCAGGCGGGCTACGACTTCAAGACGGTCCACATCTCCAGCTTTCACCGCTCCTTCAAGCTTGCCGAGATCAAGCACAACGTGATTTCCGTGGGCAATCTCCTCCGGGCCCCGGGGGAGGCCAGAGCCATTCTCCGGGCCTTCCGGCCGGACGCGGTGGTGGGCACGGGGGGCTATGCCAGCTATCCCATGGTCAAGGCCGCCGCCAAGGCGAATATTCCGGCGGCGGTCCACGAGTCCAACATGGTCCCCGGACTGACCACCCAGATGCTGGAGACCTACGCCGACAAAATCATGGTGGGCTTCGAGTCCTGCCGGAAGCACTACCGCCGCCCGGAGAAGGTAGTGGTGACGGGTACACCGGTGCGGAGCGACTTCTTTTCGATGACAAAGCTCGAGGCCAAGCGGGCCCTGGGCGTGGACGACGGGAGACCGCTGATCGTCTCCTTCTGGGGCTCTCTGGGGGCCTTGGGCATGAACCGCCAAATGGCGGATTTTCTGGCCCTGGAGGCGGCGAAGCAGCCGTTTCACCACATCCACGCCGCCGGGAAACAGGGCTGCCCCCTGATGCTGGAGGCCCTGCGGGAGAAGGGCGTGGACCTGGGAACGCTTCCCTCACTCCAGCTTCGGGAGTACATTTACGACATGGCCCCCGTCATGCGGGCGGCGGACCTGGTGATCTGCCGGGCGGGGGCTTCCACCATCAGCGAGCTGACGGCGCTGGGAACTCCTGCGCTGATGGTCCCCTCTCCCTATGTGACCAACAACCATCAGGAAAAAAATGCCCAGGCGCTGGAGGAGGCCGGCGGCGCCGCGGTGCTGCTGGAGACGGAGTGCTCCGGTCAGGCGCTGTTTCAGGCCGCCAGCGGCATTCTCCATGACGAGACCCGACGCCAAAGAATGGAAGAAGCCATGTCCGCTCTTGGAATCCGGGACGCGGCGGAGCGCATTTACCAGACGGTGAATGAAATTCGAAAGTAACCAGAAATCCTCCTGGCCCATAGGATGGAGCGTTACACCATTCTTTGAGCGGAGGGACGGAAATGAGCCAGTTAATCATAAGAGGCGGCAGCCGCCTGCGGGGCGAGACCGAGATTCAGGGGGCGAAGAACAGCGTTTTGCCCATACTGGCGGCCACGCTTCTGACGGCGGACCAGGTGGAACTGCGGGGCTGCCCCCGTCTGCGGGACGTGGACGCCTCGGCCCGTATTCTGCGGAGCCTGGGCTGTGAGGCCCGTTGGGAGGGGAACACCTTTTTGGTGGATACCAAGGACCTGAGCGGCTGTGCCGTCTCAGATACGCTGATGCGGGAAATGCGGTCCTCCGCCATCTTCCTGGGAGCCATTCTGGCCCGTTGCGGGCAGGCGGAGCTCAGCTATCCCGGCGGGTGCGAGCTGGGTCCCAGACCCATTGACCTGCACCTCTCGGGCCTGCGGGATTTGGGGGCGGAGATCGACGACGCCGGGGGAACGCTTCATTGCAGGGCCGCCCGGCTTCGGGGAAGGGAGATCGTGCTGAGCCTGCCCTCCGTGGGAGCCACGGAGAATTTGATGCTGGCGGCCTGCGGCGCCTCCGGCGTCACCATCATCGCCAACGCCGCGCGAGAGCCGGAGATCGTGGACCTTCAGAATTTTCTGACCGCCTGCGGGGCCAGGGTTTCCGGCGCGGGGAGCTCCACTGTTACCATTGAGGGCGGACGGGAGCTTCACGGCTGTACTTATACCGTTATGCCGGACCGGATTGCGGCGGCTACGTATCTCTGTGCGGCGGCCTCCGCCGGGGGAGAGGTCTTCCTGCGGGGCGCGAAAGAGGAGCATTTGTCCACGGTTACGGCCATTCTGCGGGAGGCGGGGTGTACCCTCCTCTCCGATGAAAACGGCGTGGCCTGCACATGCCGGGGCCGCATGTCGGCGGTTCGCCCGGTGCGGACGGCCCCCTATCCCGGTTTTCCCACCGACGCCCAGGCCATCCTGATGGCGTCGCTGCTGAAGAGCCGGGGCGCCACGGTGTTTGAAGAGAACATGTTTGAAAACCGATACCGCCATGTGGATGAACTGACCCGCATGGGAGCCGGTATTCGGGTCTCCGGCCGGGTGGCGGTGGTCTCCGGGGTGGAGCATCTCCACGGCGCGCCGGTGCGCTGCACGGACCTTCGGGGCGGGGCGGCGCTGTGCGTGGCGGCTCTGGCGGCGGAGGGGGAGACCGCAGTCTCTGAAATCAGCCACATTGACCGGGGCTACGAGGACCTGGCCCGGGACCTGAGAGCCCTGGGGGCGGATATTGTCCGCGCTGAGAATTGACGGGCGAAAACGTACTTAACCTGAAAGAGAGCGGGGGCCGTCCGCGGCCTTCAGCGGCGGTTCCCAGGGGCGTTTCCTGGGAGACGCCTGGAAGATAGAATTGGAGCGGCAGTCATGGCAAGAAGGAAACATTCGAAGCGGCGTAGGGGAGGGGGGGGATTTCTCTATAAGCTCCTGTCCGTTCTGCTGATCTGCACGGCGATTATCTTGGCCATGACGCTGTTCTTCCGGGTGGACAACATCGTTGTCACAGGGCAGAACCGTTATACGGCGGAGGAGATACAGGCGGCCTGCGGCGTGGAGCTGGGGGCGAATATGTACCTTTTAAACAAATATGACGTACGGCGGAACATCTGGGACCAGCTGCCTTACATTGAAGACATTCGGGTGAACCGGAAGCTGCCGGACACACTGCTGATCGAGGTGCGGGAGAGCGGCCGGCCTTTTGTGCTGATACAGGAGGAGATTGCCTGGCTCATCAGCAGCAGCGGAAAAATTGTGGAGCAGGTCCCGGAGGCAGAGGCCGGACAGTATGGCCTCATCTCCGGCTGCGAGCTGCTGGCGCCCTCGGTGGGATCCTCCATCGCCCTGGCCACGGAATATGCTTCGCAGCAATCCAGCCTTCTGGACCTTCTGGCCGCCTTGGAGAGAGCGGGATTGACGGAGAACGTGGACGGGATTCGTCTGGATGACCTTGGCTGTCTGAAAATGGACTACATCGGCCGCTTCACGGTGCGGATGGCCTACGGCGCGGATTACGACTGGGAGCTGAAGAAGCTGACCGCCACTCTGGAGAGTGAAAAAATTCAGAGCAATATGACCGGAACCATTGATCTGCAGCTGAAGAGCGACGAGGTCAGACTGATTCAAAATGTACGCTGAGTGGAGGTTGGGTCAGGATTTTTTGAGAATTTGCGTCGAAAGTGAAACAGACACTTGACCGGAGAGAAAAAGTGGCATACAATAGAAAAAGAGTGTTATGGGTGCCGGGGACTGGAAAAACGTTCCATAAACCGGCGCCCTGGAGAGAGAACGGAGTCAGCCGGCGGGGCTGAATCCGCGAACATTGCCCGTTTCAAGGGCGGGAATCGTAAATGTACCATCTCTGCCATGGCGCGCATGGCAGGGGTATCCGCACAAATGATAGCAGGAGGCAGCACTATGGCAATTGCTTTGGAAACCAGTCCCGACACCGTTGTAAACATCAAGGTGATCGGTGTGGGCGGCGCTGGAAACAACGTGGTGAACCGCATGGTCAGCTCCGGTACAAAGGGCGTGGACTTTGTGGCGGTGAATACGGACAAGCAGGCGCTGAATATCTCCAGCGCCGCTTACAAAATTCAGATTGGCGAGAAGCTGACCCATGGACAAGGGGCGGGATCGGACCCAGAGGTGGGCCGCAAGTCCGCCGAGGAGAGCCGCAACCAGATTGCCAAGGCCCTGGAGGAGACGGATATGGTCTTCATCACTGCCGGTATGGGCGGCGGCACCGGAACCGGCGCGGCCCCCATTGTGGCGGAGCTGGCCAAGGAGCTGGATATCCTCACGGTGGGCGTGGTGACCAAACCCTTTGGCTTTGAGGGCCGCCGCCGCATGCAGCAGGCCGAGGGCGGCATTGAGGAGCTGCGGACGAAGGTGGATTCTCTGGTCATCATTCCTAACGAGCGGCTCAAGCACGCCACGGACCAGAAAATTACATTTGCCAACGCCTTTGAAATTGCCGACGACGTGCTCCGCCAGGCCGTGCAGTCCATCTCCGATCTGATTCGGGACACCGGCTTCATCAACCTGGATTTTGCTGACGTCACCGCTATTATGAAGGACGCGGGCCTTGCGCACATGGGCGTGGGCCGCGCCGCCGGAAAGGGCAAGGCGGAGGAGGCCGCCAAGATGGCCATTTCCAGTCCCTTGCTGGAGACCAGTATCAACGGCGCCCGGGGCATTTTGATCAATGTGGCCGGTTCTCCCGACATTGGCCTGGAGGAGATCGAGCAGGCTGCCGGACTGGTGCAGGCCTCGGTCCACCCCGACGCCAATACGATTTTCGGCGCTACCTTCGACGAGACGCTGGATGACGAGATTCGCGTGACAGTCATTGCCACCGGCTTTGAAAAGGCCCCCGGTCAGCTGCCCAAGATGGCGGAGGAGGCCGCCAAGACAGAGGAACCGGCCGCCCCGGCGGAGCCTGTGCCGCTGAAGGAGGAGGATGTGCCCAAACCGGAGGTCCCCGAGGATGACCCGTTCGAGGCGATTTTTAACATTTTTAATAAAAGAGATTGACGCGGCCTCAAGAAAAACTATAAGACCCTGGGGGAATTTTCCTCCGGGGTCTTTCTCATGCGTTGCCGCGCCGGAACAGGCAAGCCGCACCATGGAGGCGCTGCCGCTTTTTGCTTGTGCTGAACGCGGAGTTTCGGCAAATGATAAACAGGCCGGAACGCGATCTGCGGATATGTCCGAAAAATGGCTGCGGCTTGGATCGGAGGCGTGTTTCCGGCGAGATGATGGAAAGGGGTGATCTGATTGTATGGACCTTCAAAAATCGCAAAGCGGGCGCTGGGCACCGGGGCGGCGCTGGCGCTTGCGTTTTTGCTGTGCGCCGCAATGCCTGTAGAGGCGGCGGGGCCCAGAATGCTGGTTCCGGTGGGGCATACGGTGGGCATCAAGCTGTTTTCAAGAGGCGTGGTGGTTGTGAAGCTCACGGAAGGCGGGACTCCCGCCAGAGAATGCGGTCTCCGGACGGGGGACGTGATCGTGGAGTGCGGAGGCAGCGCGGTGACGTCCACAGAGCAGTTCCAGTCCCTGCTGCAAAAAAGCGGCGGCAGCGCCGCAGATTTGCAGATCAACCGGAATGGCAACCAGGTGACGCTTTCGGTGGAGCCTGCCCAGAACGAGCAGGGCGTCTATTGCATTGGCGCCTGGATTCGGGACAGCATGGCGGGAATTGGTACGATGACGTATTATGACCCGGCCACCGGCGTCTTCGGCGCGTTGGGCCACGGCGTTACGGACACGGACACAGCGCTGTTGATGCCCTTCTCCAACGGGTCCATCCTGCCCTCTACAGTGAAAGCGGTGAAGCGGGGGGAGGTTGGTTCCGCCGGGGAACTGCGGGGCGATTTTGACTTAACCGGCGATTTGGGACCGCTGTACGCCAATACGGCCAGCGGCATTTTCGGAACGATGGAGGAACCGATTGCAGAGGCGGAAGCAATTCCGGCCGGCACGGCTCTGCCTGGGCCGGCGGTTATCTTGGCCAATGTCCGGGGAGATGAGGTCGAGGAGTATGAGATTGAAATTTTGAAGGTGGTTTCCGGTACGGCGGATGGCCGTGATCTGGTGCTCTCCGTCAAGGACCCGGCGCTGCTGGAGGTTACCGGCGGCATTGTGCAGGGGATGAGCGGTTCTCCGATACTCCAAAATGGCCAAATTGTGGGTGCGGTGACCCATGTCCTGCTGAACGATCCTACCAAAGGTTATGGAATTTTAATCGATCATATGCTGGAAGCGGCTGGGAACGGCGCAAGTTAATCCCAGGCGGCGAGAGCACCCACTTGGGATGGTGTCCTCCAAGTGGGTGCTTTCCCTTTATTGGAAAAAGGGCTGCTATTTTGGCGGACCGCGCCTGCTGGGAAAGGCGGCGCAACCTGCGGGCTCCTGAGTCCGGGACGGCTGCGCGCCGGCAGCCCTGTTTTGAGATGCGCGGGAAGTGGAAATGTTCTTGACTTGGAGTCCACTTTAGGCTATATAATGGTTTCATCTGATCATAGAAGGAGGAATCAATATGAAAGGGGTTATGCTTTGGACTGGTGCGGGGCAAATCGGCATGGCAATTGCCCGCCGGGCCGGATTTGGCAAAAAGATCGTGGTGGGCGATCGAAGCCGGACAAACGCCCATACGATTGCCAAGACGATGATGGACGCCGGGTTTGACGTGACAGCGGTGGAGACGGATATTTCCTCTAGAGAATCCATCCTTTCCCTGACCCGAGAGGGACAGAAGTACGGGGAAATCTCCATGCTGGTCAATGCCGCCGGCGTATCCCCCAGCCAGGCGCCCGTTGCGTCCATTCTGAAGGCGGACCTCTACGGCGCCGCCGTTTTGCTGGAGGAGGTGGGGAAGGTGACCGCCCCCGGCGGCGCGGGGGTGACCATCTCCAGTCATTCCGGCTGGAGGATGCCCGCACTGACGCCTGAGGAGGACGAGCTGCTGACGGGGCCCCAAGGCACTTTCATCACCGGCACGGATGTTCTGATTGACGGCGGAGCCACGGCCTCGTACTTCTATGGCCCCTTAAAACCAACGACTTGACAGGAGGACTTCCGATGGAGAACATCAAAAAGAATTTTGGCTTTGGCGCGATGCGCCTGCCCATGCAGGACGGTGAAGTGGACATCCCGCAGACCTGCCGGATGGTGGATGCGTTTCTGGACGCCGGCTTTAACTATTTTGACACGGCCCACGGTTACCTGGATGGCAAAAGCGAGCTGGCCCTGCGGGAGTGCCTCACCAGCCGTTATCCCAGGGACCGCTACATCCTCACCGATAAGCTGACCAATTTCTATTTCAAACAGCAGGAGGACATCCGGCCCTTTTTCCAGAGCCAGCTGGAGGTTTGCGGCGTGGACTACTTCGACTTTTATCTGATGCACGCCCAGAGCATGGAAAACTTTTCCATGTTCAAGCGCTGCCATGCATATGAGACGGCGCTGGAGCTGAAGGCGGAAGGGAAAATCCGTCATTTCGGCATTTCCTTCCATGACCGGGCGGCGGTGCTGGAGCAGATTTTGACCGAGTACCCGCAGATCGAGGTGGTTCAAATTCAGTTTAACTATGTGGACTACGAGGACCCCGCCGTGGAGAGCCGGAAGTGCTACGAGGTCTGCCGCAGATTCGGCAAGCCGGTCATCGTCATGGAGCCGGTGAAGGGCGGCAATCTGGCAAAGCTCCCGGAGAAGGCTGCGGAGATTCTGGACGCGCTTCACGGCGGCAGCCCCGCCAGCTACGCCATCCGGTTTGCCGCCGGGTTTGAGGGGATGATGATGGTCCTCTCCGGTATGAGCAGCCTGGAGCAGGTGGAGGAAAATATCCGCTTCATGCAGGACTTCCAGCCTTTGAACGACCGGGAGCTGGAGGCCATCGGCAAGGTGCGGGAGGTCTTCCGTTCCATGCACCTGATTCCCTGTACCGCCTGCCGGTACTGCGTAGAAGGGTGTCCGCAGAACATTTCCATTCCGGACCTGTTTGCCGTTATGAACACCAAGCAGATATACCACGATTGGAACGCGGACTATTACTATAACGAGGTCCACACGAAGCAGGGCGGCAAGGCCAGCTCCTGCGTCAAATGCGGCAAGTGCGAAAAGGCCTGCCCCCAGCATCTGCCCATCCGGGAGCTGCTGGAAAAGACGGCACAGGAATTTGAACAAAAGGTCTGAGGAAAATGGGGAGGACGGCGGGCAGCGGCGGCCTGGGGGATTTGACGATGCCAAGATGCTGTCTGCCGCCAAGTCCTGGGGCAGGCTTTCGTCAATCACCATGACGTACGCTTCCATTTTTATCGCTCCCGTCCGATGTTGCGCTCGTGGAGAACGGCTGCGGAAGTCACCGCTGTAATCACAGGAACCGTGTAAATAGTCCCAATTTGACTTTGTATGTTCATAAACTGCCATGAATAATTATTTATGGCAGTTTATGAACATACAGTTTGATTTTCAAAAGCGGTAAATTGAGATTTGGGGAAACGACATGAATAAGAAAGCAGAAGAATCAAGAATTGCGTACAATAAAATAGCATTTGAGTATGATACGTCAAGAGAAGGACAATATACCAGATTTCATATTAACGAATTATCTGATATGATAGATTTGAGCGAAGGCGATGTCGTTCTTGACGTTGCATGTGGAAATGGAACTCTATTGAGGGAATTATCGAAAAAAGCCAAAATACAAGCAACTGGAATAGATGTATCAGAGAACATGATTCATGCCGCAAAACAGCGTTATCCTAATATGAATTTTGAGGTAAAGCCTTGCTATCCACTTGAATGGAAAGATGAAAGTATTGATATCATAACGATATGTTGTGCATTTCATCATTTTGATAATCCGCAAGGATTTGTAAATGAATGTAAAAGAGTTTTAAAGAGAACTGGTACAGTGTATGTAGCTGACCCTAACTTTGGAGGAGTACTTAGATTTTTTGCAAATAAATTTTGGATACCCTTTTCAAAAAGTGGCGACGTGAGGATATACAGTAAAAAAGAGTTAGAGATTATTTTTTATAATTCTGGATTTAAGGCAGTACAGGTTTATAGAAGGGGTAAAGGGCTGTTTCTTAAAGCTAAAAAATAGCAACCGATTCCGATTTGTAGGGGAGAACAGGCGAAGATGGTGCGATAGCCATAGGCGCTGATTTTTTGGCCAGCATGGAGTAGAGGGTCCAGGTCAACGCGGCCAGCGGCGCCGGCATGTCCCCGGCGGGGTTCAGCTCCAGCCGCTTTCAATATGGACATGGGGGAGAATATGAACCATCAAAACGTCAAAATGAAGATTTTCCATTGCTGCGATCCCCCCGGGGACCTGGATATTCTAAACTATTTAATGCTGTCTAAATACACAAGCAGCTCACGCTTTTTCATAGGCTCACAATGGCTTAATACACAGTATTCGCAGTCTAGGGAAGAGATCATTTGAATTAACTGGTTTAATTTCGCGCGGTCCATATAGCCGCCATGGAAAAAGTCCTCGCTTGCGGCGTCACCTAAAAATAAAACGTTTTCCTCCGGTATATGAACGCAGGTTGTATCTTCCGAATGCGGCGAAATGTTATGGAATATACGGGCTGTTGCATTCCCCAAATTCAATGTTATTTCATCCACATATTCAATATCTGACACGACAATGTGCAATTCCGTTTGTCCGGCATATTCTTTTGCAAAATGAAGATCGTCTTTTTTCAGAAGATCCAGGTAGCTTGGGTCCTGCGCTTTTTCCTGCTGCACCCTCAAAAAATGGTTGTTTTTCGGTGTGCGATACAGACGCCTTTGATAGCGTGCATCCCAAATGTGTGGTCATAATGCCAGTGTGTAATGACTGTAAAATGGGGCTCCCGCAGGCTGTTGGCCTCCAATGCTCCATAAAAGTCTTTTACATGGGATGCGGAATATCCCGCGTCAATCGCTAGGGAAAACGCATCGCCCTGCACATAAGCCAGCATGGGCCTGTCAAACTCTGGTTCATGCGGTAAAAAATAAATACGATCTGTCAGCTTTTCTAATCCCATGTTCGGTCCCACCTTTCCGGCAGCAGGTCTTTAAGCGTAACTTCCTTTTCATGGCCCACAGCGACGACTGTATGTTCATTATAAACATCTAATTGTGACATCAATTCTCTGCATTTTCCACAGGGCGGCAAAATGCTTCCGTCTTCGTATACGGCCACAATCCTTTCGATTTTGGTTTCGCTATTTTTAAGCATTTCCGCAATAGCCGCTTGTTCCACGCAGAACCCAATTGAACATGGCACATCAATGCAAATGCCGGTAAATATTGCCCCGCCAACAGTTTCCAATGCACAGCCTACATGGCCGGCTTCCCCGTTTTTCTTTAACTTTATAGGGTTTACCGTCCGCAGGGCGATGTTATATCAGTTTTTCATAATTCCTTCTTTAATACTGAGTTTCCATTCGTATTGCAGCATAGGACCTGATTATGGTTCCGTATCTTTTCTAAAAATTGCCGGAGCTTCACCACGGCAGCGCTTTTCCGAAAAGGGAACCAGCAGATTTGGAGTTGATTCTTTTTCCGGATTATGATATACTAAAAGCGGTAAATCAAGGCACCATGCAAACCATTTGGAACTTGAAATGAGGTGAATCTATGGACAGCGGCAGTAGTAGTCGAAATATGGGCAAGGTGTCTTCCTGCCGTCAGAATGCGTCCGGCTGTTTGCGGGATTGGATCTGACTGCTACTTGCTGTACGGATATTTGAAGCACCATTGTCCATTTTGAAAGCCATGCTGCATTGCGAAAGGCGATCCGGAGCAACCTGGCCCACAAATGACAGTGGTATTTTTATGCCCTTTTTGGCCTGCAAATCGCTGCTCTGCTTCCGCCTTTGCCGCAAAAACCCACAGCGGCCGCCAACCGCTCCATGTGCAAGGGAGGTATTGGACAATGAATGAGAAGCTGAATTTTGCAGCCGAGAACCTGACGGCTGCCCAACACCCGGACTACAAAGCGGAAATCGCCCAAATCCTTCGCGGAACGCTCACTCCGCAGCCGATGAAGGAGCGCATTCACGCTTACCATGAAAATGACATCGCGGCGGCCATGGAGCTGCTGAGCCGGGAGGAGCGAGGCCGGCTTTACGGCATATTGGACACCGGAGAGCTGGCCAGCGTTCTGGAGTACTCCGGGCATTTGGATGAATACGTCAAGGAACTCACCCTCCGCAGGCAGGTGGACGTTCTCTCTCAGCTGGAAGCCTCCACTGCGGCGGAATACCTGCACCAGCTGGAAAAGGCCCAGCGCAATATGCTGATCGAATGGATGGACAAGGAGGTGCGGGAGGAAATTCTGCTTCTCAGCTCCTTTGACGAAGACGAGATCGGCAGCAAGATGTCTACGAATTATATCTCCATCTGCGCCGGGAGCAGCGTACGCCAGGCCATGCGCACACTGATCGATCAGGCGGAGGAACATGACAATATCTCGACAATTTATGTCGTGAGTGAAGATGGAATTCTGGTGGGCGCGATCGACCTCAAACACCTGATTATTGCCCGGGAGCATACGGGGATCGACACGATTACTATGACGTCGTATCCCTATGTATATGTCAATGAGCAGATTGACGAATGCGTGGAGCGCATCAAAGATTACTCCGAGGACTCCATTCCCGTTCTGGACACGGAGAATAAGCTTTGCGGGGTTTTGACATCCCAGGAGATCACGCAGCTGATAGACGACGCCCTGGGCGATGATTATGCAAAGCTGGCCGGCCTGTCCGCGGAGGAGGATTTGCAGGAGCCTCTCAGGAAAAGCATCGGCAAACGGCTGCCGTGGCTGGTCGTTCTGCTTGGCTTGGGCTTGGTGGTGTCCAGCGTGGTGGGGCTGTTTGAAAGCGTAGTGGCCCATTTGGCCATCATCGTCAGTTTTCAGTCCCTGATTCTGGACATGTCCGGAAACGCGGGAACGCAGTCTCTGGCGGTCACCATCCGCGTATTGATGGATGAGCAGGTCAGCGGAAAACAGAAGCTGCTTCTCATTCGAAAAGAGGCTCGGGTCGGAGTGGTCAACGGTTTGATACTCGGCGTCCTGTCCGCCCTATTGGTGGGGGCCTATTTGACCCTTTTCAAGGGACAGCCTGTTCTGCTGGCAGTTTCCGTATCGCTCTGCACAGGGCTTGCGCTCTTGCTGTCCGTCGTTCTTTCCGGCTTGTCCGGGACGGTAATTCCGATTCTTTTCAAGCGGCTGAACGTGGACCCCGCCGTTGCTTCCGGTCCTCTCATCACCACAATCAATGATTTAATTGCCGTGGTCACATTCTATGGACTGGTATGGATGCTTTTGATTAACATCCTGCATTTCTAACAGAGCAAGCCGCGCAGGCGGCGGCTCTCCTGCCCGTCCGGATGGGCCCATTTGCGGATGAGCGCCAGCGGCACACAGGCCGCGAGAAAATACCCCGCGGAGCGGAAAACGACGGTCCTCCGCCGGATTCGCGGCGCATGGCCGGAAAACGGGGAGGACATCAGCGGGGCGATGGGAGGCGGCGTCCAGCCTGCCGGTAAAAATGCAGGACGGATTTGAAGCCTGCCTCCCTGGTCCGGCCTGCGGAACCGTCCGTTTGCCTGTAGCTCAATATCCCCGGCGCTTCAAATCCGCAACCAGCTTCACATAGAACTCCCGCACATCAAAGCCCCGAATGTTCTCCCGGTTCAAATCCACCACGTCGCCGTGGGAGATACCCCGCTTGCCCTCCGGTTCCAGGAGGGTGAACGTCTCGCCCCACTTGGCGGATTCCACCGACACCAGCCCGTCGTTGAGGCCGTCGAAGTGCTTCACAATGGGGTAGGTCATATTCAGCGGGAACTTGCCGTGCTGGGCCTTCTTGCAGTAGGACATGACGCTCTCGTACACCACGCCGGGGGCGTCGGGGGTCACGTTGTTCCGGGCCAGACACGCGCTCTCCATCAGATCGGTCACCGCCGCCAAAAAGTCCGGATTAGGGTCGCCCACCCGCTTCATGGCGGCGTTGTAGGCCGCCGCGATCTTCTGCCGGGCAGCCTCCGGCACTTTGCCCAGCAGGTACTCGGCAAAGATACAGCCCCGGTGAGGGGTGTTGATGGTGGTCAGGGTCGCCACATAAGGGGCCATCCCGCAGTGGGCAATGGCGGCCCGGCTGTCCAGCCCGCCCTTGGAGTGGGCGATGATGTTCACCTTGCCGCAGCCGGTCTCCTCCACGATCTGCCGGATACGCGCCGCCAGCTCCTTCCCGCTGTCCTCCACCGCCGCCGCGGACTGCTGCTGTCCGTAGTAAACGGTGGCTCCATTGCGGATCAGCTCCTTGGGGATGCGGCCCCAGTAGTTGAGGTAGCGAAAGTCCCGGAAAAACACGCCGTGAACCATCAGGATGGGATAGGTTGTCTTGCAGACCTCGCTCTCTGCCCGGACTTCATCCAGCTCCCACTTCTGGGTCTCAAACTCCACTTCGTCCCCGCAGATGCGGATGATTTTTGCCAGGTACCAGAGATTCACCAGGGGAATCCACCCGCACAGCGCCGCCAGAATCCGGTGCTTTATCCCTAACTGCACCGAGGTGAGGTAGACCCGGATCATGCCGTTCCAAAAGAGGATGCACAAGGGAAGAGCCAGCATAACAAGAAGCGCGCCGGCCAGTAACGGCATCCTTCCGCTTCCTGTGACAGGAATCACAAAGGAAGTGACCGCCCACAAGAAAACAATCTGAATACCCAGCGAGCACAAAAAATCTGCCAGGAACAGCCGCAGCAGTTCCGTCCCCTCTGCCAGCCGCTGGATGCGCTTGGTGGGAGCGGTCTTTGGCAAAGGGTGGACGTTGATTATAAAAAACGCCGCCAACAGCGGCAGCCAACACCAAAAAGTAAAGGGGACCGCTATGCCGCTTACGAAGCAAATCAGTACAAAGAGGGGGATGTAATTCAGCATCGCCGCCATCAGCAGCGTATGGAGGATCCGCCTGGCATATTTCACAAAACCGCCTCCCGCTCAGCAGCGCCTGCCGGCGCTTTCCTGCGTTTATAGTAGACTCTCCGGCTGGGTTTGTCAAGTTGGGGGCTGGCATCTCTTTTCAAGAAAGCATGGTCAAGCAGATTGAATTGGGCCGGAGACGATGCTATAATCAAACAAATAGACATGAAAAAAAGGGGGAGGAACGATGGCAATCATTGGCATTGATTTAGGTACTACCAACTCTCTGGCCTGCGTCTACCGCAGCGGCAGGGCGGAGCGGATACCCAACGAGCTGGGGGAGTACAAGACCAGCAGCGCCGTCAGCGTTTTGGAAGACGGAACGGTCCTGGTGGGCGCGGCGGCGAAGGAGCGGCTGGTGACCCATCCGGAGGCCACTGCCGCCTCCTTCAAAATCTGGATGGGCACGGAGAAGACGCTGACCCTGGCCGAACGGAAGTTCAAGCCGGAAGAGC
Source organism: uncultured Oscillibacter sp. (assembly GCF_910579365.1). GTDB lineage: Bacteria > Bacillota > Clostridia > Oscillospirales > Oscillospiraceae > Oscillibacter. The sequence goes on from NZ_CAJTUX010000017.1 coordinate 28,263, forward strand.
TGTCCGCCCTGGTCCTCCGCCAGCTGCTGGAGGACGCGAAGCGGTATCTTGGAGAGCCGGTGGAGGAGGCCGTCATCAGCGTCCCGGCCTATTTCAACGACGACCAGCGCTGCGCCACGAAGCTGGCCGCCCAACTGGCGGGGCTGAATGTAAAGCGCCTCATCAACGAGCCCTCCGCCGCCGCGCTCTACCACCGTTACAGCGCCCAGACCGGCGACTGCCAGATGATGATTGTGGACTTTGGCGGCGGAACTTTGGACGTGAGCATCGTGGAGTGCTTTGAGAATATCATCGAGATCACCGCCATTGCCGGGGACAACCGCCTGGGCGGGGACGACATCGACCGGGCCATCGCGGCGCACTTCTGTCAGGAGAATGGCTTGACGGAGGAACATCTGGCTCCCGCTCTCCGGGCGTCCCTCTACCGCCAGGCGGAGACGGCGAAGATCGCCCTCTCCAGCGCCCCGGCGGCCTCCATCTCCCTCCAGCAGGGGGAGAAGCGGTACGGCCTTGTCCTGACCAATGAGCTTTTGCGCCAGCTCTGCGGGCCGGTGTTCCAGAAGGTCCGGGGGGTCATCACCCGGGCCATGAAGGACCGCAGCCGGGGCGGCAGGCTCAACGACGTGATTCTGGTGGGCGGTTCTGCCCAACTGATGGTGTTTGTTGATTTTCTGGAGGAACTCTTTGGCCGGAGACCCCATGTGGCTGTGTCGCCGGACGAAATCGTAGCCCTGGGCGTGGGGCTATGCGCGGGCATCAAGGAGCGGGCGGAGGATTTGCAGGACCTGGTGATGACGGACGTGTGCCCCTTCTCTCTGGGAGTCTCCACCTACAGCCGCCGGGACGACCGGACGCCCCACATGGCGGTCCTGATTCCAAGAAGCAGCATGCTCCCCGCCAGCCACCAGGAGCAGTTTTATACCCTCAACGACAACCAGACGGGACTGCGGTTTGAAATCTACCAGGGAGAGGGGTACTTCGCCTCGGAGAATCTGAAGCTGGGAGAGGTGGAGGTTCAGGTGCCGCCCGGCCCGGCGGGAGAGCAGTCCGCCCTGGTGACGTTTACCTATGACATTGACGGCATCCTCCATGTCAGCGCCCAGAGCAGCGGCGGGGACTTCCGGGAGCGGATGATTCTGAATCCCAACCTGCACCTGACGGAGGAGGGAAAAGCCCAGGCCATGGAGCGCATCCGTCAAATCCAGCTGGCGGCTCAGGGAGACCAAAGGGACCAGCTTCTGCTGGAGCGGGCTCTGCGAATCTACACCCAGACCATCGGGCAGCGGCGGGAGATGGCCGCGGGACTGATTGGCTATTGGAAGAACCTGATGGACTGCGGCGACCGGATTCAGCGGCGGCGGGATTATGACCGGATAAAGGAACGGCTGGATATGCTGGAGGCCGCCGTGGAGGAGGACCCTCTGGAGAGCGGAATCTGGTTCGGAGAACCGGAGGAAGAGGAGTTCGGCCAGGAGTTTGAAGAGGATTCGGAGGAGTGAGGGATGGATACCATTTGGACGGCCCTGGGGATTGCGCCCACAGAGGATGTGGCCGCCATCAAGCGCGCCTATGCGGAACGGGCCAAGATCTGCCACCCCGAGGAGGACCCGGAGGGTTTCCTCCGGCTGCGGCGGGCCTATCAGGCGGCCTTGGACTGCGCCGGGGGGAAGCGGGAGGAGCCGGCCTTTTCTCCGGAGAAGATCGTGAAACGAGATGGGACTCCGTCCCCAAAGGATGGAGAGGAAGCCCCGGAGGACGGGGAAGACGCTCCGGCGGAGGACCAGGGCTGGGACCTGCAAGAGCGGGAGGACGAGGGCCCCAACCCCTATGAGGGCGGCGAGGCCATTACGAAGTTTCTGGACCTCTATACCGGGAAACAACGGAAAAACCCGGCCATGTGGATGGATTACGTTACCTCCGGCGCCTTTCTGGACGCCGCCTGGGACCCCCGGTTCACGTCGCTGCTTTTGCGGAAGGTCCGGAAACTCCAGCCGGACTTCCAGCCCAATAAAGAGTGCCTGACCTGGCTGAACGTGGCGTATCAATTCTCCGGCGGAGAGGGGCAGACCTTTGAGGGGCTGAAGGACATCCTCCAGATTGCCGCCCTGGGACCCGTACCCAAGAAGCCCAAGGGCAACGAGTTCGCCATTTTACAAAGCTTTCTGGATTACCGGCACCTGACCCGTCTCGCCGGCGCGGGGCGCTGGAACCAGGAGGCCATAGAGGCTTTCCGGCAGGTGCTGAACCGTTATTCCCCCGCCTATATCCGAGAGCGCTGCGAACAGCGGGTGACGCCGGACTGCGAGCGCCACCCCGCCGGACTCCGGGTGTTCATCCACTTTTTGCAAAGGGAGGACCTGCCGGAGGAGGTCTACCGGTCCGCGTGGCGGAGGCTGGACCTGAAAAGCGCCGTCATGGGCCGGGCGAAAGTCCTCTATGGTCCCATCCGGGAGCTGGCTATCCGGCGGGTGCCGGGAATCAACGGGGAGACCCCGGTGAACTTCCTCCAGCTGAACCGGAATCTGGAGGCGTTCTTGAAGCGCATCAAGGCTGACCCGGCGTCGGAACCGGCAGAGTCCCAGGCCCTGTTTGAAAGCCCGGAGATGCAAAGAGCCCTGCCGGTGCCCCGGTTCCTGGAGGAGCAGCTTTTAACCGCCTCCCCCTGGCGGCGGGAGGGCATGGGGGAAACGCTGGTCCGCCGGATGCTGGAGTACTATCGGGAGCATGCGGACATCCCCCGGGCACAGGAAGTAATCTCCGGGCTGGAGGGAGACCTCCGGTTCTGCGAGGCGAAACGCTGGAGCCGGGAGGACAGCCGCGCGGACCCGGAGGGCATCCCCTATTATGAGTGGGTGCGGCTGTGTTACCGGCCCTTTTTCCGCTGGTGGCTCAACACCGCCTTTTATACTGCCCGGGACCCGGAGACCGGGACGCCCTTGCTCAAATACTTGGAGAAGTACCTGCCCTACCAGGAGGGCTGGAGCCGCCGTTTTACCGAGCGGGCGGACGGAACGCCCCGGATTCTGGCGGCGGCCATGGGGCTGGTGGAGATTGCCTGCTATCCTATGCACCTGGAGTACCAGGTGAACGGAAAGCCGGTATACCGTCCCTGCCTTACCTGGGAGCAGACGGCCCAGGAGAGCGGGGACTGGTTTGCTCTTCTTCTGCCCATCACGGCGGCGGCTTATGGAGACTTTGACATGGTGAGCCGGGAGATTTTCCGCCGTCTGGACTATCTGCCTGTGCCGGAGAGCGACCGGGCTCTGATCGCCCGGTGTCTTGCGGGCCATGTGTGCCGACTGCCTCTGAACCGGGAGACCGGAGAGGCGGTCCCGCCGGAGGAGGCATTTCCTCTGGAGCTGTCCATGGAGGGCGGAGGGAGGCTCTACACCGCCGGGTGGTCCGAAGGGGAGCCGGTGACCATTTACCGGCAGACCTTCTCCGGGCGGAGAATCCAGGAGCATCTGCTTCCGGACCCCGACGGGACCTGGAGGGCGGCGTCCGGCCCTGCGGAGAGAGCTAGCCATTCTCCCCAGATTCGTTTTACTGCGGACGGCGGCCTGGAGGCGGCCCGGCAGCGGCTGGTGGAGCTGACGGACCCCCGGTTTTTCGATCTCTCCCGCCTGCGGGAACTGCCATGGCGCATCTACTACACACCTGCCGGGGGAGCGGAGGAGAGCCTGACCCATATGGACCTCCTGAGACCCGACCCGAAGCCGGACGCCGCGGCGCTGCTGGAGAAGTGGGCGGAGATGGAGGAGATTCCGCCGGAGATGGAGGAGGCGCTGGCCAAGGTGCGGCGGGTCCTGGAGGAGAAGGAGCCGCCGGAGGCAGAACCCATTCCACAAGAGGCCCTGGTGACCGGAGAGGCCCTTTCCGCCCTGCTGTACCGTTTCTCCCAAGGCGAGTTGGACCGCTTGGAGATGGAGTGGTCCCAGGGCCGTCTGGTACTCCGCCGGGACGGGGACCAATACGCCTGCCTCTACTTCGAAAACAGCTTTGGCCGGGGGGAGAACTGGTACGCCCTGCTGGCCGACGCCGAGGCGTACCGGACCGTGGATTGCGGCGACATCGTATATGTGCCCTTCGGCATGGGAAAGCTGGCGGAGTATTCCGTCTTCCACAGCGCCCGGGACCTTCTTCGGGACATAGACCTGGTCCTGGGCCAGATGGGCTGGGGGCAGCTGGAGAGCGGCGGTCCGGGCGGCTGGCTTTGGAGCTGCGATGTGAGCCGCCACGATGCCAAACACAAGGTCCTCATAGCGCAGCAGAAGCTGGGGGGCGTTCCGCAGAAGCGGGGCCGGAACTACTATCTGAGTAAGTTTGTCCTCAGCCGCGCCGCCTCGGAGCTGGAGACGGTGGACCTCCATGGCGGGCGGACCGCAGCGGCGCTGAAAGGCGGGACCTACGGCCTTGTGGCGGACGGATTGGTCCACTTCATGATGGGAAAGCTGGAGCGGATACGAATCAGCTGGACCTTCCCGGCGGCGGAGGGCGGAACAGAGCTGCGGCATCTGATTCTCCTGCGGGACCAGGGAAGCTACATGCTGTTCTGGCTCCAGGACGGGGACCGGCGGGCTCTGGCCTACGCTTCGGACGAGCCCCGATGGTTTCTGGGCCGTGCCCTTCCCGCGTGTCTGGTCCATGAGGACCCCAAGCGGCTGCGGAACGGTTTGGACCTGTTGCTGGACGACATTGACAACACGGAGCCGGTTCTGCGCCAGCCCGGACAGTTTTCGGAGCTGCGGACACCCTATGAGGAGCTGAGGTCGGCGCTGGTACATGAACTGGACTGAGGAGGCAAGGCGGAATGGATGGAATTTGGACCACACTGGGTCTGGAACCCGCCCGGGACGTTTCCGCCATCAAGCGGGCCCACGCCGGGAGGACCAAGACCTGCCGCCCGGAGGGCTTTGCGGCTGCGGAGCGCCTATTTATAATATCGGTCCAGGATGATCAGTTCCGGAATCGAATCGTCATCCAAGTATATCAATGAGAACATAACATTTTCGATATCGCAGTCAGAGGAGCGGAATTGTCCGGGAAAACCGCCGTTTTTCTATCACGATATCACATTTTGCCCGTTGGCACAAGCCGGATTTCTGTGTCCGCAGCTGCCGCCGTATTGACACAAAAAGGAAGAAACTGATATAATATCATAAGTATGCGCATATGCGCACCAGGCGAGTATGGCGAGCGCGCGAAAAGAGGAACGGAAATGAGGATACAGAAGAACATAAAAAACAGAGGGATTTCTCTGTTTCTTTCCATCATACTGGTTTTTTGTGTCTTGGGAGCGGTGGTTTTTTCCGTTGCACAGGAAATCTCGCGGGAGATGTCCGCCTCCGCCATTCAAAATGTAAGCGAGAGTCTGGGCCTGATTAAAAGCACCATTGAGGCAATTTTGCGTAATGAGGCGGAGTTTCAGCAAATCGCCGCCCGGGAGGCCGGAGCGATGGAGGACCCGGAGGAATACGTCCGTTCCTATGAAAAGAATCAGATGATGGTGAAGCTGTCCTTCACCTTTCTGGGGGAGGAGAGCGGCGTCTCCAATACGGGAGAGGCGTTTTCCGCCGGGGAGCTGGATTTTTCCGCCGGCGGGACGATCAGCGGTCTGCCGGTTTCCAAGTCCTATCTGAACTATATGGGAACCTGGGCGTATTCCATGAAATGCCCCGTCGAAAAAAACGGAGAGGAAATCGGAACGCTGTATGCGGAGTATACCTATGATTTCCTGGACCAGTCGCTTCCGGACGGATTTTACAACAAGCAGGCGGCGCTTTATATTATGGACGCCAAGAGCCAGCGCTTTGTGCTCAAGCCGAAGGGAATGGGAATGCGGAGCGCGGGGCACCTGAATCTGGAGGATTTCTACCGGGCCAACAGCATTGAGGACCAGGAGCTTCGAGCGGAAGTGGAGGACTGTCTGAAGGACGGAAAGAGCATCCTGTTTTATCACAATATACGGGACGTCCATGCGCTGAATTACATGTGGCCGGTGAACGGCGGAACGCTCTATCTGGTCGGCTATGTTCCGGTGGAGGCCATTCAGCAGGAGGGAAGGACCGTCAATCACAATATCTTCCTGGTTGTGGCGGTGATGCTGGCGGCCTTCTCCCTGTGCTGCGTGCTGTATTACTTTAACCAGAGGCAGCAGAACAAAATCCGCATGGAGCGGGAGGCGGAGCGGGAACTCCACAGCAGGCAGCTGGCGGAGGCCCTGCGGGCCGCGCAGATCGCCAACAACTCCAAAACCACCTTCCTCTCCAACATGTCCCACGATATCCGCACGCCGATAAACGCGGTTCTGGGCTTCACGACGCTGCTGTCCATGGACGCGGACAATCCGGCCAAGGTGCGGGACTACACCAAGAAAATCATGGCGTCCGGCCAGCATCTGCTCAGCCTGATCAACGACATTCTGGACGTCTCCAAGATTGAGAGCGGCAAGGTTGTGCTGACGTATGAGAGCTTTACGCTGAACGATGTGGTGTCCTCGGTGGAGGCGATCATCCAGCCCATGGCCAAGGCGCGGCAGCAGAGCCTTCATGTGGAGGTGACGGGAGTCAAGCATGAGCATCTGGTGGGGGACGAGACACGGCTGAATCAGATTCTGCTGAACCTCCTCTCCAACGCCGTGAAGTACACACAGGAGGGCGGCGTCATCTGGTTCCGCATTCTGGGGCTGAAGCAGCGTTCCAGCCAGTACGAGCATATCCGCATCGAGGTGGAGGACAACGGGTACGGAATGACGCCGGAGTATCTGGAGACGATTTTCGACGCCTTCAGCCGGGCGGAAAACAGCACAACCAATAAAGTCCAAGGCACGGGACTGGGCATGGCGATCACCAAGAGCATTGTGGAACTGATGGGCGGGACCATTGAGGTGTTCAGCGAGGTGAACAAGGGCAGCTTGTTCCAGGTGGAGCTGGAATTCCGTATCCCGGAGGGACAGTCGGACCGGCAGCTCTGGGAGGAGCAGGGCATCCGCCATATTTTGACGGTGAACAGCAACGGGAAAGCCCGGGAGACCATACAGACGCTGCTGAACGATACTGGAGTGCAGACGGACGCCGTCTCCTGCGTCGAAGAGGCGCTGAATCTGCTCCAGGAGGACGCGCAGCGCTGGCAGCTGCTGATTTTGGCGTGGGAGCCGCCGGAAGTGGGTATTCAGGCGGCGGAGCGTCTCCGTCAGGCCCTGCCGGAGACGGCGCTGTTGCTGATCCTTGCGGATTACGACGCGGAGGGAACGGAGGAAGCGCTCCGGCTGAGCCGTACGGGAGTCCTGGTAAAGCCCTTTTTTGTCTCCGCGCTTCAGGAGAAGGTTCTGGAGATGCAAAAGGGAACGCCGGCGGACGGCGCGGAACAGAACAGCCTGGAGGGCATGCACTTTCTCGCCGCCGAGGACAATGAGATCAACGCCGAGATTCTGGCGGAGCTGCTGGAGATAGAGGGGGCTGGCTGTGAGATCGTGGAAAACGGCCAGTTGGCGGTGGAGCGCTATGAGCGGGCCGCCGAAGGCGAGTTTGACGCGATTTTAATGGACGTCCAGATGCCGATGATGAACGGATACAGCGCGGCCAGGGCCATTCGGGCTTTGGAGAAGAGCAGGGGAGGACGGATTCCCATCATCGCCATGACGGCCAACGCCTTCGCGGAGGATGAGAAGGCGGCGTTGGACGCGGGCATGGATGCGCATGTGCCCAAACCGCTGGATGTGGAACTTTTGAAGCAGGTTATCCGACAGCATACAAGAGAAGGGGAATAGGGTATGAGAAGGGACAGAAAGAGCGTCTCTTTGAGACTGGCGGCGGTTTTGCTGGCGGCGGCGCTTCTGCCGGCGCTGGCGGCCTGCGGCGTCGGGGAGCTCGATGAAAACCTGATTGTTTCCGAGGAGAGGGAGGAGCGGAATGTAAACCTCTTCAGTCCCATGGAAAAGACCGAACCGGACGCGGAAAGCACGGCGAGAAACGCGCTGGACACGACGGTTGCCATGGCGGAGGAAAAACTGGGGATCACCGTGGCGTACAAGACCTATACGGCGGAGGACTGTCAGGATAAGACCTATGACGACGTGTCCCTGGACAGGGTGCGGAACAATGTGGACGACATGTATCTGCTGAATCCGGATACCATTTTGACCCTGGGCGGCGAAGGGGCGCTGATGGACCTGTCCGGGCTGGACTGCGTGAAGAATCTCCGGGAGATCATCAAGACGGCGAATATGGTCGACGGCAGGCTGGTGGCAATTCCCCAGGAGGTGGTGGCCTATGGTCTGTTTATCAACCAGGACCTGTTCGACCGCTTCCAGCTCTCTCTGCCGGAGACGCCGGAGGAGTTTTTGAACTGCTGCCGCGTGTTTCAGGAAAACGGATATGAGACCCCGGTGGGCGCCAACCGCTGGTGGCTGGAGACCTTTGTTCTGGCGCAGGCCTACGCGGATTTGTATAACGGTGGGAATACGGAGGCGGAGATTGCAGCGCTGAACCGCGGCGAGCGGAAGTACAGCGATTATATGCGTCCCGGTTTTGCGTTTCTTCAGGAGCTGATAGACCGCGGCTATATTGACGCGGAAAAGGCCCTGGTCAGCGAGGCGATCGAGGGGGAAGGCGCGGATTTCCTGGCCCAGAAGACGCCCATCGTCATGGCCTATTGGGGGGCGGCCAACACGGATACCGCCTATGGAGACACGGATTTTCAGCTCCAGGTCATCGGATTTCCCAGCAGATGGGGACAGATGCCGGTGATGCCCATGACGGGCTTTGCGATTGGCTCCGGCGCGGAACACGCGGAGGACGCAAAGCGCACCCTGGACGCCATGCTCTCCGACGAGGCGCTTCAGGCCTATGCGGAGATCAACCGGGTGATCTCTCCGTCCAAGAATGTGGAGGTGGAGTGCGTGCCGGCCCTGAAGCCCTTGAACGACCGGATTCAGGAGGGGGTCTATGTCCTGGGCTCCAATGCGGGAATGAAGGTGGAGCAGTGGGGAAATACCTGTTTGATTGTGCGGCAGCTGCTGGAGGGTGCGACAGTGGAGGAGTGCATGGCGGAATTTGACAGACTCCAGGAGGAGGCCCTGAACGGATAAGAACACCCCCGCCCCGGCTGGCCGGGCGGGGGTGTTTCATCTTCTCGGTACGCCTCAGATATTTTTCTTTCGGGCGGAGGTCTGTCCCTCCGGATTGATTTCTCCGGCGGCCAGAAGGGCGCGTTTGGTCAGCGTCGGACCCACCAGCTCATAGATCAGGACCGAGAACAGGACCACGCTCCGCACCATGGCGCCGTCGGCCAGATTCTGTGCGGTAATGGCCATGCCCAGAGCCACGCCGGCCTGAGGGAGCAGGGTGATGCCCAGGTGCTTCTGGATTTTCTTGTCGCAGCCGGTCAGGGCGCAGCTGCCATAGGTTCCCAGATATTTGCCGGCCGACCGGACGAGAATGTAGACCGCGCCAATCAGCAGCACGGAGGGATTCCGCAGCACGGACAGGTCCAGCTCCGCGCCGGAGAGAACGAAGAACAGCACGAACAGCGGCGCGGTCCAGCTGTCCACACGGGACATCAGCTCCTCGGAGAAATCGCAGATGTTGCAGAACAGGGTGCCCGTCATCATGCACACCAGCAACAGGGAAAAGCCGCAGTGGATGCCGCCGATCTCGAACTCCTTCATGGAAAGGCCCGCCGTCAGCAGGACGAAGCCGATGGAGATGGACAGGCGCTTGCTGCGGGAGTGGAAAAACTGTTCCACCCAATAGAGAGCCAGGCCCGCTGCCAGACCCAGAGCCAGGGAGAACACGATCTCCACCACCGGCTCCACCAATACGGTGACCACGCTGACCGCGCCGCTCTCCAGGGCGACGGCCACGCCGAAGGAGGCGGAGAAGAGCACCAGCCCCACCGCATCGTCAATGGCCACCACCATCAAAAGGAGCTTTGTCATGGGGCCGTCAGCCTTGTACTGCCGGACCACCATCAGCGTGGCGGCGGGGGCGGTGGCGGCGGCAATAGAGCCCAGGGTGATGGCGGAGGAGATCGAGATGATCTCCGGACGGACAAGGTGCAGCAGAATCAGGGCCAGATCCACCAGCGCCGTGGCGGTCACGGCCTGCAAAATGCCCACCACAATGGCCTGGCGGCCCATGGTTTTCAGCTGGCTTACCCGAAACTCGTTGCCGATGGTGAAGGCAATAAAGCCCAGGGCCACCTGGGAGAGAATGTTCAGCTGCTCCACCGCCTCCATGGAGGAAAAGCCCAAGCCGCTGATATGCAGCGCGCCTATGCAGAAGGGGCCCAGCAGCAGTCCCGCAATCAGGTAGGCCGTGACGGCGGGCAGCTGGACCCGCTTGGCCAGCCGGGACAGCAAAAGCCCCCCGATCAGGGCGGCGGAGAGACAGATCAGAATTTCCATAATGCGATACCTCTATTATTATATATGATGTTGTAAGATAGCACCACCGCCGGTAATAGTCAAGAAACAGAGACGACAAAAATCAGGGGAAGAACCCCTGATTTTTGGCAATGTGTCAAAAAAATATGGACAGCCTTGTTAAAAATGCCGTCTTGCAGCCTCTCCGGCCGCTAAGTCTCCATTAAACTTGCCGGAAGACGTCCTCTCAACCGGCAGAAAAGCGGAAGACCGCCTTGTGGGAGAAAACCTCCCCGGCCCGAAGAACGCAGGAGGGGAATGCTTCGCGGTTGGGGGAGTCGGGGAAGAACTGGGTCTCCAGGCAGAAGCCCCAGCGGTTTGCGTAGGGAGCGCCGCCCTTCCCGGCCGGGGAGCCCTGGAGATAATTCCCGGTGTAAAACTGAACGCCGGGAAGGGTGGAGAGAACCTCCATGGAGATGCCGGTGACGGCGGAGGCGGCCCGGGCAATGGGGCGGAGCGTTCCTGCCTGGCCGTTGGGAATCCAGTTGTGGTCATAGCCCCCCGCCTGGCGAAGCTGGGAAAAATCCTCGCCGATGTGGGCGCCGATGGTGGTGGGAACGCGGAGGTCCATAGGGGTGCCCGCCACCGGGGCAATTTCCCCGGTGGGAATGGACAGGGGGTCCGAGGGAGTGTAATGGTCCGCCAGCAGCTGGATGGTCTGATCCAGAACAGGGCCGCTGTCGTGGCCGGAGAGATTGAAATAGGCGTGATTGGTCAGGTTGCAGACGGTGTCCTGGTCGCTTTGGGCCTGGTATGCGATGGTCAGCCCCTCCTCCGTCAGGGTGTAGGTAACGCGGACCGTCAGATTTCCGGGATAGCCCTCCTCACCGTCGGGGCTGGACAGGGAGAGGGTCAGGGAATGGTCCCCGGCGGCCTCCGCCGTCCAGACGCGCTTGTTGAAGCCCACCAGACCGCCGTGGAGGTGGTTCACGCCGTTGTTGTTGGCGGCCAGGTGATAGGTCTTGCCGTTCAGGGTGAACTTCGCCCCGCCGATGCGGTTGGCGAAGCGGCCCACCAGGGCTCCCATGGATTTGCCATGGGTTCGATAGGGCTCCAGCGTGTCAAAGCCCAGAAGCACGTCCACGGGTTTTCCCGTCCGGTCCGGGACCTGAAGGGACTGGAGAGAGCCGCCGAAGGTGATGACGCCGCAGCGGAGGTCTCCGGCAGTCAGGGTGTAGCGTTCCACGGGGGTTCCGTCGGGCATGACGCCAAAGGGGATGGGAGACGACATAAGGATTCCCTCTTTCTTATAATTGGATAGGACCAGCATAGCACAGTTTCCCCCTCCGGTCAAAGACTTTCGCGCCGGGGACAACGCATGAATGTCCCTCTGGCCTCATAGGCTAAAGAGACAAGCGACAAGCAGAAGGGGGATCATTATGAAAAAGGGAATCGCGCTGCTGGGGGCCGTGCTGCTGCTGGCCACCGGCGTCCGGGCTGTGGAGGTGTCCGCGCCCTCGGCGCTGCTGATGGAGAAGGAGACGGGAACCGTTCTCTTTGCCAAGGATGAGCACGCCGTGCTGGAGCCCGCCAGCGTTACCAAGGTCATGACGCTGCTTTTGACCATGGAGGCCGTGGACAGCGGCCAGCTGAGCTATGATACCATGATTACCGCCTCCGCCCACGCCTGTTCCATGGGCGGGTCCCAAATCTGGCTGAAGGAGAACGAGCAGCTCAGCGTCAGCGACATGATGAAGGCGGTCTGCGTGGTCTCCGCCAACGACTGCGCCGTAGCCCTGGCGGAGGCCGTGGCGGGCAGCGAGGACGCCTTTGTGGAGCGGATGAACGCCCGGGCGGCGGAGCTTGGCATGCAGGACACGGTTTTTAAAAACGCCACCGGCCTTCCTGCGGCAGGGCATGTTACCTCCGCCCACGACATCGCCCTTATGAGCCGGGAGCTGATTTTGCACCATTCCGACATCCGGCAGTACACCACCATCTGGATGGACACGCTGCGGGGCGGAGAGTCTCAGCTGGTGAACACCAACCGTCTGGTCCGCTTCTACGAGGGGGCCACGGGCCTTAAGACCGGCTCCACCGACAGCGCGCGCTACTGTCTCTCCGCCACGGCGGAGCGGGAGGGCATGGAGCTCATCGCTGTCATCATGAAGGGAGCCACCTCTGCCCAGCGCTTTGAGGACGCGCAGACCCTCCTGAATTACGGCTTCGCCTCCTACGCGCTGCGGAAGATCGTCCCGGAACAGGCCCTTCCGCCCATTCCGGTGGAGCTGGGGGCCCAGGCCACCGTCCAGCCGGTGCTGGGAGAGGGGAGCACGCTGCTGCTGGAGAAGGCCAAGGCCGGGAACCTGATCCAGTCCGTGACGCTGGAGGGATCGGTCCCCGCCCCTGTGGCCCTGGGGGATCGGCTGGGGACCCTCACCGTCTCCTCCGGCCAGGAGATGGTGGCGGAGATTCCGCTGCTGGCGGGGGAGGAGGTTCCCCGGGTCACCTACGGGCAGATGCTGCTGCGTCTGCTGCGGACGGCGTGCCTGAGCGGCTGAGCCCTTCGATGCCCTGCGACAGGTTTCTCCTCCTGGCCGTGCTATACTCCAGCCTGACGGACTCCCGTCAGGCTGGAGCGTTTTGCTGCCGGAGAAAGGATGATACATATGATGGTGGAGCTGTTTGAGATCAAGCGCTTTTTGCCCCTGCCCTATGAGGAGGCCATGGCCCCCCGGCTGAAGCGGGCGCAGGACAAGCTGTGGAGCGGCGGCGGCCGTCCGGACTGGGTCCGTCTGCCGGAGGAGCGGATGGCGCCGCTCCGTCTCCGTGCTTTGGCGGAGAGTGTTCGGGCCCAGGGGCGGACGCTGGTGTTGGTGGACGGCGGCGGCCTGCGGGAGGGAATCCGGGGGGCGGCGGCCTTCGCCGGCGTGCCGGCGGACCGGGAGGGAGCCCGCGTCCGGCTGCTCAGCGGCCTGCCCGGGCCGGAGGAGCTGCGGGATGCGGTGGAGCTGGCGGCCAATGGAAGCGTGGCGCTCTGCGCTGCCGGAGGGCGGGAGTCCCCGGCCTTCCGCCTGCTTCGGCAGACGCTGGAGGAGCGGTATGGGGAGGAGGCGGAACGGTACGTCCTCACAGCCGGGGACCTGGGGGCGGAGCCGGGGGAAAACAGCGGCTTCGGCCTTCTCACGGCTGCCGGACTGCTGCCGATGGAGGCGCTGGGGGTAGACGCGGCAGCAGTCCTGCGGGGGGCGGCGGAGATGCGGCGGCGGTGCCGGGCCTCCTCCTTCGAAAATCCGGCCTGGCGGTACGCTGCCGTCCGCCGTCAGCTGTGCCGCTCCGGCTTTGCCGTGGAGCTGCTGTGCTGCTGGGACTCCGCTCTTGGCCCTCTGTTGGAGTGGGCGGCCCAGCTCTTCGCCGCCGCCGAGGGAAAGGAGGGCCGGGTCCTCTTTCCCGTCGCAGTGGATTACAGCCGCTCCTTCCACACGTTGGGGCAGTGTGTTCAGGACGGCCCCAGGCTCTTTCTGGAGACCGTGGTGCGTTTGGACGAAGAATCGGAAGACGGTCTGGCCGGCCTTCGGGAGGCGGTGATGGACGGAACCATGAGGGCCCATACAGAGCGGGGAGTGCCCAATCTCATGCTCCGCCCCGGAGCCAGGACGGCGGAGACCCTGGGGAGCCTGCTGTACTTTTTCCAATACGCAGGGGGCCTGTCCGCCTGCCTGCTGGACGCGGACCCTCTCTCCTGTCCGGGGGTGGAGGCGTGCCGGGCGCGGATTCGCTCTCTTTTGCCGCCGGAAGTTCCGGAGACCAAACGGAGGATGGCGGCGGCTGGGATTCTGTAAACAATTATCAAATTTGGTTTTTTGCATTGTTTTTTTTGGCGGAGTATGGTATCCTGAAAACAAGGCCAAGGCAATTTAAAATGACAGGAGTGTTTTACTATGGTTAGATTGATTATGGGCATGAAGGGTTCCGGCAAAACCAAGCAGCTCATCGAATTGAT
>NZ_CAJTUX010000018.1 GCF_910579365.1 uncultured Oscillibacter sp.
GGTCCATGTGCATCGCCCTGGGCTACGCGGTCATCATCGCCTATGTGCTGAAGGCCTTCGCCGGCTCCCTCACCGGCGAGTTGATGTCGGCGGACACCGCCGTCTGGTTCGAGAGCTTCTCCCTGGCGGATTACTCCGTGATTCCCTTCCATGCCGTGGTGGTGGTGGGCACGCTTCTGACGCTGCTGCTGGGGGCCAAGAGCATTGAGAAAAGCAACAAGATCATGATGCCCCTGTTCTTCGTCATCTTCCTCATCCTGGCGGTGCGGGTGGCGTTCCTCCCCGGTGCGGCGGCGGGCTACCGCTATATGTTCTCCCCCCGGTGGGAGGAGCTGCTGGACCCCATGGTCTGGATCTGGGCCATGGGACAGGCGTTCTTTTCCCTGTCCATCACCGGCAGCGGCATGATCGTCTACGGCGCGTATCTGGACTCGGCGGAGGATGTGGCCGCCCTGGCCAAGCGGACGGCCCTCTTTGATACCATCGCCGCTCTGGTGGCGGCCCTGGTCATCATCCCCGCCTGCTTTGCCTACGGGCTGGACGTGGGGGCGGGGCCCTCCCTGCTCTTCGTCACCCTGCCCCGGATTTTGCAGGACATCCCCCTGGGGCGGCTGTTCGCGGTGATTCTCTATGCGGCCATGATCTTCGCCGGGGTCAGCTCTTTGCAGAACATGTTTGAGGCGGTGGGGGAATCCCTGCTCCACAAGTTCCCGAAGCTCAGCCGGAAGGCCATGCTGGTGCTGCTCTGCGTGGTGTGCCTGGGCATCGGCCTGCACATGGAGCCGATCTTCAAGTGGGGTCCCTGGATGGACATCGTGTCCATCTATATCATCCCCATCGGGGCCACGCTGGGCGCGGTGAGCTGGTTTTGGATCATGCGCCGGGAGGATTTGCTGGACGAGGTGAATAAGGGGGCGGAAAAGGCCCCGGGGGCCTGGTGGTATCACGTCGGGCGGTATGTGTACGTCCCCTGCGCCGTGATTTTGTGCCTGGTGGCGCTTTGCATGAAGGTGGCCTTCTGAGTTTTCCGCCTTGGAAATGGTTCGCGGGGGCTGTCCTGGTCCGCCTGCCGGAGGCGCGGCAGTCCCGAACGGCGGGCGCGGAGGTTCGCGGCAAGGCGGCGGAGAGAAAGCGCTCCTTCCAATGAAGACGGCGGCGAGGCTTTTGCCTCGCCGCCGTTTATGATGGTCCGGAAACTCCGGTCAGATCAGGCCCTGAATCAGAATAAAGAGAATCAGCACCGGCAGCACAAACTGGAAGTAGGGCCACAGCCACCGGGGCATCTTGAGCCCCTCTCCGGTATTGCACTCCTCCAGATAGCGGTCATAGCCCCAGCCGCTCTTGCTGACGCAGAACAGCAGATACACCAGGGACCCCAGGGGCAGCAGCAGATTGCTGACCAGGAAATCCTCGCTGTCCAGCACGTCCCGGCCGCCGATGAGGTGGAGGCCGCTCCAGAGGTTGTAGCCCAGGACGCAGGGCATGCTGGCGATGAGAACGAACACGCAGTTCATCAGGGCCGCCTTCTTCCGGGACCAGCCGAAGTTGTCAATGGCGTTGGCCTGGAGGTTTTCAAAGACGGCGATGACCGTGGAGAAGCTGGCGAAGGTCATGAACAGGAAGAACAGCGCGCCCCACAGGCGGCCGCCGTGCATGTTGACGAATACCTTGGGCAGAATCATGAAAATCAGGGTGGGGCCCTGATCCGGCTGCACGTCAAAGGCGAAGCAGGCGGGGAAGATGATGAGGCCCGCCATCAGGGCGACAAAGGTGTCCAGCACGCAGATGCGCACCGCCTCGCTGGTGAGGGTGTTGTCCCGGCTCATGTAGCTGCCGAAAATCTCCATGGCGGCGATTCCTAAGCTCAGGGTGAAGAACGCCTGGTTCATGGCGGCGGTGAGGACGTGCCCCAGGCCGGCGTCCGCCGCCCGCTGGAAGTCGGGCAGGAGATAGAACTTTACGCCCTCCATCCCGCCGGGGAGAGTCAGGCTGTGGACGGCCAGCACCACGATGAGGCACAGCAGGCCCAGCATCATCCACTTGGTAATCCGCTCCAGACCCTTCTGGAGGCCGAAGCTCACCACCAAAAAGCCCGCCAGCACCGTCATGGCCATCCAGGCGGTCATCTCCAGGGGATTTCCCAGCATGGAGAAGAAGACGCTGTCCACCGCCTCGCCGCCAAGGCCGGAAAAGGCCCCGCCGGCGAACTTGAAGAAGTAGCCCAGCATCCAGCCGGAGACGGTGGTGTAATACATCATCAAAAGGCAGCAGCCCGCCACGCAGAACCAGCCGTGAATGTGCCACTTGCCGCCCGGCTTCTGAAGGGCCTGATAGCCCTGGACGGCGCTCTTGCGGCTGGCCCGGCCCACCGCCAGCTCCATGGTCAGCACCGGCACGCCCATGATGGCCAAAAACAGCAGGTAGAACAGCACAAACACGCCGCCGCCGTTGGCCCCGGCGACATAGGGGAATTTCCACACGTTGCCGATGCCGATGGCGCAGCCCGCGCTTACCAGAAGGAAGCCCAGGCGGGATTGAAAACGCTCCCGTTTCATAAATTTCTCGTTCCTCTCTCGTATGTTTCGTTGCAAAACCCACAGGCGGAGAGACCGCCCCGGGCAGGTTCTCTTATGATAACGGGCATCGGCGGAAATGTCAATGCTTATTCGAGGAGGAAACCGGCCCCGCAGTCAAAAAACAGGGCTTTTTTCTTTCCGCCCGCCGTGGTATACTGACCCGCAGGAACCCAACCCGCCGGAAAGGAGAAGCCCATGAAAGACTGCCGGACCCGTTATCCCATCCTGCTGATTCACGGCCTGAACTGCCGGGACGACTGGATTTTCCCCTATTGGGGCCGCGTCACAGCGATTCTGACGGACCGGGGAGCCCGGGTCTTCCTCAGCGGTCAGGACGCCTGGGGCGGCATCCCCGGCAACGCCGGGGCCCTCCGCCGCCGCGCCGGGGAGATTCTGGCGGAGACGGGAAGCGAAAAGCTGAACCTCATCGCCCACTCCAAAGGCGGGCTGGAGGCCCGCTACCTGATCTCCACCCTGGGCTTCGCCTCCAGGACTGCCTCCCTCACCACCATCTGCACGCCCCACCGGGGATCGAAGGCGGCGGCGGAGTGGCTGGGGCGGGAGCGGATCGTTCGCTTGGCGGGCCGGGGGATGGAGCGCTTCTGGCGGGCCCGGGGGGACCGGGACCCGGACTTCCTGGCGGCGGTGACCGCCCTGACGCCGGAGGCCATGGCCCGCTTCAACGCCGAAAACCCGGACAGCCCCCTGGTGTACTACCAGAGCTGGGGCGCCCGGCTGGACCGGGCGGGCTGGGACCCTATGGACCGCGTCCAGCTCTGGCTGACCAGGGCCGACGCCCCCACGGACGGCCTTGTGTCCCCGGAGTCCGCCGTCTGGGGGAACTACCGGGGGACGCTGGAGGGCGTCTCCCATCAGGACGGCGTGGGAGGCCGGCGGCGGAAGCGCCCCGGTTTTGACGCCGGGGAATTTTACATCCGCCTGGTTCGGGAACTGGCGGAGATGGGCTTTTAGGGCCTGTTCCCATAAGACAGGCCCTAGCGCGCCCCGGCTTCCGCGGGACCGGGAGGGCCCCGCGGAAGGGCGGAGGGACGCGGCCGGAAGGAGGACGGAATGGAACGATACGCGCAGGCCGCCCCGGCGAAGGTCAATCTGGCCCTGGACATCCTGGGCCGCCGGCCGGACGGTTATCACGAGATGCGCATGGTGATGCAGACGGTGAGCCTCTGCGACGCCGTGACGCTGGAGGAAGGGGAGAAGGGCTTCACTCTCTCCGCCCGGGGCATCACGCTTCCCGCGGGGAAGAAGACGCTGGAGCGGCAGGCGGCGGAGGCCTTCTTCGCCGCCCTGGGGCGTCCTCTGCCGGCCCTTCGGGTGACGCTGGAGAAGCGAACGCCCGCCTACGCGGGCCTGGGGGGCGGCAGCGCCGACGTGGCGGCCCTGCTGCGGCTTCTGCGGCAGCGCTGCGCGCCGGACATGCCCCGGGAGGAGCTGGAGAAAATCGGCGCCCTGACGGGCAGCGACATGCCCTTCTGCGTCCGGGGGGGCACCGCCCTGGCGGAGGGCCGGGGAGAGATTCTGACGGACCTCCCTCCCCTGCCGGACTGCCGCTTCGTTCTCTGCAAGCCGGACTTCGATCTGCCCACGGGACCGATGTTCGCCCGGCTCCGCTTGGACGGGGACCGCCTCCGCCCGGAGGTGGATGGCATGATCTCCGCCCTGGACCGTGGGGACCTGGCGGGGGCGGCAAGGTGTGTGGGGAACGTGTTCGAGACGGTTTTGGAACCGGAGGAGCGGCGGGAGATCGAAGCCGTCAAGGAGACCCTTCTCCGCCGGGGGGCCCTGGCCGCCGCCATGTCCGGCTCCGGCCCGGCGGTGTTCGGCCTCTTCGCCCCGGAGGCGGAGACCGCCGGAGCGGCGGAGGAGCTGCGGCGGCGGTACGCCCAGGTCTTTGAGGCGGAGCCGGTGCGCCGGCTGCTGGAATAGGGGAGGACCCTCACAGCAGGACCGGCACCTCGCTGCGGATGCGCAGACTCTTTGGCGTGACGGCGCAGTCCCAGGCGCAGACCCGCACGCCGTGGGCCGCCGCCTCCCGCAGGGCCGCGCCGAAGGCGGGGTGGGTCTCGTCGTTGGGGGCCACGCTGCGCATGGTTTCCATCTGGACCACGAAGAACAGCGCCGCCCCCAGCCCGGCCTCCGCCGCCCTCTGGAGCTCCCGGAGGTGCTTCACGCCCCGCTCCGTGGGAGCGTCGGGAAAGCGGGCCGCGCCGCCGTCCTCCAGCGTGACGCCCTTGACCTCAATCAGGAAGAGACCCCGGGGACTCTCCACGCAGAAGTCCAGCCGGGAGTCCCCGTAAACATATTCCCGGCGGAGGACCGCCCCCGCCGGCAGCCGGGGCTCCAGCCACTCGGCAAACACCCGGTTGGGGGCCTGGGCGTCCATGTTCACCAGCAGGTCCCCCTTTTGCACGGCGATGAGGTCGTAGGCGGTCTTCCGCTTGGGGCTGGCGTTTTTCTCCAGATAGACGGCGGCGCCGGGGACCAGCAGCTCCCGGCAGCGGCCGGTGTTTTTCACGTGGACGGTTTGGACGGCCCCCTCCGCCTCCACCTGGGCGACAAAGCGGTTGGGCCGGCGGAGGAAGCGGCCCGGGACAATGTTTTGATAGTGCATGACGGGCTCCTTTCCGGCGGGGAGGCGGAATCTTTGGCAGGTTCTTAACAGGCGGATTCCCTGCTTTGCTCCCCGAATTCGTAAAATTGTACCATGTTTTACTCCTGACGTCCAGCCTTTGAGGGGCAGGGAAAAAACCCCTGATAAAATTTCCGCAAAGTCATTGTTTTTTTCTTTAGAAGTTGATACAATAGCCCTGCATCACATTTTTTGGGAGGGAAGTTATGGAACCTTCAAGTCTGTTTGTCTGCCTGATGGGCATGGGCACCGTGTTCTTCGGGCTCGTCTGCCTCATCGTCCTGACGATGATTATGGGCAAGATCGTGGGCAGCCGCGCGGCTCCCGCCGTCTCCGCCCCCGTCCCGGCTGCGGCGGCCCCCGCCGCCCCGGAGGGCAACCGCCAGGAGATCGCCGCCGCCGTCTCCGCCGCCATCGCGGAGGAGCTGGGCACCGGCATTACGGGCATCCGCATCGTATCCATGAAAAAACTGTGAGAAACAAGAAGGAGAGAGCGTTATGAAAAAGTACAAAGTCACCGTCAACGGCACGGCCTATGAGATCGAGCTGGAGGAGCTGACCGGCGCGGCTCCCGCCCCCGCCCCCGCTGCCGCGGCCCCCGCCGCCGCCCCCGCCGGAGGCGAACAGGTCACCAGCCCCATGCCCGGCACCATCCTGGACGTGAAGGTCACCCAGGGCGCTTCTGTGAAGAAGGGCGACGTGCTGATGATCCTGGAGGCCATGAAGATGGAAAACGAGATCATGTGCCCCCGCGACGGCAAGGTCGCCTCCATCCATGCCGCCAAGGGCGCGGCGGTGGAGTCCGGCGCGCTGCTGTGCGTCATCCAGTAAGGCGCTGGAGGGTTTCAAATGGAAGCTATTCTGGATTTTGTAAACAGCTCGGGATTCGCGCTGTTTGCCCAGGGGGACAACTGGAAGTGCCTTTTGATGCTGGTCATCGCCTGCGCGCTTCTCTACCTGGGCATTGTGAAGAAATTTGAGCCGCTGCTGCTGGTGCCCATCGCCTTCGGCATGCTCATCACCAACCTTCCCGGCGCGGAGATGTACCACGAGATTTTCTTCGCCGGAGGACACATCCACTGGGACCTCATCGGCGGAGCCCCCGTCACGGCGGAGTTCCTGGCGGAGCTGAAGGCCGTGGGCGTCGCCGACGCGGTGCTGGCCACGGCCACGGCGGGCCAGTCCATCACGCCGGGCCTTATCGACATTCTCTATCTCGGCGTGAAGCTTGGCATCTATCCCTGCCTGATCTTCATGGGCGTGGGCGCCATGACGGACTTCGGCCCCCTGATTGCCAACCCCAAGAGCCTGCTCCTGGGCGCGGCGGCGCAGCTTGGCATCTTCATGACCTTTGTGGGCTGCCGCCTCTCCGGCATCTTCAGCTCCGCCCAGGCCGGTTCCATCGGCATCATCGGCGGCGCGGACGGCCCCACCGCCATCTACGGCGCCACGAAGCTGGCCCCGGAGCTGCTGGGTCCCATCGCCGTGGCGGCGTACAGCTACATGGCCCTGGTTCCCGTCATTCAGCCCCCCATCATGCGCCTTCTCACCACCGAGGCGGAGCGGAAGATCGTCATGAAGCCCCTGCGGCAGGTCTCCAAGACCGAGAAGATCATCTTCCCCATCATGGTGGCCGTGTTTGTGGCGCTGCTGGTGCCCTCCGCCGCCCCCCTGATCGCCTGCCTCATGCTGGGCAACCTGTTTAAGGAGTGCGGCGTGGTGGAGCGTCTGAGCAAGACCGTGCAGAACGAGCTCATCAACATCGTCACCATCTTCCTGGGCGTGTCCGTGGGCGCGACGGCCACGGGCCGGACCTTCCTCAGCCTTCAGACCATCGCCATCATGGTTATGGGTATCGTGGCCTTCGGCTTCGGCACCGCCGGCGGCGTGGTCCTG
The DNA here is from genome assembly GCF_910579365.1 of uncultured Oscillibacter sp. Taxonomy (GTDB): domain Bacteria; phylum Bacillota; class Clostridia; order Oscillospirales; family Oscillospiraceae; genus Oscillibacter. The sequence goes on from NZ_CAJTUX010000018.1 coordinate 7,120, forward strand.
GCGAAGATCATGAACCTGTTCCTCAAGGAGAAGATCAATCCCCTCATCGGCTCTGCCGGCGTCTCCGCCGTGCCCATGGCCGCCCGGGTCTCCCAGGTGGAGGGTCAGAAGGCCAATCCCAGCAACTTCCTCTTGATGCACGCCATGGGTCCCAATGTGGCCGGCGTCATCGGCTCCGCCATCGCGGCGGGCGTGATGATCTCCTTGTTCGGTTAATAGGAGGTAGTATAAATGGCTATGGAATTCCTCTCTAAGAAACCCCTGTATATCACCGATACCATCCTTCGGGACGCCCACCAGTCCCAGGCGGCCACCCGGATGCGGGTGGAGGATATGCTTCCCGCCTGCGAGGTGCTGGACTCCATCGGCTACTGGTCCCTGGAGTGCTGGGGCGGCGCCACCTTCGACTCCTGCATGCGCTTCCTCAACGAGGACCCCTGGGAGCGTCTGAGAAAGCTCCGCAAGGCCCTGCCCAACACCAAGCTCCAGATGCTCTTCCGGGGCCAGAACATCCTGGGCTACAAGCACTACGCCGACGACGTGGTGGACGCCTTCTGCCGGAAATCCATTGAAAACGGCATCGACATCATCCGGATTTTCGACGCGCTGAACGACGTGCGGAACCTGGAGCAGGCCATCAAGTCCACCAAGAAGTACGGCGGCATGGTGGAGGCCACCCTCTCCTACACCATCTCCCCCATTCACAACGAGGAGTACTTCGTCAAGCTGGCCCTGGAGCTGGAGCAGATGGGCGCGGACGTAATCTGCGTGAAGGACATGGCGAACCTGCTTCTCCCCATGGACGCCTATAACCTGGTGAAGAAGCTGAAGGAAACCGTGAAGATTCCCATTCACCTCCACACCCACAACACCACCGGCACCGGCGACATGGTGTATCTCATGGCGGCCTACGCCGGCGTAGACATTGTGGACACGGCCCTGAGCCCCCTGGCCAACGGCACCGCCCAGCCCGCCACGGAGTCCCTGGTGGCGACGCTTCAGGGCACCGTCCGGGACACCAAGCTGGACCTGAACAAGATGAGCGAGGCCGCCGCCCACTTCCGCAAGGTCGCCCAGAAGCTCAAGGAGCAGGGCAGCCTGGACCCGAAGGTGCTGAACGTGGACACCAACACCCTTCTCTATCAGGTGCCCGGCGGCATGCTCTCCAACCTGATCTCCCAGCTCAAGCAGGCGAACAAGGAGGAGAAGTATTACGACGTGCTGGCGGAGATTCCCCGGGTCCGCAAGGACTTCGGCTATCCCCCGCTGGTCACGCCCACCAGCCAGATCGTCGGAACCCAGGCCGTTATGAACGTGGTGGTGGGCAAGTACAAGACCTTCCCCAAGGAGTCCAAGGGTCTTCTCCGAGGCGAGTACGGACAGGTCCCCGGCGAGGTCAACGAGGAAGTCCGGTCGCTGGCCGGCATCAAGCCGGAGGACGTCATCACCTGCCGCCCGGCGGACCTGCTCCAGCCCGAGGTGGAGAAGTACCGGGAGGAGTTCAAGGGCATCGCCAAGAGCGACGAGGACGTGCTGTCCCTGGCCCTGTTCCCTCAGGTGGCTCCGAAGTTCCTGGCGTGGCGGGATGGTCCCCATGACGAGCCCGCCGCCGCTCCGGCTGCCGCCCCCGCGGCGAAGGCCGCCCCGGCGGACCCCAACGCCGTGCGGGAGCTGTTCGTGGAGTTTAAAGGATAAAAACTCGGTCTGTTTTGGAAAGGAGTGTAACACAATGCCGGCTGAGAACGAGCGAAAAGATGTTCAGAAAGCCATGGCCTACGATCTTATTCGGATTTTTGAAAGGGACCCGGATAAGAGTTACACTGCGAAAGAATTGAAAGAGCTGATCGACGCTTATATCTCCGGGGTAATGCAGTAATTGGCACAAAAAGAGGACGGTATCGTAAGATGCCGTCCTCTTCTTTTACCAGTAGTTGTAGTGAAGCTCATAATTGTCGATGGCCAGCTCCAGGGTGTCCAGCACGCCGCCGCCGCCGTCGTAAAGCGTTACAGTTACCGGCAGGTCCGCGTGAAGGACACCCCGGACCCCGTCTGAGGCCCCTTTGGTATAGACGCTGTACCAGTTGTACGCCGCCCCCTCCAGGCCGGTGTTGACCCCCCAGACGCCCCAGGTATCCGCGTCCTCCTCCCGGTAATAAAAGGAGAACAGGGCGTCGCTGATCTTCTCCCCCTGATAGGCGAAGGTCTTTTCCTCCCCGAGGGTCTGCTCGTATTCCCCGGTTTCCGGGACGTATGTCCGGGTGGTCCTCCGGGCCGTCACCTCCACGGAGGCGGAGGCCGCGTCTGCGAACTCCCCGGCCACGTACAGCGTCCCGTTCAGGCCCATGCACAGGGCGCCCCGGCTCATGTTCAAACTCCGCCGGTACTCCGGCCAGACCTCCAGGCCGTGGCGGGTAAAGTCCGTGCTGATATAGGTATCCCCGGTGCGGGCAATCAGATAGGTGACGTGATGGGCGAGAAAACGGTTGCTGTAGCGCATGGAGCTTTTCTCCACCAGCACCGGCTCCAGGTTCGAGAGGAGGTACTGCCGCTCCACCTGGTCCAGCATCCCCCGGACCGTGTAGGGCGGAAAGCCCAGCATTGTATAGACCAAGACCCCCAGCAGGGCGCACAGCGTCAGGTTCCGGGCCGTCTTTTGTCCCCGCGTCAGCTTCATGACGCCACCTCCCATTCCACCCGCAGCGTCCAGTCCTGTCCCGAGAGGGGATAGGAGACCTCCGCCCATTGGGGCGGGCCGTCCAGCACCAGCTCCACCGCCTGGTAGTAACGGGTCCAGCCGAAGGACGCCGCTTCGGCATTGTAGACCCAATACCGGCTCTCCGGCCAGGTCCAGGCGGCGTTGTCACGTTTGCAATGCGACAGTTCTCCCCGGTCGTCCCGCCAGGTTAAAAACCAGCTTCGTGTGCCGTACCAGGGTTCCGTCCCCAGGGGGTCCCGCATTTGAAGCCATAGCCGGACCTCCGCCACGGTGTGGCCGTCCTCCTCCGTCACGTCCCCCGGCGCGGCCCAGAGGACGCCGTGCTCCAGCTCCACCTTCGCCGCCGAAGCGGGAGGTTCCTCCCAGGAGAGCTCCCCGCGTGTGCGCTCCGCCAGGGAATCCCAGCCGATGGTGTGAAACAGCGTCACCAGGGCCAGAACCGCCAGGGCCCAGGCCAGACACCGGCTTGCCTCCCACAGCCAGCCCAGCCACGGCTTATGGACACGGTCCAGGGCCCAGCCCACCTCCTGGGCGCTTCCCATGGCGTTCAGCGCCCGCTCCGCCGCCAGCTCCGGAGAGCGGCCCAGGCGGAGAAGGTCTTTCACATGGTCCTCGTAGTGGACCCGAAGCTCCGTCTCAATGCCTTTCCGGTCCGGACGGAAGCGGACCTCCTGGCACACGGCGTCCACCCAGATTTGAAACGCGTCTCTCATAGCCCCGCCCTCACGCCTGAGCGGCGCTGTTCACCACCGCGTCCACCTGCTCCCGGAAGGTCACCCACTCCTCCTTCCGGGCGTCTAGGGCCTTGCGGCCCTTCTGGGTAATGCGGTAGTATTTTCGGGTCCGTCCGCCCTCGGCCTTCTCCCGCACTGTGACCAGTCCCTCCGCCTCCAGGCCGTGGAGAATGGGATACAGCGTCCCCTCCTTCAGCTCGAAGACGCGGTTGGACCGCCGGGCCAGCTCCGTAATCATCTGGTAACCGTACATCTCCCCGCCGGAGAGGAGGGAGAGAACCAGCAGCGTCGTGCTGCCGCTCATCAGGCTTTTGTCAATTTTCATGGCGCGCCTCCTTGCCAGCATACCTCGGTCATCTATGTTCATTATACATAGATGACCGAGGCTTGTCAAGAGGCGGAAATGAAACGCGCCCCCGGAGGCGGTTTCGTCTCCGGAGACGCGCTGTGATCGAAGAGCGCGGCCTTGCGGCCCCCATTTTCAGGTGTAGGACCGCTCCACCCGGACCTTGGCCTGAAAGCTGCTGTCCAGGGCCTGAACGGCGCTTTGGATTTTCTCCTCCACCTCCTGGTCGCTGAGGCGGAAGTCGAAGGGCACCGCCGCGTCGAAGACCAGGTGCGCGTGCCCGCTCCGGGGCACCACCCGGAAGTCGTGAATGGTGATGCCGCTGTCAATGCAGCGGACCAGGGTCTCCACCCGCCGGCGGGTCTCCTGGGTGACGCCGTCGTCCGTGGCCACGGGGTCCATGTGGATCACCGCCTCGCAGCCCAGGCGCTCCCGGAGCTCCCGCTCCACATGGTCGATGCGGCTGTGAAGCTCCAGCAGCTCCCCCCCGGCGGGGACCTCGGCGTGGAGGGAGATCATCCGCCGCCCGGGGCCGTAGTCGTGGACAATGATGTCGTGGACCCCCAGGATGGGCGGGTGGGAGAGGACCAGGGAGCGGATTTCCTCCACAAACTCCGCCGAGGGCGGCGTGCCCAGCAGGGGGTCCATGGTGGTCTTGGCGGCCTGGAGGCCGGACCAGAGGATGAACAGGGCCACCAGCAGTCCGCCCCAGCCGTCCAGAATCAGGTCCGTGTACCGCTCCGCCAGGGAGGCGGCCAGCACCACCGTTGTGGCGGCGCAGTCGCTGAGCGAGTCGATGGCGGCGGCGGCCATGGCGGTGGAGCCGATGCGCCGGCCGATCCGGCGGTTATAAAAGGCCATATAGAGCTTTACCAAAATGGCGGCGCAGAGCATGGCCGTCACCTGCCAGCCCCCCTCCGCCGGAACGGGGTGGAGAATCTTGCCCACGGAGGACTGGGCCAGCTCGAAGCCCATCAGAAGAATCAGCATGGCCACCACGAGACCGGACAGGTATTCCATTCGCCCGTGGCCAAAGGGGTGGTCGTGATCCGGCTTCTGCCCCGCCAGCTGGAAGCCCAGCAGCGTCACCAGAGAGGACCCGGCGTCCGAGAGGTTGTTGACAGCGTCGGCCACCACGGCGATGGACCCGGCGGACAAACCCGCCAGCAGCTTGCCCAGGAAGAGCAGCAGGTTCAAAAAGACGCCCATGCCGCCGCAGAGAATTCCGTAGCCCTTGCGCAGCTGGGCCTCGGATGTTTTCTCGGGTTTGAGAAAGACACGGGCCAGTATGGCGATCATGGAAGTACCTCCTCGGAAGGGATTTTGCGCAAACAGCACAGCGTATGCTGGAAAGCGGCGGTTTGACACTGCCGCTTCAGGGGCGCTTCCCCGGCAGCACCAGCTTCATGTGACAGCACAGGTCGTCCAGGTCCTGGTCCGTGGCGGCGGGGAGACGGAGTCTGGCCCCGCAGTCCCGGCAGATGAGGTCCACGGCGGACCGGCGGATTTCCATGCCATAACGGCTGCTGCCGCAGGCGCAGGCGATGCCCCCGGGGCGGGCGGCGATGTCCCGCAGCTCGGAGAGGACCTCATACATGATGACGCTGTCCAGAAAGGCCTCGTCCCCATTTCCCTTCCGCTCCTTCTCCGCCAGGATGGCCAGCTCCCGGAGCTGACGGTCCACCGTTTCCTCCGGGCCGATGAAGCAGCAGAACTGCTTCGTCCCGGCGCAGGTCAGGGCGGTTCCGGCCCCCTCCAGCACCCGCTCCGGCGGGCAGACGGCGGTGTGGGTCCCGCCGCAGAGCCCGCAGGGAACGGAGAGATGAAACCGCTCCCCGTCGAACTCCGCCCGCAGGGCGGAGCCGCCGCAGCCGCAGTCCACCTCCGCGCCGGAGGCCTCCAGGGCAAAGACGGAACGGGCTTTCAGGACGGGTTTCCCGCATTGGGGGCAGAGATAGCCAAAGGTCCGCATCTCCTCGCGCATGGCGCAGCACTCCTTCCAGCCGCCCCGGCGGAACCGGAGCGGACGGTATAGTTAGAATATATAGTATACCATGTTTCCCGGCGGCCGTCCAGAATTTTATGTTTGGAACTCGTTAAATTTTTGCCGGCGGGTCCCGCCGCCCTCAGAGCGCGCAGAGGCTCACGGCCCAGGCCAGCCCCCCGGCCAGAAGAGCCTGAACCGCCTTTCCCAAGACGACGTTCCGAAGCCGCAGGCCGCTGCCCTCCAGCACCGCCGCCGTCTGGCAGAGGATGGAGACGCCGCCCCAGCCCGCGCAGGCCGAGGCCAGGACAAAGCTCAGGCGGTCCGCCGCCAGCAGCGGCGTCAGGGAAAAGAGCTCCCAAAACCCTACCAGCCCCGCAGCCAGAGGGCCGCCCAGGCTTGCCAGAGGGCTGGCCAGAACGAAGAAAAACAGAACGAAGCCGCAGACCGAGAGCATGCTGCCGCAGGCGCTCCGCACCCCCTCCACAAAGGCGGCGGGAAGGGAGAGCGCCTGATAAGAGGCCGCCCTTGGCGGACAGGGACGCGGGGCGGGGCCCCTTCCTCCCCGGAAGAAAAAGCCTGTCAGCAGGGCGGAGAGCAGGTGAATCAGCCACAGGTACACTCCCAGCCGGGGGCTGCCGAAGACCCCGCCCCCCAGAACGCTGATGAGAAACACCGGATTGGAGTTGTTGCAAAAACCCAGAAGCCGCTCCGCCTCGGCGGCGGTGAGCAGTCCCTTTTTGCGGAGCTCCGCCGCCGTCCGGGCCCCGATGGGATAGCCCCCCACCAGCCCCAGCAGCAGGGCGGACCCGGCGGAACCGGGGAGGCGGTAGAGGCTCATCAGCCCCGCCAGCCGGGGAGCGGCCCACTGGCCAAAGCCCAGGGACACCAGCATGGTGGACACCGCCATAAAGGGGAACAAAGCGGGGATGACGGACCGGCCGCAAAGCGCCAGCCCCGCCGCCGCCGCCCCGCGAACCTGGGCGGCGTCCGCCAGAAACCAGATTAAAAGACCGCAGAGAACCAGACAGCCGCCGGTCCGCCAGCGCGTGTTCATAAGCCTCACCTCGTGGAAGGTTTATGCGCCGGGAGGGGGGAACATGTGCGGCCCGGCGGAAAAGAGAGGGGGACAAGCAGAATTTGGACCGCCGCCGCATAGAAATCTCTTGAGGTGAGCAATATGGAGCGCAATCGAAGGGACCGGGAAGGCGGCGTGCTGACGGCAGTGGCGGAGCTGTTCGACCTCCCGGCGGACGTGGTGGCGGGTTTGCCCAGGCTGGAAATGGTGGGAAGCCGCCAGCTGTACCTGGAGCATCACACCGGCCTTTTGGCCTATACGGAGGAGCAGATCGACGCCAACACCGCCGCCGGGGTCCTTCGCATCAAGGGGGAGCGGCTGACCCTGATGGCCATGACGGCGGGAGAGCTGCGGGTGGGCGGCAAGATCGACTCGGTGGAGTGGGTGGGGCCATGCTGAGGGGGATGGTGAACCTGCTGCGGGGGCAGGTCCGGGTCCGGGCGGAGTGTGCCTTCCCCGAGCGGGTGCTGAATCTCTGCGGGGCCCAGGGGCTGGCCTTCTGGGACTTGGAGTGGGAGTCCCCCACCGCCTTCACCTGCCGCCTGTCCCGCAGGGACTGGAAGGCCCTCCGGCAGGCGGGGCGGAACCTGGACTGCGCCTTCTCCGTCATGGGGGTGGAGGGAGCGCCCTATTTTCTCCTGCGCTTTCGCCACCGGCAGGTTCTGGCGGTGGGGCTGGCGGCCTGCGCCCTGGGGCTGTTTCTGGGGTCCTTTTTCATCTGGGAGTTCCAAGTGGAGGGCAACGAGACCGTCCCCACGGAGCGCATCCTACGGGCCCTGGAGAAAAACGGCGTGGGCCTGGGGACCTTCGGCTTGTCCCTCAACGGGGAGGACATCCGGAACCACGTGCTGCTGGACGTGCCGGAACTAAGCTGGATCGCCGTCAACGTCTCCGGCTGCCGGGCCAGCGTCCAGGTGCGGGAGCGGACGCCGCCCCCCGTGATGATCGACCGGCGGGAACCATCCAACCTGGTGGCCCGGCGGGCGGGGCTGGTGCTGAAGGTCCAGACCATCGGAGGCGTCAGCTGCGTGATCCCCGGCAGCGCCGTGACGGAGGGGCAGATTCTGATTTCCGGCGTGGAGGACACGGACACCGTGGGGGCCCGGGTCCTGGCGGGCATGGGGAAGGTGGAGGCCCGGACGTGGTATCACCTCACCGCCGTTATGCCCCTGACGGCGATGGAAAAGCGCTATACGGGGCGGGAGAAAACGGGAATCTCCCTGGTATGCGGGACCCGGCGGATAAAATTCTTCTCAAACAGTAGCATTGAAGGGACGGAATATGATAAAATAACCAGCAGGCATCCCTGCACCCTTCTGGGCATTCCCCTGCCGGTGACGCTGGTAATGGAGAAATGGCGCTTTTACGAGCCCGTGCCCGCCCCCCAGACCGCCGCCCAGGCGGAGAAGGCCGCCGAGGCCATCCTCACGGCCCAGCTCCGGGACATGGTGGAGCCCTACGGCGAGGTGCGGTCCACCCTCTGCTCCTCCCGCCAGCGGGGGGACGCGCTGGTGGTGACGCTGTCGGCGGAGTGCCGGGAGGAGATCGGGGAGGCGGCGCCCATCTATACGGAGAATACGGAAGAAACAGACGCGTAGCGCCTGAAAAATACGGGAGTGAAGACTTTGGAACAACGGATCAGCATCGAGCGGCTGGAGCAGGCCATCAACATCTTCGGGTCCTTTGACGAGAACATCCGCCTTTTGGAGCAGGAGTTCTCCGTCACCGTGGTCAACCGGGACAGCGAGCTCCGGGTGGAGGGAGAGGCGGAACACGTGGACCTGGCCTGCAAGGCCGTCCAGGCCCTCCTCACCCTCTCCAGCCGGGGGGAGGCCATCGGGGAACAGAACGTCCGCTATGTCATCAGCATGGTCCGGGCGGGGAAGGAGGAGAAGATCGCCGAGCTTGCCGGCGACGTCCTGTGCATCTCCGCCAAGGGCCGGCCCATCAAGCCCAAGACCATCGGTCAGAAGGACTACATCGCCTCCGTTCTGAAAAACACGGTCACCATCGGCGTGGGCCCGGCGGGCACGGGGAAGACCTATCTCGCCGTGGCCGCCGCCGTCCAGGCCTTCCGGGACAAGCAGGTGAACCGCATCATCCTCACCCGTCCCGCCGTGGAGGCCGGGGAGCGGCTGGGCTTTCTGCCCGGCGACCTCCAGAGCAAGGTGGACCCCTACCTCCGGCCGCTGTATGACGCCCTTTTCGACATGCTGGGGGCGGAGACGTACCAGAAATACCTGGAGCGGGGCAGCATCGAGGTGGCCCCTCTGGCCTATATGCGGGGCCGCACCCTGGACGACAGCTTCATCATCCTGGACGAGGCCCAGAACACCAGCCGGGAGCAGATGAAGATGTTCCTGACCCGGCTGGGCTTCGGGTCCAAGATCGTCATCACCGGCGACGCCACCCAGATCGACCTGCCGGACGGGAAGACCTCCGGCCTGAAGGAGGCCATGCGGGTCCTTCGAAACGTGGAGGGCATCGGCATCTGCCAGCTGACCAACGCCGACGTGGTGCGGCACGTCATGGTCCAGAGAATTGTACAAGCCTATGAGGACTATGAGACCCGGAAGAACAAGGAAAAGGGGAAGAAGCGATGAAGCGGCACTATATCCCCGTCACCGCCGGGGTCCCCGGGGTGAACGAGAGCCAGAGGGCTATCATTCGCAAGGCCGTCCGCACGGCGCTGGCGGCGGAGGGGGTGGATTTTCCCTGTGAAGTGGACGTGCTTGTCACCGGCGACGAGGAGATCCGGGCCCTGAACCGGGAGACCCGGCAGGTGGACAAGTCCACAGATGTGCTGAGCTTCCCGGCCTTCGACCTTTGCCCGGGGGAGCTGCCGGGACCGGAGGACGCGGACCCCGGCACAGGGCTGGTGCCCCTGGGGGACATGATGATTTCCCTGGAGCATGTGGCGGCCCAGGCGAAGGAGTACGGGCACTCGAACCGGCGGGAGCTGGGCTACCTGGTGGTCCACTCGGTGCTGCATCTGCTGGGGTACGATCACATGGACGAGGGACCGATGAAGGCGCAGATGCGGGAACGGGAGGAGGCCATCCTGGGGGAGCTTGGAATCACGCGGTAGTCAGGCCCGGAGGGAATCGGACAGCCCCTGCCCGGTGCGGAGGCCCGGGAGAAGGGCGTCAGATTGCCGTCCGTCTGCCAAGGCGGGAGCCATCCGGCATCCCAGCCGCAAAAAACCGCCAAGGCAGCGGCAGCGGAAAGAGGAGAAAGCCGATTCGACATCCACCCCCCCCGCCCGCCAGGGCGATCGCCCACCCCCATCCGGCGGATGGATAACCGAATCCCCCGGCATTGCATAAGCTAAACCGAGGTGATTCAAATGCTTCTACTGCAAGACGGCGTCATAGCCTTCTTATCCGCCGTAGGCCTGACCACGATTGTCTGGGCCGCCGCCGGGGCCCTGCTCCGCATCGGCGGCCGCCCGGCCATCCCGGGCCTTTTGCTGGTTCTCCCCCTCCGGGGCGAGGCTCTGGCCATGGAGGCGGACGTCCGGGAGCTCCGCCGGGTCCAGGGGGGCCTTCCCGGGGCGAAAATCATTCTGGCGGACTGCGGCCTCACCGCCGACGGTCAGGCCCTGGCCCGCTATCTGGCGGCGCGGGAGAAAAACGCCGCCCTGGTCCCCGCAGGGGAGATTGCCGCGGAACTCTGAGTCCGCCTGGAACGCGAAAAAGAGAGGACATTCCAAATGGAAGAGCAAATCTGCCGGGAGGGCACGGTACATAGCGTCATCTTTCAAAACGCTGAAAACGGCTATACGGTCCTCCGCCTCCTTACCGAGGAGGGGGAGGTCGTCACCGTGGTGGGGTGCATCCCCTGCGTGGCCCCCGGCGAACATCTCACCGTCTCCGGCGTCTGGGAACAGCACCCCCAGCACGGAGAGCAGCTCCGGGGACTGGAGATGGAGCGGAGCCTGCCGGAGGAGGAGGAGGAAATTTTCAGCTACCTCTCCTCCGGCGTCATCAAGGGCGTGGGCCCCGCCACCGCCCGGAACATCGTGAGCCGCTTCGGGCCGGAGACCTTCGACATACTGGAGACCGCCCCGGAGCGTCTGGCCACGGTGAAGGGCGTCACCCATCGGAAGGCCCAGGAGATTGCCGAGGGTTTCCGGCGGCACATGGGCCTGCGGCGGCTGATGGCTTTTCTGGCCCGGTATCAGCTGCCCCCGGTGCTGGCCATGCGCCTGCGCCAGCAGTACGGGGACGCCGCTCTGGAAAAGCTGCGGGAGAATCCCTACCTTCTGGCGGGGGACGGCTGCGGCGTGGAGTTCTCCGTCGCCGACGAGATCGCGCTGAGCATGGGCTTCGAGGCGGACAGCGGGCAGCGGCTGGAGGCGGCGGTGAGCTTTGAGCTGGGCCACAATGAGAACAACGGCCACGTCTTCCTGCCCCGGAACAAGCTCATTGCCGCCACGGCCCAGCTGCTGGAGTGCGGCGCGGACCGGCCGGAGCTGGCCCTGGACGCCTTGATTGACCGGGGAGTGGTGGTGCAGGAGCGGGTGGCCAACGTGGACGCCTGCTACCTCCGGCGGCTGTGGGAGGCGGAGGTCTCCGTGAAGCAGCGGCTGGGGGCCCTGCTGGCCGCCGTGCCGGAGGGCCGGGTCTCCGCCGCCCGGACTGTGGACGAGCTGGAGCGGACCCAGGGCGTCACCTACGCCCCCCAGCAGAGAAAGGCCGTGGAGCTGGCGGCCAGGGAGAGCGTGCTGATTCTCACCGGCGGCCCCGGCACCGGCAAAACCACCACCGTCCGGGGCATCGTGGCCCTCTTCCAAAAGATGGGGCTGGATACGGTCCTGGCGGCCCCCACGGGCCGGGCGGCCAAGCGCATGAGCGAGCTCACCGGCATGGAGGCCCAGACGGTTCACCGCCTCCTGGGAATGAGCTGGAACGAGGACGCCCGGCAGGTGACCTTCTCCAAGACGGAGAAGGAGCCCCTGGAGGCCGGCGCCGTCGTGGTGGATGAGATGTCCATGGTGGACCTGCCCCTGTTTTCGGCGCTGCTCCGGGCCCTGCGGCCCGGGACCCGGCTGGTGCTGGTGGGGGACGCGGACCAGCTGCCCTCCGTGGGGGCGGGAAACGTGTTCTCGGACCTCATCCGCAGCGGACGGGTGGAGACGGTCTTCCTGCGGGAGGTCTTCCGCCAGGCGGAGCAGTCCGCCATCATTCGCAACGCCCACACGGTGAATCAGGGGGGCTCGCCGGACCTGGCGAATAACCAGGGGGACTTCTTCTTCCTCTGCCGCCGGGACCCGGAGCGGGCGGTGAACACGCTGGTGGAGCTGTGCGAAACCCGCCTGCCGGAGAACATGGGCATTCCTGCGGACCAGATTCAGGTGCTGACCCCCACCCGGAAGGGCCCCACCGGCACGGGGAATCTGAACCGCCGCCTTCAGGAGGCGCTGAACCCCAAGGCCCCGGGGAAGCGGGAGCTGCTGTGGGGAGAGCGGCTTTTCCGGGAGGGGGACCGGGTGATGCAGACCCGGAACGACTACGACGTGGTGTGGGAAAAAGAGGACGGAACCGTGGGCACGGGGATGTTCAACGGGGACGTGGGAAGAATTGTGAAGATCGACGACTCCGGCGAGTGGCTGGAGCTGGACTTCGACGGGCGGCGGGCCGTCTACGGCGCGGAGCAGCTGAACGAGGTGGACCTGGCCTTCGCCCAGACGGTACACAAGGCCCAGGGCAGCGAGTACCGCTGTGTGGTGCTGGCGGCGATGCCGGCGGCCCCGTCCCTGATGGTGCGGGGAGTGCTGTACACGGCCCTGACCCGGGCCAGGGAGCTGCTGGTGGCCGTGGGGGACGACGCGGCCATCCGGGCCATGGCGGCCAACGACCGCCAGCAGCGCCGCTACTCCGGCCTCCGGTGGAGGCTGGCGCAGAGAGACGCGGAGTGATAAGCGGACGCCGCCGGAACAGACGGCGTCCTCCAAAGGGTTTGCGGGGTTCCGGATAACGGATAACCGCTCTGGCATGGAAGGTTTATCGTGTTTTGCGATGGACCTTTTTTGCTGTGGACCTGTATGGGTCCCTTCAAGAAAAGGTTCCTCCATAGAATAAAGAAAAATGAACCCAAACGGGTTCTTTTGTGAGGTAATTATGGAGGAACAAAAAATCAAGCAGGATATCTGCATTGGCGCGAACATCCGGGCTATCCGCAAGGAAAGGGGACTGAAACAGACTGAACTGGTGAGTTTGCTGCAATTGGAAGGCGCTTCGATGACCAGGGAGGCCCTGGTCAAAATCGAGCGCGGCAAGCAGCATATCCAGGCGTCTCAGCTGCGGACGATCAAGCGCGTACTGGGCACCACCTATGAAGAGCTGCTGGAGCGGCGGAGCGCGCCGGGGCCGAAGGCATGAGGGTCTGGAGCGGTCTGCTGGACCTCTTCTTCCCGCCGAAGTGCCCCTTTTGCGGCAAGGTGCGGGACGCCGCAGGCGGCTGCCCGGCCTGTCTGGACGCGCTTGCGCGGACCGGGGAGGAGCGCGCCGTCCGGGAGCTGGCCCCCGGCCTCCGGTGCGCCGCGCCGCTCTGGTATGAGGGCGCCGTCCGGGAGGCCATTCTCCGCTTCAAGTTTCGCGGAGGCGTGTCCGCCGCCGGACCTCTGGGGGAGCAGATCGCCCAGACGGCGGCGGAGCACTTCGACGGCGAGTTCGACGGGGTGACCTGGGTCCCCGTCAGCTCCAAGCGCCTTCGCCGCCGGGGCTATGACCAGGCCCGCCTTCTGGCGGAGAGCGCCTGCAAGCTCTGGGGCGCGGAGCCGGAGCCCCTGCTCCGCAAGGTCCGGGATAACCCCGCCCAGTCTGGGCTGGAGAACGCCGCCCGGCGAAGGGAGAATGTCCGGGGCGTCTACGAGGCGTTGGGCAGCCTCTCCGGAAGGCGGATTCTCCTCATCGACGATGTGTGCTCCACCGGGTCCACCCTGGTTTCCGCCGCCGGGGCCCTTCGGAAGGCGGGCGCGGCGGGAGTGGTCTGCGCCGCAGCGGCGTTTCCCAGGCCGGAGGAGGAAAACAGGGGAGAAAAAGCGAAAGAATAGACTTGCATTCTGAGGGAACTGTCGGTATAATGTACCTTGTAACTTTATGGAATCCCAGGCGGTTTTCCGCCTATCATCTTTTGAACATCAGATAAATGGAGGAATTGCCCATGGCAAAGGACATCGGTATCGACCTTGGTACCGCTTCGGTTTTGGTATTTGTAAGAGGAAAGGGCATCGTTTTGAACGAGCCTTCCGTGGTCGCACTGGATAAAAACACCGGAAAGCTGCTGAAGGTGGGTTCCGAGGCCCAGGCCATGCTGGGCCGCACCCCCGGCAACATCATCGCCATCCGCCCTCTGCGGGAGGGCGTCATTTCCGACTACGACATGACGGAGCGGATGCTCCGGGAGTTCATTCACAAGGTGGCGGGGGTCTCCGTCTTCAAGCCCCGGGTCATCATCTGCGTGCCCTCCGGCATCACGGAGGTGGAAGAGCGCGCCGTCATCGACGCGGGCATCCAGGCCGGAGCCCGGAAGGTCTATCTCATTGAGGAGCCCGTGGCCGCGGCCATCGGCGCGGGCATCGACATCGCCAAGCCCGACGGGCACATGGTGGTGGACATCGGCGGCGGCACGGCGGACATCGCCGTCATCTCCCTGGGCGGCGTGGTGGAGTCCGCCTCTATCAAGATCGCCGGCGACCAGCTCAACGAGGCCGTGGTGAAGTATATGCGCCGCAAGCACAACCTCCTGGTCGGTGAGCGCACCGCCGAGGAGATGAAAAAGCAGATCGGCTGCGTCTTCCCCAAGGACGAGGAGGAGGTCATGGACGTGAAGGGCCGGTGCCTCCTGACGGGCCTTCCCAAGGTGGTGGCCGTCAGCTCCACGGAGATGATGGACGCTTTTGAGGAGCCGGTGGAGCGCATTATGGAGGCTATCCACTCCGTGCTGGAGCGGACCCCGCCGGAGCTGGTGGCGGACATCTCCACCAACGGCATCGTCATGACCGGCGGCGGCAGCCTGGTGTCCGGTTTCGACCGGCTGGTGACGGCCCGGACGGGCATTCATACCATGATCGCCGACGAGGCGATTTCCTGCGTGGCCCTGGGCACCGGCATGAGCCTGGAGACCCTGAACAACATGCAGGAGGGCACCATGAATCTCAGCCGCCGGAAGCAGATGAGCTGAAAGCGAGCGAAACAAAAGCCCGCCGGACAAGCAGTCCGGCGGGCGCGCAGCGTCAAAAGACGCGGAAAGACGGATTCGACGGGAAGGAAGAGAGTTACGAGAGGAACCCAGGAGGGGTTCCTTTCGTTTTCAATCTGAAGTTTTTCAAGCCTCTGGTTTGAAAAACTCGCTCCGGTTGGCGAAAAACGTTTCGCCGGCCGGAGCCCGCCGGACAAGCAGTCCGGCGGGCTTTGCGGCAGGAGGCGCGCGATGGATCAATTGGAACGCATTGCCCATATGGAGGGAATTTTGAACCGGGGCAGGGAGGCGGTGGACGCCCTGGAACAGGCCCTGGAGGACTATGCCGCCGTCCGGGAGGAGCTGGCGGAACTGGATGCCTATTACAGCGGGGACCTGTGGCGGCGGGACTATGACGACGACGCCGCGGGACGGATTCCCAAGGACCTGAAACGGGGCGTCCTCTCGGAGGACGCGGTCTATGACCTTCTCACGGACCGCGACCGTCTGCGCGGACGCCTGGAGGAGCTGGGGAGGGACTAATCCTTCCCCAGCCTTTTCAGCGTCTCCAGCGTTTCGGCAAAGTCCTTGGCGGTGGCGGAGGGATGGGCCCGCAGAAGGCGGAGAGAGCAGTGATAGGGCGCGGAGGAGCGGTTTTGCAGGGCGGCCTCCCGCTGGCGGACCCGGCGGATGACCTCCTCCAGCTCCGACCGGCGCGCCTCCAGGTCCTCGGGCTTCAGGTCGGGCAGGTCCTCCAGATGGTTCCGGCAGGTCTCCAGAGCGCCGGAGATGGTGGAGAGAATCTCCAGTTTGGAGGCGGTGAGGCGGCGGAGGGAGGCTTCCACCCGCTCCGTCCGGGCCAGGCGGCGCTCCTCCCGCTCCTCCTCCATCCGCTTTTGGAGCAGCAGCTTCTCCAGCTCCGTTTTCTCCCGGAAGCGGCGGAGATCATCCCTGGCGAAGGCGGCGTAGACCTCCGCCCGTTTCGCCAGGCGGCGCAGGTCCTCGTTCTCCTCGGCGGCCCGGGCCAGCAGGTCCCGCAGGTCCAGGGCGGCCTGGACGGAGCGCACCGCGTCCACGGTAAACGCGGCGGTGAGAAGGAAGGCCAGGGGGTCCACGCACAGGGCGGGAACCCGGGCCAGCAGCCGGGCGATGGGGGGATGGACAAACCGCACCAGCAGGATGGAGAAGAAGCCCCAGGCGATGGAACTGGTGAGGCAGATGTGACCGTTGAGGTTGAACTTCTGATTGGAGTAGTCCCAGTAACGGACCTTGAAAATCCGCTCCATCACGTCGCCGGTGGCGTACTCCAGAACCGTGGCGGCCAGCATGCCGAAGAGCCAGACCAGCCGGAGGTCCTTTGCCACGGGGATGGTGGCCAGAAGGATGAGAATGGCCCCGGAGCCATAGATGGGCAGCAGGGGGCCGTGGAGAAAGCCCCGGTTCACCCAGCGCCGCTGGCAGAGGGAGACATAGCAGGACTCCCAGACCCAGCCGCAGAAGCAGTAGAAGAAAAACAGCAGGACCCACTGGCCCGTGGTGTAGACGTGCATGCGCTCACTCCTCTTGAATTTGGTCCAGAAGTTCCCCGATGATCTGGTTGGACACCAGGAAGCCCCGGGGGGTCAGCCGCCAGCGGCCCTGCTCCCGAAGGGCGTAGCCCGCTGCGGCGCACCGGGTCAAAAAGGGCGCGAAGGGGGCGAAGGGGCGGCAAAAGCGCGCCTCCCACTCCGCCGCCTCCAGCCCGCGGACGGTGCGGAGGGACAGCATCAGCCATTCCGCCGCCCGGTCCTTGGGGGTCATGGCCTGGGACTCGGACAGGGACGGCGCGCCGCGGAGGAAGGACGTGAGGTCCCGCTCCCAGGCGTACCGGCGGCCCCGAAAATCCGAGTGGGCCCCGGGGCCAAAGCCGGCGTACTCCCCCAGGGTCCAGTACTTGAGGTTGTGCCGGGACTCCCGTCCGGGGCGGGCGAAGTTGGAAATTTCATACTGCCGCCAGCCCCAGCCCTCCAGAAAGTCCGCGGTCTCCAGGTACATGTCCGCCTGGACCTCGTCCCCCGGCAGGGTATCCCGGCGGGCGTAAAGGGGCGTGCCCGGCTCGGCCTTGAGCCCGTAACAGGACAGATGCTCCGGACCAAGCTCCGCGGCGGCGGCGAGATTATCCCGCCAGCGGGGAAGGTCCTGCCCCGGCAGGCCGTAGATGAGGTCCAGGGAGAGGTTTTCAAAACCCGCCTGCCGGGCCGCCTCCACGGCGGAACGGACCTGGGTCATGGTGTGGACCCGGCCGATGGCCCGCAGTTCCCCGTCGGCGGCAGACTGCATGCCCAGGGAGATGCGGCTGAACCCCGCCCGCCGGAGGGCGGAGAGGGCCCCCGGGTCCCCGGCGGAGTCGGGGTTTGCCTCGAAGGTGATCTCCGCCTCCGGGGCCAGGGGACAGGCGGCGGAGACCGCCTCCAGCAGGACCGTCAGGCGGCGGGGGCCCAGATAGCTGGGGGTGCCGCCGCCGAAGTAGACGGTGTCCGCCTCATAGCCGGAGAAGTCCGCCTCCGCCAGCTGGGCGCGGAGGGCCGAGACATAGGCGTCCATATCCCCCTCCCGGCGGGGGAGGGAGTAAAAATCGCAGTAGACGCATTTTTGCTTGCAGAAGGGGACGTGGATGTAAATGCCCAGAGGTTTGCTCATAAAAGGGCTCCTTTTCTGAAAAACGCCGGTGTTCAGGAAGCTCCTCTGCCCAGCTTCCATTCCCAATGTTCAAAAGTCGGCTCGGCTTGACGGGAGGGGGCAAAACAGCGCCGGATATACTGGGCGGCCCGCCGTTCACAGGATTGGAATTGGCAGCGCTTCCATCTTCGCCGGTTCCTCTTGCTTCATAATGTCATCCATTATACCACGCATCTCCGCCTCCGGCAAGAACATCAGGCTCCCGGCACAGGCGGGGAATATTTCCGGCTCTGCGGGCAACACTATTTGGGAAATCCAGAACGAAACGAGGAAGTTTTCCATGGACATGTCTCCCAAGGAGTATCAGGCTTATGTGAAGCAGAAGGCCAAAAAGTCGCCCATCGTCAAGGATGTGGTCCTGGCCTTTGCCGTCGGCGGGGCCATCTGCGTACTGGGCCAGGCCATCACCAACGGGTGGGCCGCGGCGGGACTGAACAAGGAGGAGGCGGGCACCGCCGCCTCCTGTACGCTGGTGTTCCTCTCCGCCCTGTTGACGGGACTGAATCTCTACGGCAAGATCGCCCGCTACGGCGGCGCGGGGACGCTGGTGCCCATCACCGGCTTTGCCAACGCCGTGGTGTCCCCGGCCATTGACTTCAAGAGCGAGGGCTTCGTCACCGGCATGGCGGCGAAGATGTTCACCGTGGCGGGGCCGGTGATTGTCTTCGGCACCGTGGCCTCGGTGCTCTACGGCATCATTCTGAAGCTGTTCCGCCTTTGAGGAAAACCGCCCGCGCCGGTATCCGGCGCGGGCGGCGTGGTTATTTGGAGGTGCTCCGCCTCTTCCGCTGGGCGGTAAAAATGTTCTCTGTAATCTTGTCCTGGTCGGCCTCGTTCAGCTCCAGGAACTGGCAGCCGTACTCCGTGGGGCCATCCTCCTTTTCGATGACCCGCAGCACCTGGCAGTACATGACGGAAGGGCCCCGGTCCTCCAGCAGCTTCACGGTGAGGAGGAGCTTGTCTCCCTCCCAGTACTGCTGCGTCGAGGCAATGCGGGCTCCGCCCACGCTGATGTTCAGCAGGCGGCAGGGGTGCTCGCCGGCGTTCCGGCCGCTGAATTTGGTGACGTTGGCCTCCAGGTTTGTGTCCAGGCGGAAGAAGGCCCGGTCGTTTCCCACCCGGACGACACTGAGCTGCGACACCAGCCAGATGTGCTTGGGCTGGGGGGTGATGACGCCCTCCATATACACAGCCTTCCGCTGGCGGTCATGATAGCCCCGGATGTGGACGTAAAGGGGCTGTATCTCCGACTGGTCCTTCAGTATGGGGTTATCGATCTCGGAGCACTGATGCAGCTCCGCCATGGTTCTTCGGGGATACATCAGCTTGGCTACAAAGAGAATCTGTCCGTCTATAGTGGTCACTTCCACCCGCATATGGGAGTAGATAGACACGTCGTCCTCCGGGACGGCGGGAGCGGGGGGCTTGTTCCCGGCGGGCTGCTTTTTAAAGATATCAAACAGTGCCACGATGCGTTTCTCCTTTGACGTTGGAATGTCACATCCATTATAGCCCAGGGAGGAACGGAAGGCAAGGGGTATTTCGCCGGGGGGCGTCCGGCTCTGGCCCTGCGCCGCGGAGCCGCACAGGCCGCCTTTGCATGGCCCAAATCTCCGAAGGGGACGTTCCGGTCCCCCGGAATACCGCAAGGGCGGAGGAACCGTGGTCCCTCCGCCCCGGGAGTCACTGGAACAGCTGGTTAAAGCGGTCCGCCGCCGCCGCGGCTTCGTCGCCCACCGCCAGCATGACGTAATTTCCGCTGCTGACAATGTGGGAATTGGTCTCCCAGCCCTCGATCGTCGCGGGATACCAGGCTCCGCCGGGGCTCGTGCCGTCTCCCACCTGGTAGTCAATCCGGGCCTGGAAGATGTCCTTCACCGCCTGGACGTCCTCCGCGTTTTCCACCTCTACCAGGGCGATCTCGCCTACGGCGGCGGAGATGGCGGCGGTGTAGACGCCGCACTGCTTGGTGGAAATCTCCGACAGGCCGGGGTAGTAGCTGTCCAGCAGCTCCGTCATGGTCTCGTCCTCCGTCAGGCTCATCAGCTCGGGCCACGTGTACTCCTGCCGGAGGGTGTTGTAGAATTCGGCGAGGTCGGCTCCCTCCTGGGACTCGCTTTCCGCAGGGGCGCCGGGCTCATTGGGGCAGTTCTCCCCAGGCGCGCTGGTGGAGGGGGCGTTCGGTTCCCCCTCCTCGGCAGGGGCGGTTTCCCCGTCCTCGGGAGTGCTGACCTCCGGGGCGCCGGGGGCGCCGTCCTGGGCGGGGGCGTCCTTGCCGCCGCAGGCGGCCAGGGACAGGGTCAGAGTCAGCGCCAGAATCAGCGCGAGAAGTTTCGTTTTCATACATAGTCTCCTTGTGTTGTAATCGTCTTGTGAATGGCTTCTGAGAGTATGACGGCGGCGGGAGCAAAAAAGTTCCCGCCCGGCGAAAAAATTTTCACCGGGCGGGAGAACCCAATTTCTTCAGGACTCTTCCAGCTGGAAGGCGGACTGGACGAAGGCGTCCACCTCCTCCAGGGTGTCAAAACAGGCGATGGCCACCTGGTTGCCCATGGTGCCGGCCAGGGCGTCGGGCATCCGGGTGAAGAGCCGGGCGTGATTGCCGCACCGGGCCTCCAGCTGGGGCAGGGAGAGCACATAGCGGTTCTCGTCCCGCCGCCCGGCGTAGACGCAGTAGCTGTGGGGACCGTCGTAATGGTGGCGCAGCCCGTCAAAGGCCACCATGTCCGCCCAGATCTGGTAGACGTCCACGCTCTGGCCGAAGTTCAGCATGTCGGGGGTATAGCCTCCGGCGGGACGCATGTTCACCTCCAGGGCCACGATGTCCCCCACCCGGCCAAGGCCCGGCTTGTCCGCCGTCAGGCGGAAGAACTCCAGGTGGAAAAAGCGGCTGGCCGCGCCGAAGGCCTTCAGCGTGGCCCTGCCGGCGGCCTCCACGTCGGCAGGGACCTCCTTATCCACATAGTAATACGTCGGCACGCCCTCGTTCACCATGTCCATAATGGAATTCCGGGTGATGTGGCTGGCGGCGAAGAGCACCTCGCCCCGGGAATCGCACACGCCGTCATAGGTGGTGACGGAGCCGGAGACGTACTCCTCCATCAGGTACTGCACCGGCGGCGGGTCTCGGAAGAACTGCCGCATGTCCTCGTCGTTCTTGAGCTTCCAGGTGGCGATGGCCCCCACGCCGTTGTCCGGCTTGACGATGATGGGATAGCCCACCTCGCCGGCGAAGGCCAGGCCCGTCTCCAGGTCCGTCACCGGCGCGTACCGGGCGCAGGGGAGGCCGGCTTTTTTATAGAAGGCCTTCATGGCCATCTTGCTCTTGTACTTTTCGATCTCATGGGCCTTGAGCCCGGTGGTGATGTTGAAGTCCGTCCGCAGCCGGGCGTCCAGCTCCAGCCAGTATTCATTGTTGCTCTCCACCCAGTCGATTTTGCCGTACTGCCCGGTGAAGTAGCCCAGGGCCCGAAGAACCTGATCGTAGTCCTCTAGACTGTCCACCCGGTAGTACTCGCTCAGGGCCTTTTTCAAATCGGGGTGGAGCCCGTCATAGGGCGCGTCGCCCACGCCCAGGACGTTGACGCCGTTCTCCCGCAGGCGGATGCAGAACCAGCGGTAGGCCTCCGGGAAGTTGGGGGAGATGAAGACAAAGTTCATAGGGAGATTCCTCCTTCTATTTCTTGCGGACGATGAGTCCGGATGGCTGGAACGGGAATTGTTTAGCGCTTTATAGCTTTATAGCATTGAATTATAGTCCCTTCGCGGGAAAAAAGCAAGAGGGGAAATCAAGGGCGGTCCCGCCGGGCATGCGCAAGGGCCCCCTATGCCCGTCCGGGTCGGGACGCCAAAACCGGGGGAGGCTTGCGCCTCCCCGGTTTCCTCAGCCATATTCTGCCGTCAGGCAGCCTTTTTGCAGGATGTGTCCCTCCGCCGCCTTCAGGAAGTGCTTCTTCCGGGCGTTGGAGCTCAGGCCCAGGACGCAGTCCAGGGTGTAAACCGTCAGCCGGTAGCGGTGACGGGACCAGGGGGGCGGCTTGGGCCCCGCGTAGCGGTGAATGCCGTAGGCCATGCCCTGGGCCGCCCCGCACTCCAGCCGCTCGTACTTGGGCAGACCGCCGGGGATGACCTCCCGGGCGGGAAAGTTCCACATTATCCAATGGGTGAAGCCCTTGAGAGGGTGGCTCAGGTCCTCCAGTGTGACGGCCAGGGTCCTGGCCCGGGGGGACAGATTCTCCAGCACGATCTCGGGGGACAGGTCCTTCCCCCGGCCGGTGTTGTCCCGGGGGAAGAAGCCGCCGTCCGACAGGCCGGGGCAGTGGAAGCGCAGAATCTCAATCTCCATAACGTTCTCAGTTCTTTTCTTTGGGCAGGATCAGGTTCAGCAGCACCGCCATCAGCGTGGCGATGACCACGGGGGACTTGCCGAAAATCATGGTGAAGCCGTCGGGGAACTGGCTCAGGGCCCCGCTGGCCTGGGAGACGCCCACGCCCAGGGCGGCGGAGAGTCCCACGATGGTGGTGTTCCGGGCCGTCAGGTTCTGGGAGGCGATGAGCTTCATGCCGGTCATGGCGATGGTGGAAAAGACGGTGATGGTGGCCCCGCCCAGGACGCACTGGGGGATGGTGGTCAGCACGGCGGCGAACTTGGGGGACAGGCCCGCCAGCAGCAAAAAGCCGCCGGTGAGGGCAAAGACGATGCGGTTGACCACCTTGTTGGTGGTGACGATGCCCACGTTCTGGGAGTAGGTGGCCGTGGGCAGGCCGCCGAAGAAGGCCGTGAGGATGTTGCTGGCGCCGTAGGCGATGATGCCGCCCTGGAGCTCCTGATCCGTGGGGTCCCGGTCCAGGCCGCCCACGGTGGTGGCGGTGAAGTCGCCGATGGCCTGAATGGAGTTGATGGCGAAGAGCAGCCCGATGGCCACGCAGGAGGGGAGGTCGAAGGTGACGCCGAAGTGCATCACCCGGGGCAGGGAAAACCAGGCGGCGGAGCCCACCTCGGCGAAGGAGACCATGCCGAAGAACATGGAGATCACATAGCCGCAGAGCATGCCGATGAGGATGGAGGCCAGCTTGCAGATGCCCTTGCCGTGGTTGTTCAGCAGCATGACGATGGCCAGGGTGAGAATGGCCACCAGCCAGTTCTGCCAGGAGCCGTAAACCAAAGCCTCCGTCTGCCCCTTGGTCTCCACCACCAGCTGATATGTATTGGCCGTGCCGCCGGCCATGTAGTTAATGGCCGTGGGATAGAGGGAGAGGCCGATGGTGAAAACCACCGTGCCGGTGATCACCGGGGGGAAGAGCAGGCGAATCTTCTTCACGAACACCCCCACGATCATGGCGACAATGCCGCCCACGATCATGGCCCCGGCGATGGCCCCCACGCCGCCGCCGGTGGAGGCGATGGCCTGCATGCTGGGAACATAGGCGAAGCTGACGCCCATGATGACCGGCAGGCCGGAGCCGAAATACTTGTTCACAGGGTAGAGCTGGATAATGGTGCACACGGCGGACATGACCAGAGAGGCCTGGATCAGAAGCACCCGGTCCGTTTGGCTCAGGCCGATGGCCCCGGCGATGATGATGGGCGGCGTGACGCAGCCCACAATCATGGCGACCAGATGCTGGAGGGACAAGGAGACGGCGGAGCCCAGCGGGGGAATGCCTCGAATCTGGAACAGCGTCTGCTGGTCAGAGGGGGTTCTCATAGCGGAGGTTCTCCTTCCTGTTTCTTTGTTCGTTTCTTGCGGCGGCCCTGAAAAGGTCCACCTTTTTTAGTTTACAGGAGCCGCGAAGGGATGTCAAGGACAAAACTTTACTCCTCCAGCTCCGCCAGCGCCCCCAGGCTCCGGCGGAACTCGCCGTCCACCAGGAAGCGGACCTCCTCCACCGCCTCCAGAGAGGAAAGGGAATGCTCCAGCGCCCGGAGGGCGGTCTGGACCGCCTGCTCCTCCGCTCCCTCCAGCAGGGCGGAGGAGAGGTTCGCGTAGCAGATGTCCTCCTCCAGCCACACGGACTTCACCTGAAAGCCCTCCGGCAGCGGGGAGAAGAGGTTCCGGCCCTCCGGCTTTTGCTCCAGGGCCCTGGCCACGGCGGAGACCTGGGTGTCGCCCTCATAGAGGTCCAGGGTCTGGGCGTCCGGGACCAGACGGCCCTCCTGGTCCAGGAAATAGAGGAGGACATCCACGGTGCTGACCACGTCCTCCCCCGGCGTCAGCAGCACCTCCCGGATGTTCAGCACCTGCTGGTCCCGATAGGCCAGCTCCCGGCCCCGAACGGTGATCTGGACGGAGGACACCTCCGGCACCTGGGAGAGGGTCATGGCGATGGCGCTGTCCGCCAGGGTCAGCGCCACGCCGGAAAGGCTCTCATAGGAAGGGGACAGGTCCACCTGGGCCCGATCCCCCGCGATGCGCAGGGAGAGCAGCGTGGTCCCGGCGGGGAGGGTGCTTTTCAGGGTCTCGTCGGCGGGGCCCTTCAAAAGCTCGTTTATCAGCGCCTCCGCCAGCCGGAGGGGCGTGCCGGTCTCCGCGTCGTATAAGTACACGGTCTCCGTGCGGAAGGGGGAGTCCCCGGCGGAATAGGTGAGGTCCGCCTCCTGGAAGTAGAGCTGATAGGCGGTCCGGGCCGGTTCCTCCCGCTGGCAGCCCGCCAGCAGAAGCGGCAGAAGCAGCAGCGGCAGCAGGCAGAGCCGGTGTCTCACGCGTCCTCCCTCCTCTCCAGGGCGGGCCAGCGGACGGTGAACACCGCGCCGCCCCCGGGACGGTTGGCGGCCTCCACGGTTCCGCCCCGGCGCTTCACCGTGTCGCTGACGATGGAGAGGCCCAGGCCCGTGCCTCCGGCGGCCCGGGACCGGGCCTTGTCCACCCGGTAGAACCGCTCGAAAATCCGGGGCAGGTCCGCCTCCGGGATGCCCGCGCCATTGTCCGCCACGGCGAGGATCACCTGCTCCCCCTCCCGGTTCAGGGAGACTTGGACGGAGCCGCCGGCGGCGGAGTACTTCACGGCGTTGTCCACCAGATTGTAGATGACCTGATGGGTCTCGTCCCGGGTCCCCAGGACCACGCACGCCCCCCCGGCGGAGTAGGTGAGGTCCACCCCCTTCTCCTGGGCCACCAGGGTCATCATCCGCATGGCCTGCTCCAGAACCGGCAGGATGTCCACCTCCGCCGGGGGATCCAGCACGCCGCTGTCCAGCCGGGTGAGGCGGAGAAGGTCCTCCGTGATGCGGGAGAGGCGCTCCGCCTCCCGGCCGATGTCGGAGACGAATTCCTTGGTGGTCTCCGGGTCGATGTTGTCCGTCTGCAAGATGGAGTCCGACAGCAGCCGGATGGCGGCCAGAGGGGTTTTCAGCTCGTGGGACGCGTCGGAGACGAAGCGGCGCCGGGCGGTCTCCGTAGTCTGGAGGCGGTCCGCCAGGCTGTTGAATTCAAAGCCGATCTGGGCGATCTCGTCCCGGCCCCGAATGGCCGCCCGGTGGCTGTAGGACCCCTCCCGCACCTGCCGGATGGCAGTGAGGAGCAGGCCGATCTTGTGGGTCAGGGCCTTGGACAGCACCAAACTCAGCAGCAGCACCAGAACCCCCGCCATGGCGGAGAGGCGCAGCAGTGTCTCCTGAAGGCCGGAGAGGAGGGCGGCCTGCTCTGTGTCGTACTCATAGGCGTAGACCGCGCCGATAACCTGACTCTGGTACATCACCGGAGAGGAGGCCCGGCTTCGGAAGGCCCCCCGCTGGTAGGTGCAGCTGAACGCGTCGTATCCCTGAAGGGCCCGGACGATCTCCGTGTACAAGGCCAGATAGCCCACGGCGGAGCCGGTCTCGCGGGTGTCGTAGAGCACCCGCCCCGTGCTGTTGGTGACCAGGATGCGGCTCAGGCCCGCCTCCTCCGCCAGGGCCATGGCGTCGCCGACGTTTTGCTCCGTCAGGGGGGAGAGGCCGGAGAGGGCGTTCACCATGACGGAGACGCTGCTCTGGAGATTCGTGGCCTTGGAGTGGAACACCAAATCCTCGGACACCAGGAGGGGATAGGTATTCAGCAGCACCAGCACCGCCAGGATGACCAGGATGTAGCTCAGGCCGAAGCGGAACTGGAGGCTGCTCCAATAAGACCGTTCATTCCTTGAAATAATACCCCACCCCCCACTTGGTGCAGATGTGGTCCGGCTCCGCCGGGTTCTCCTCCAGCTTCTCCCGCAGGCGGCGGATGTGTACGTCCACCGTCCGGTAGTCCCCGGCGTAGCTGTAGCCCCACACCACGTTCATCAGGTTTTCCCGGCTGTAGACCCGCCGGGGGTTGCGCATCAAAAGTTCCACCAGATCGTACTCCTTGGCGGTGAGGTCCACCGGCGTGTCCCCCCG
The DNA here is from genome assembly GCF_910579365.1 of uncultured Oscillibacter sp. Lineage (GTDB taxonomy): Bacteria > Bacillota > Clostridia > Oscillospirales > Oscillospiraceae > Oscillibacter. Next base: position 33,239 of record NZ_CAJTUX010000018.1, read on the forward strand.
GGCGGCGGAGCGCTCCTCGGTGTTCAGGGTGATGCCCCCTGCGGTGAGAATGCTGCCCCGGTTCCGCTGGACTCCGGCGGCCCGGCGGAGAAGGGCACGGACCCGGGCTTTGAGCTCCAGGATGTTGAAGGGCTTGGTGAGATAGTCGTCCGCCCCGCACTCAAAGCCCATCAGCTTGTCCGCGTCCTCGCTCTTGGCCGTCAGCATGATGATGGGCACGTTGGAAAACTCCCGGATGCGCATGCAGGCCTCCAGCCCGTCCAGCTCCGGCATCATCAGGTCCAGGATGATGAGGTCCAGCTTCCCCTCCCGGGCCAGCTCCACGGCGGCGGCGCCGTCGTAGGCGCACTCCACCTCATAGCCCTCATTTTCCAAATTGAATTTGATGCCCTTCACCAGGGTCTTCTCGTCGTCTACCACCAGGATTTTCATTCCGTATCCTCCACTGTAATCCATCCCTCCAGCGCGGCCAGCTTGCCCTGGCCGATGCCGGAGACCTTTGTCAAATCCTCCACGGCCGCGAAGGGCCCGTTGGCCTCCCGGTAGGCCGCGATCCGCCGGGCCAGCTCCTCCCCGATGCCGGGGAGGGCGGTAAGCGCCTCCTCCGAGGCGGTGTTGAGATTGAGGGGCGCCGGGTCGGGGCGGACCGCCTCAATGGGGGCGCTCCGTTCCGTCTCCGCGGCGGCGGGAATTGCCAGCGCCGCCCGGTCATGGAGAAAGAGCCCCAGAAGCAGGCACAAAAACAGCCCCGTCAAACCCAGCAGCATCCACTCCCCCAGAGCGATGTTTCCGCGCTTGTCCATGTTGCGTTCCTCCGTTTTTTTTGCTATACTAGGTGAAGAAATCATCGAACGGCGGCGTCAAACCGCCGCCTGAGGGCCTGGCTGAGACTTAGTATATCACATATTTTGGGGGATGGACATGAAAACAACGCGCTTTTTCTCGATTTTTTTCCTGCTTCTTCTGCTGGCGGCACAGCTGACTGTCCCCGCCGGGGCGGCGGGGGTCCCGGACCCGGAAATCCAGGCCAAGGCGGCTTTGCTGGTGGACCGGAAGACCGGGGCGGTGGTCTATGCCCTGAATGAGCACGACGAGCTCTATCCCGCCAGCCTCACCAAAATCATGACCTGCCTTCTGGTGCTGGAGGCTGTGGACGAGGGGCGCCTTTCCATGAGCCAGGAGATCACCGCCACCGCCACCGCCATGGAGGACCTGGCGGAGGACGGCAGCACCGCCGGCATCGAGGTGGGGGAGGCGCTGACGGTGGAGGAGCTTTTGTACTGCATGATGATGAGCTCCGCCAACGAGGCCAGCGCCATCCTGGGGGAGAAGGTCTCCGGCTCCGTCAGCGGCTTTGTGGCCGCCATGAACGCCAAGGCGGAGGAGCTGGGCTGTGAGAATACCCACTTCATGAATCCCCACGGGCTCCACGATTCCCAGCACTACTCCTCCGCCTGGGACCTGTATCTCATCACCGAGGCGGCCCTGGAATACCCCATGTTCATGACCATCTGCGACACCAGCTCCCACACCGTCCCCGCCACCAACGTCTCAGAGGAGCGGCAGCTGAACAACACGAACTTCCTCATCCGCAGCGGCAGGGACTACTACAACGGGGACGTCCACGGCGTGAAGACCGGGTCCCACTCCCTGGCGGGGCACTGCCTGGTCTCCACGGCCCAGAGGGCCAGCATGGACTTCCTCTGCGTCATTCTGGGGACGGAGCGGGAACAGCGGGCGGATGGAACCTGGTGGACCTACAGCTTCGGCGAGACGAACCGGCTGTACGACTGGGGCTTTGGCAACTTCTCCTACCAGACGGTTTTGAAAGAAGACGACGTGGCCGGCGAGGCCCCGGTGTCCCTCTCCTCCACGGATTACGTGACCCTCCGCCCGGTGAAGACGGTGGAGCTGCTGCTGCCCAAGGGGGTGGACCTGGAGGAGCTGGAGAAGACCATCGAGCTGAAATCCGACCCGGCGGAGGCCCCCATCAGCGAGGGGGACGTGCTGGGCACCATGACCATCCGCCTGAACGGGGAGGAGTGCGCCCAGGTGGATCTGGCGGCGCTGAACAGTGTGGAGGCCTCCCGCCTGCGGGTTTTGTGGCGGGACGTGAAGGCGTTTTTCTCCACAGCCGCCGCCAAGGTGATCCTGGGCGTAGTGGCGGTGCTGGCGGTGCTTTTCGCGGGGTGGAAGCTGCTCTTCAGCCGCCGCCGCTACCGCTATGGACGCAGCGTCGGCGGCGGAAACCGCCGGGGTTATCGCGGCGGGAGAAAGAGACGGTAACAAGCAGGAGGCTGCCCTTCGGCAGCCTCCTGCTTGCGTCTCAGAGATAGACCGTCAGCTCCTCCAAAGGTTTGCGGTCCGTGTGGAGGCGGGCGGGGTGAGCCCCCTCCGCCGGATAGCCCAGGGGCAGCAGGGCGATGGGGCGGATTCCCGCCATTTCCGGGAACGCGGCCAGCAGCTTTTCCGGCTCGAACATGCCCACATAGGTGGTGCCCAGGCCCAGGTCCGCGGCCTGGAGCATCATCTGGGTAACGGCGATGGCGGCGTCGATTTCGCCGTGGTCCTTGCCGTCGGTCTCCCGCTTCCAGGAGACGGAGGGGTCATAGCCCACCGCCAGCATCACCGGGGGATGGAAGTGGGAGCCGGCGCAGGCGTCGGCCTTCTCCAGGGCCCCGGCGCTCTGGAGGACGAAGATGCGCTGAGGCTGGTAGTTGTGGGCGGTGGGGGCGTTTCGCCCGGCCTCCAGAATGAGGTTCAGTTTTTCCGGTTCCACGGGCCGGGAGTCGAACTTGCGCAGGGAGTACCGCGCGGCGGAGAGGGTCTGGAAATCCATAGACGCTGCCTCTTTCCTTACTTTTAGAATAGCGGGAAGCATCCGGCTTGAAAGACAGGGGCCGCCTGCCGTTTTGCTTGACGCTTTGCACCGCTCAAGATACCATAGGATTCCGGAAAAAGCAAGTCCCGCCGGACAAAAACCCGCCCGCCCCGGCGGCGCAAATTACAGGTGACAAGCGCCGGAAACTCTGGTATACTACAGGCAGAGAACTCGGTTCCCCCATTACGGAACACCAAGGAGAAATGCTATGAACATCGTATGTCTTGACATGGAGGGCGTTCTGGTCCCCGAAATCTGGATTGCCTTCGCCGAGGCCAGCGGCATCCCGGAGCTCCGCCGCACCACCCGGGACGAGCCCGACTACAACAAGCTGATGAACTTCCGCCTGGGCATTTTGAAGGAGCACGGCCTGGGCCTCAAGGAAATTCAGGCCACCATCGCCAAAATCGATCCCCTCCCCGGGGCGAAGGCGTTTTTGGACGACCTTCGGGCCACCACCCAGGTGCTGATTCTCAGCGACACCTTTGAGCAGTTTGCCAAGCCCCTGATGGAAAAGCTGAACTGGCCCACTATCTTCTGCAACACGCTGGAGGTGGCCCCCAGCGGGGAGATCACCGGCTTCCGGATGCGCTGCGAGAAGTCCAAGCTCACCACCGTCAAGGCCCTCCAGTCCATCGGGTACGAGACCATCGCCGCCGGGGACAGCTTCAACGACCTGGCCATGATCCAGGCCAGCAAGGCGGGCTTCCTCTTCAAGAGCACGGAGCAGATCAAGAAGGACTACCCGAACATCCCCGCCTATGAGGAGTTCGATGATCTGCTCGCCGCCATCAAGGCCGCTTTGTGATACTTTTCTTGAAAGAAAAGTATCCAGAAGAACTTGATCGCGCTTCGCCTGCCCGGAGCGCATCCGGGCTGAAGCGGCGGCAACGAAGACAACTCTGAATAAAACAGGAAGGGAGACGCGACCATGAATCCGAAGTTTGAAACCTTAGGCTTCTATCCCGCCAACATCCTCCTGCCCAAGGAGGGCACGGATATGACAAAGTGGGCCGTGGTGGCCTGCGACCAGTTCACCTCCCAGCCCGAGTATTGGCAGGCGGTGGAGGAGAACGTGGGAGACGCCCCCTCCACCCTGCGGCTCATCCTCCCCGAGGCGGGGCTGAACGCCCCGGACGTGGAGGAGCGCATCGCCGCCGTCAACGCCGCCATGAGCGCCTATCTGGACGGCGGGCTGTTCCGCACCCTGGAGGACAGCCTCCTCTATATCGAGCGGGTCCAGTCGGACGGGAAAATCCGCCACGGCCTGATTGGCATGGTGGACCTGGAGCAGTACGACTTCACCCCCGGCTCCGGGGCCCTCATCCGGGCCACGGAGGGCACCGTCCTCTCCCGCATCCCCCCCCGGGTGAAGGTCCGGAAGGACGCCCCCATCGAGCTGCCCCACGTCATGCTCCTCATCGACGACCCCAATAAAACCGTCATCGAGCCGTTGACCCGGGCCTCCGGCGAGATGGAGGAGCTCTACCGCTTCCCCCTCCAGCAGGGCGGCGGCGGCATCACCGGCTGGCGGCTCTCCTCCGCCCAGATGGACCAGACGGCGGACGCCCTGGCGGCCCTCTGCTCCCCGGAGGAGCAGACCTGGAAGTACGGCGTGAAGGACGCTCCGCCGCTGCTCTTCGCCGTGGGAGACGGGAACCACTCCCTGGCCACCGCCAAGCAGTGCTATGAGGACCTGAAGAAGGTCACCCCCGAGAGCGAGTGGGCCGCCCTCCCCGCCCGGTACGCCCTGGTGGAGGTGGTGAACAACCACGACAGCGCCCTCCAGTTCGAGCCCATCCACCGGGTGGTCTTCGGCGTGAAGCCGGGGGAGGTGCTGGAATCCTTCCTGGCCGCCTACCCCGGCGCTTACGAGGGCAGGGGCGAGGGGCACGTCATCGCCTATACCCACGCCGGAGGCGAGGGTTTTCTCACCGTCCCCAATCCCCGGGTGCAGCTGGCGGTGGGAACCCTCCAGGCCTTTTTGGACGGCTATGTCAAGGACCACGGCGGCGAGATCGACTATATCCACGGCGGCGAGGTGACGGACCGCCTGGGCCGCCAGCCGGAGAGCATCGGCTTCAAGCTGCCCGCCATGGGGAAGCAGCAGCTGTTCAAGACCGTCATGGCCGACGGCGTGCTGCCCCGGAAGACCTTCTCCATGGGCCACGCGGAGGACAAACGGTACTACGTGGAGGCCCGGAAGATTCGCTGAGGCCTGCGCGTTTGAGAACCAGGGCCGGGAACGCCATGCGTTCCCGGCCCTGGTTTATGTGAATTGACAACCCGTGTTGTAATCTGTATAATAAAGGGAGAAGAGCGCTGCTGCATAGGATGGTTGGTCCACCGATAATACCCCAACGCAAATTCCAGACAGGGGGAGGTGGTGCGGATGTGGAAGAGACAGCTTTTTGCTGTGCTGCGTTTCCTGGTGTTTTTCATCGGGACAATGCTGGTACTTACCACAAAAGCGTGCTAGCCGTCCGGCCGGTACCCGAACGGCTAGCGGAGTAAGTCCCTAGCTTATTTCGCGGGCGAACCGTCTTGCGGCGGCGCCCTTCTGTTATGATTATATATGAGCGGGATTCTTTTGTCAAGCAGGGGCGGCGATCGCCGCCCCCGCGCGGTTCAATCCTCCAACCGGGCGCTCCCCAAGGCCCCGATTCACGTCCCGCCATCCTCGTCCTCGCGCAGGTTATCCAGAGCTACCCGGACGGCCTCAACGACAAAGGCAGAGAAGGTGCAGTCTGTTCCGCGAATGGCGGTTTCTACCTCCTCAATCAGGTCATTGGGAAAACGAACGGATTTGTTCGTGGAAGAGGGATTCTTGGGAATTTTGAATTTTCTCATTTCACACCCCGTGCAATACAAAATTATTGCTGTCTTGTAATACATAGGGTATTGCAATTTTTGCCGAATTGATGCATTATATAATATAAAACAAAACATAGCACAAATAAAAACTTGCTGAGGTGATCGAAATGGAAGAAGCGCCCCATTGCTACCTGCGTCTTTACAACGCCGTCTCGGACGCGTTGACATTGATGGACGAGATGAATTTCGGCGCGGCCGGGGACGTCCTGATCGAGGGAATGCTCTGGGCCAGAAAGCTGTGCGAAGAGGAGCGGAAGGGAGAGCTGACCCTGGAAACGGAACTCAAGGCGTGGCTGCGCACGGGCGGGGAAATGCTGCGCCTGGAGGATATCCCGGACCTGCCGCTGGAGGAAGCGGAGACCAGGGAAATCGCGGAAATCCGGGCCAGGGTCAAGGCCCTGATGGAGGATGCCAAGAAGAAAATCTGACCGCCCCTCCCCGGGCGGATACGCGAAAAAGGCGGAGCTGAACGCTTCGCCTTTTCCTATTCCGATTTACAGGTTTTTCAGCACGCCGCTCTCCTCGTTGAAGGCGTCGATGAGGGCGTCCAGGTCCTTGGCCTGGGCGTGGACGGCGTCCCAGGTGCCCTCGGTGTCGTACCACAGGGCGTTGAGCTCGTGCATGTCTCTGCCCTGCTGCTCCACCCAGGTGTAGTATTTCAGGTTGTGGACCCGCTTGCGGTCCGCGTAGGTCAGCTCCATCATGCTGTCGGTCTTCAGGCCCAGAACGTGAAGGTTATGGTCCAGCCGGGCCTCGGCGGAGGTGTACGCGCCGTGCAGGTCGTGGAGCTCCTGAATCCGGCTTCCGTACATGGCGGCGGAGTCCGTCAGCACGGTGCCCACCACGTCCCGGTCCGTGAACTCGTAGTACTTGGCCATCTTGATGCAGCAAAGCACGTTGGCGATGCCGGAGATGCCAAGCCACGTCAGCTTTTCCACCAGCGCGGGGTCCAGCTTCAGGGTGTTGAGAAGGTAGTCCTGCCCCTCGGGGGTGTTGAAGAGGCGCAGGAGGCGCTGGGAGTCCTCGTCGTCAATGGCGATGGCCAGATCCGTGTTCTTCACGTTGTGAATCCAGGGGATGTGCTTGTCGCCGATGCCCTCGATCCGGTGGCCGCCGAAGCCGTTGTTGAGAATCGTGGGGCACTGGAGCGCCTCGCCCACGCCCAGCTTGAGAAGGGGATAGCGCTCCTTGAGCAGGTCGCCGGTGCTCATGGTTCCGGCGGAGCCTGAGGTGAAGCAGGCCCCGGCGAAGCGGTCCCCGGGGCGCTTGACGGCCTCGAAGAGGTCCGCCAGGGCGAAGCCGGTGACGTTGTAGTGCCAGAGGGGGTTGCCCATCTCCTCAAACTGGTTGAAGATCATATACTGGGGGTCCTGCTTGAGCTCGTTGGTCTTGTCGAAAATCTCCTTGACGTTGGACTCGCAGCCCGGGGTGGCGATGACCTCGGCCCCGATCTCGTGGAGCCAGTCGAACCGCTCCTGGCTCATCTCGGCAGGGAGGATGGCCACGCCCTGGGCCCCCAGCAGCTTGGAGTTAAAGGCGCCGCCCCGGCAGTAGTTGCCGGTGGAGGGCCAGACGGCCTTGTGGACGTCCACGTCGAACTGCCCCGTCACCAGCCGGGGGGCCAGGCAGCCGAAGGACGCGCCCACCTTGTGGCAGCCCGTGGGAAACCACTTGCCCGCCATGGCGATGATGCGGCAGGGCACGCCGGTGAGCTCCGGGGGAAGCTCGATGTAGTTGGGCACCTCCTGGAAAAGGCCGCCGGACTCCTTGGCCTCGTTCTTCCAGGTGATGCGGAAGAGGTTCAGGGGATTCACGTCCCAAAGGCCCACGTCCTTCAGCTTGTCCCGGACCTTGCCGGGGATGGTCTCCGGGTGCTGCATCTGGGAGATGGTGGGGATGAGGATATTCTGCTCCCGGGCCTTTTTCAGGTTGTGCTCCAGTCCTTGCTTGTTGATGGTAAGATCGATCATGTCAGCTGCCCTCCTGTTTATTCATGTCAATATAGGAATACAACGTGTACTTGGAGATACCGAAATATTTGGCAACCTTGTCGCCGGACTTGGTGATGAGGAACGCCCCGTTCTGGCTGAGGAACTGGATGGCCTTCACCTTGTCGTCCTTGTTCATGACGGCGGCGGGCTTGCCGACCAGCGCCACGGACTGCTGGATGAGCTCGTCCAGCAGGTCGCTGACGTTGGTGATCTTCTCCGGTTCGGAGGGGACCTCCTCCCCGGTGGAAGTCAGGTTGCGCAGGGCCTCCTCCATCAAAATAAGGCGGGAGATGTCGTAATTGATGGACAGGATGGCAGAGACCCGGCCCTTCCGGTCCCGGATGTAGACGGTGGAGGATTTCAAAATCTTTCCGTCCGGGGTCTTGGTGAGATAGCAGAGGTGGTCGCGGGGCTCCGGGTCCTGGGTCCGCAGCTGTTCCATCACCACGGTGGACGCGCCGTCCCCCA
>NZ_CAJTUX010000019.1 GCF_910579365.1 uncultured Oscillibacter sp.
GGTCTGCCGGGTTCCCGCTTTGAAGGAACTCTTCCTCTCCACCACGGACAACGCCGTGATTATGGAGAAGGTGGCCGGCGTCCCCGGCAGCGAGAAGTTCCTCTCCATGATGGAGGCCTATCGGGAGGAGTACGGCTTCAAGGCCATGTACACCCACGAGTTCATCTACAAGACCTGGTACGAGGACCCCACCCCTGTTTACGAGGCTGTCCGGGGTTATGTGGCCAACGACTATAACTTCAACACCGAGTATCAGGCCTGCATGGACTCCCAGAAGGCCGCCATCGACGGGCTTTATGCCCGGGTCAGCGACCCCGCTTTGCTGGCCGAGCTGAAATACGCCCTGGACCTCTGCGTCAAGATGGCCCCCCTCACCCCCGATCATCACTTCTACATCGACCAGGGCATCTACTCCCACATGCGCGTCGCCTTTGTCCAGATCGGCAAGGCCATGGTCCGGGCCGGCCTTCTGGAGGACGCCGAGGACATCTTCATGCTCAAGTACGACGAAATCCGCTGCGCCTGCACCTCTGACTATCCCGTCAAGGAGCTGGTGAAGACCCGCCGGGCCGAGATGGAGGCCGCGAAAAAGATCGCCCCCCAGGAGTGGTACGGCACCGTCACCGAGTGGCAGGTTTACAACGAGCCCTATAAATCCCTGTGGGGCTATCCCCAGAAGTTCGAGGCCGAGCAGCAGGAAAAAGAGACCAAGGCCGAGATCAGCAAGACCGTTCTAAAGGGCATCCCGGGCTGCCCCGGCGTGCAGGAGGGCGTGGCCCATCTGGTGTCCGACCCCTCCGAGCTGGACACCGTCAAGGAGGGTGAGATTCTGGTCTGCAAGATGACCAACCCCGCCTGGGTTGTCTCCTTCTCCAAGATTTCCGCCCTGGTCACCGACACCGGCGGAGCCCTCTCTCACCCCGCCGTGGTGGCCCGCGAGTTCGGCGTGCCCTGCGTCGTCGGCACCCGCCGCGCCACCCAGCTTATCAAGACCGGCGATAAGATTCGCGTCGACGGTTCCAAGGGCGTCGTAGAGGTCATTGGCTGATTTGTCTCACGCCGGCGCGGCGCACGGCCTGTCCGCGCGCCGCGTCCCACTTCTGTTGGAAAGGATTTATGTACCATGAATCAGTATCTTGCTTGGTTTGACGAGATTCCCGACGAAGAGCTTGCCCTGGCTGCCGGAGGCAAGGGCGCCAGCCTCTGCCGGATGTCCCGGGCGGGGCTCCCGGTGCCCGGAGGCTTCATTGTCCGCTCTGAGATGTTCAACGCCTATATGGAGGCCAACGGCCTCTGGGACTATGTGTTCGAGAAGCTGGAGACCATCGATTTTTCCAGTGAGGCCTCCCTGGTGGCCGTCTCGGCGGAAATCCGGCAGAAGATCATCAACTGTCCTGTTCCCCAGGAGATGGCGGAGGACATCGTGCGGCACTATATGCAGATCGGCAGCGGCCGGGAGCCGGTGGCCGTCCGTTCCAGCGGCACCGCCGAGGACCTGGACGACGCCAGCTTCGCCGGACAACAGGAAACCTTCCTCTTCGTCATCGGCAATGACGACGTGGTAAAGTTCATCAAAGAGTGCTGGGCCTCCCTGTATAACGACCGGGCCATTTTCTACCGCCGGGAGAAGAGATTCGACGAGCGGAGCATCTCCATTGCCGTGGTGGTCCAACGCATGGTCAGCGCCCAGAAGGCGGGCGTCATGTTCACCTCCAACCCCATCACAAACGACTATAACACCGTGGTGCTGGAGGCGGCCTGGGGCCTGGGGGAAGCCATCGTCTCCGGCATTGTCACGCCGGACAATCTCTGGATCGACAAAAAGACCGGCGAGGTCACCACCGAGTATATTTCGGAAAAGGAGACCATGGTGGTCCGGCTCAGCGAGCGGGGCGGCACCAAAGAGGAACCCGTCCCCGAGGAGCTGCGGGAGGCCCCGGTGCTGACCGACGCCGAGCGGAACCGCCTGGTGGACCTTGCCCGGAAGATTGAGGATTTCTACAAAAAGCCGGAGGACATTGAGTGGGCTATCATTGACGGCGAGGTCTTTCTCCTCCAGTCCCGCCCCATCACCACCATGAAATAATCATCAAAAAGGAGCAGTCATATGAGCACTTTTTCGGAACAGATCAGCAGCAACAAGGCGGTCCTCCGCTTTGACGTCGTCGGCGGCCCCAAGCGGACCGCTGTGGCGGAGGATATGTCCTTCCTGAATTACCGTCTGGGCTCCGTGGAGGTCTCCCACGAGATCACCAAGGAGACGCCCGATATTGTCTGGTATTACGACGAGGCCGTGAAGTCCATCCGTTATGAGAATAACCAGCTGATCCTCACCAGCTTCTGGGAAGAGGGCGAGCTGAACAAGATCATGGTCTCCATGCTGGCCAATGAGATGGACAAGGCGGGCCTCCATCCCTTCCACTCCTCCAGCGTCATCTACAAGGGCCACGGCATCCTGCTGGTGGGCGGCGAGAACAACCACGGCAAGTCCATGACACAGCTGGAGGGCTGCCGCCGGGGCGCGGAAATCTTCTCCACGGAGACCACGGTCATGGACCACGAGACCGGCATCGCCCTCTACGGTTCCAAGAACATCTACGTCCGCAAGCGGGCCAAGGGCACCGAGCGCTCCGACCTGGCCGACCAAGACGAGGGCGTCAAGATGTTCTTTGGAGACGAGCCGGAGATGCCCATGTGCTATGAGCCCAAGCAGATGACCCTGGCCGTCATGCCCTGTATCGACGGATGGTTCAAGACCGATGTGAAGAAGATGGGCCAGTTCGAGGCGTCCTATCAGAGCTATCACTCCATGATGAACTTCTTCGGGCTGAACCAGCTGCTGTGCGGCAAGTCCGGTCTGGCCATGCCCATCATCGACACCGACGCGCGGCGGCAGGACCGGGCGGCCTTCTGCGCCAAGTACGCCGCCGGACGGCCTTATTACATGATCCGGGCCAAGAGCCCCCAGCTGGTCTTTGATGAGATCGACAAGCTGATGGAAGAGCTGAAGATGGTCTGAGGCTTTTCTCCTATTAACAATTGAAACAACTTTGATAGAGGAGGACATGATCCTATGTTAAAAGTCGTTGGAATCGGGCAGAGCCACTGCGCGGACTATGACCACGCCGTCAGCTCCCCCGACATTGAAATTGAGCAGATCACACCGAATGTATACACCTTCACCGGCATCCGGGGCTGCGACCCCTCCATGGTCCTGACCAGCGAGGGCGCGGTGTTCATCGACACCGCCCAGTGGTTCACCCAGCTGGACCAGATGATCGAATTCGCCAAAGAGAAGTGCGGCGGCGTCAAGTACCTCATCAACACGGAATCCCACATTGACCATGTGTTTGGCAATCCCTACCTGAAAAAGGAGGGCGCCACCATCATTGCCCACGAAAAAGTGTTGGACGGATACTATAAGATTCCCCCCGCCTTCAATCAGACCACCTATGAATACAACCTGGACCTTTTGAAGCGGCAGGACCCCACCCAGACCGCCCGTCTGCTGCCGGAGGGCGAGGAGGAAATCGGAAAGCCCGACATCACCTTCACCGGCAAGCTGACGCTGAAGGTGGGCGATCACACCTTCGAGTGCTATCACACCCCCGGCCACTCCCCCGAGCAGACCAGCATCTACTGCCCCGAGGAGCGGGTGGCGTTTGTGGGCGACAACATCTTCAACGACTGCCAGATCTGGTTCCACAGCATTGACTTCGACGCGCTGTTCAAAAGCCTGGACTGGCTCCAGAGCCTGGACGTGGACTACATCGTTCCCGGTCACGGGCCGGTGCGGGGCAAAGAGTGCATCGCCGAAAACAAACAGTTTATCTACAACTGGCTCAGCGTGGTGGGAGACGCCATCATCAACAAGGGCTGGACAAAAGAGGAGTGCATTGAGAAGATCAACTTTGCCGGCCGCTGCCCCGTGGACATCGGCCAGTCCGACTGCATGGAGTATATCTCCACCAACAACGCCCGCATCGCTTACGACTATCTCGTCCGCAAGGGCAGTCTGTAACGGAGGGGTACTATGTCTGAACGTCCGGTTGCCATTATTGGCAAAGGCATGATCGGCATCAGCCTTGCCGTGCTCTTTACCGGCAACGGCATCCCCACCATTGTGCTGGCAAAGACCCGCGAGGTGGGGCTGGAGAAGTACCGTACCTACTACCGGGACCTGATTGCCCAGGGACTGGTAACGGAAAAGCAGGCCGCCGCCTGCGAAAAGCTGCTGTCCTTCACGGAGCATTACGCCGGGTTGAAAGACGCGGAGATCGTCTTCGAGTGCGTCACGGAGAAGCTGGAGGTCAAGTATGAGGTCTATGGGCAGATCGAGGCGTACTGTCCGGCGCTGAAAGCGATTGCTTCCACCACCTCCGCCATCTCTCCCGCCGATTTGGCCAAGGGGATAACGCAGCGGGAGAAGTTGATGGTCGCCCACCCCTACAACCCGCCCCATATGGTGCCCTGCGTGGAATTGGTGAAAAACGATTTCACCGACCAGGGGGCCATCGACGCCGTCACAGAGCTGCTGGAATCTTGCGGACGGGAGGTCTGCAAGATGAACCGGCCCGCCCCCGGCTTCATTGCCAACCGTCTCCAGCACGCGCTGTACCGGGAAGCCGTGTACATGGTGGAGCAGGGCATCTGCGGCCCGGAGGACATCGACAAGTGCATCCGCTCCAGCTGGGGTCCCCGGTATACCTCCATCGGCCTGTTTGACCACTTCGACTACGCGGGACTGGATTTGATCGCCAACATCGAAAGCTACCTCTACCCCGACCTGTGCGACACCAAGGCCGTGCACCCTTCTCTCCAGGAGCGCCTGGACCGGGGCGACCTGGGGTATAAAACCGGCGTGGGGTACTACGACTGGCGGGAGCGGGATATGGACGCTTTCCGAAAAAAGATCAGCGACCCGTATCTGCGGTTCTTTAATTGGAAGCTGCCGGACTGACCGGCCGCCAACGCCCTCATCATTTTAAAACGGGGATGTTTTTCGAACTCTTCTGCCGAAAAACATCCCCGTTTTATGCTGCATTCCTGGAAAGAAACACACTTTTTCAGAAGATAAGGACCCATGCTGCCGCATCAAAGCGTATGGATAAACCTCTCGACGCGATCCAGACCCTCCTTCAAATCCTCGTCGGAGTAGCAGTAGGAAAGGCGCATATACCCCTCGGTGCCAAAGTACACGCCGGGAATCAGGCCAACCAGCCCCTCCTTCAGCATCTTCTCACAGAAGGACAGGGAGTCCATGCCAAACTTTTGAATGTTGATGAACATGTAAAAGGCTCCCTCTGGCTCCTGGACCTCCAGACCCATGCCCGTCAGGCGCCGGTACACATAGTCCCGGCGTTTGCGGAAAAGCTCCGTCACGGGGGCGGTGTCGTACTCCAGGGCGGCGGCGCAGGCGGGCTGAACGAAGGCGGGGGCGGAGACCACCGAGTATTGGTGGAAAATCTGCATCCGGTCCCGGATGGGAGCGTCTGCCAGGCAGTAGCCCAGCCGCCAGCCGGTCATGGCGTAGGGCTTGGAGAAGCTCTGGATGACGATGATCCGGTCCCGCATGTCCTGGTACTCGGCAAAGCTGTGATAGCGGTCCGTATAGACCAGGGTCCGGTACACGTCGTCGCAGAGGACAAAGATGGGCTTGTCCTTCAAGATGTCGTGAATGGCGTCCAGGGTCTCCCGGGTGTAAATGCAGCCGGTGGGGTTGTTGGGAGAGGTAAGGACCATGGCCTTGGTTTTCGGTGTGATAGCGGCCCGCAGGGCGGCGGGGTCGATCTGGAAGCGGTGGTTCTGCGTGGGAAGCGCCACCGGCACGCCCCGGCAGAGCTGGGTAATGGACTCATAGAGGCTGAAGGCGGGAGTGGGAATGATGACCTCGTCGCCGGGATTCAGCACGGTGGACAGAGCGATGAACAGGCTCTCCGTGGCGCCGATGGTCAGAATGATCTCCTCGGGGGAATAGCGCAGGCCGTGGGCCCGCTCCTCAAATTTGGAAATGGCCTCCAGCATGTATGGATAGCCGTTGCCGGGAGGATAGTGGGTGTCGTTTCGGTCCAGGGCGGCCTTGGCGGCGTCTTTCACCACCTCCGGCGTGTTCTGGTCCGGTTCGCCGATGGTCAGGGCGCAGGCACCGGGGGTATCCCGCACCAGGAAAGTGAAACGGCGGATTCCGGACAGCTCCACGTTCTGTACGGCGCTGTTTAAAGTCAGGTCCATAGGGTTCACGCTCCTTATTAAAATACGAGATCAGTATATGCGCTGGAGCGAAGCTTGTCAACGCTTTAAAGTGAAAGTTTCTCTTGACCAGCCACAGCGGCGGGGAGAGCGCGGCGAAACGGGACCGCCTCTCGAACGCGGTTCGAAAGACGGTCCCGTTTGGATTTTGGTGCGGTCAGCCGCGGCGGTAGACCCGGCTGCTGCGGCAGAACATGCCGTCGCCGGCGGTGCTCCGGTTTTTCCGGGCGGCGGCTCTGCGCATACGGTCGAAGCTGGGCTCCAGCCCGGATTTATCCATATTGGAAGTGAGCGTCAGGCCGCCAAGGCAAGGGGCGCCGGCTTCATCAAAAATCTTCTGAAACATTCTGATAACCTCCTGTTCCACTGATCGCGGGAGAATGCCCGCTTGGGCTCCCGCAGCTCGGTTTGGGACTTCTCCGGCGGGTGCTCCCCGGAGATTGACGTCAGTATATCCTCTTCCAGCCCTTTCCGCAAGAAGCAAACTGGGCAAAGTTTCCGGACGCGCAGATGAGAAGTTATACGTTATGCACAAAAAATTTTTAATTTTTAGGTCATTGTCACCAAAGCCACCCCTTGTCTACTTAGCCGAGGGCTGGCTTTGGTACTGCCAAAACGGACCCAGGCTGGCAAACAGCTCGTTTGCCGGTCCGGGTCCGTTCATTCTCATCCCTGGAAGCTCTTTGCCACCTGGCAGAGAAGATCCGGGTAGTTGCTGATGATGCAGTCCACGCCCCGCGCCAGCATGTCCCGCATGTTTTCCTCGTCGTTGACGATCCAAGTGTTGACCTTCATGCCCCGCCCGTGGAACAGGTCCATGAGCTCCGGCTGGTATTGCAGCAGCATATAGCGGGGGTGCATATTGTCCGCGTTGCTTCGGGCGATATACTGCGCCATGTCCAGGAAGGGCTTATCGTAGAGCAGGCCCGTCTCTATCTCCGGGCAGAGCGTCTTGAAGCGCTGCATGGAGATGTGGTTGAAGGAAGAGACGAAAACCTGCTCCTCCATCTTGGCATCCCGAATCTCGGCGATGACCCGCTCCTCCAGCTCGGGGTAAAAGACCTCGTAATTCTTCAGCTCCATATTCAAAAGCAGTTTGGTCTCCTTGCAGAAGTCCAGCAGCTGGCGCAGGGTCCAGACGTGCTCCCCGGCGAACTCGGGGGACATCCACGCGCCGATATCCAGGGCAAGCATCTCCTCATAGGTCAGGTCCTTGATGAAGCCGGTTCCGTTGGAGGTGCGTTCCACCGACGCGTCGTGGAAGATCACCAGCTTGCCGTCTTTGGTGATGTGAACGTCGCTTTCAATCCCGTCGGCCTCGGTTTCTTCCACGACTTTGCGAAAGGCCAGGGGGCTGTTCTCCGGATACTTGCCGGAAAACCCGCGGTGCGCGAAAAGAAGCGTCTTTTTGGAGTCCATGTGATAACCTCGTTTCCTTTTCCCATTGCGGGAAACTGTTCCTTTTTTGGTGGATTCGACGGACAAAAAAGAGAAATGTTGGATATTTTACATATTACTTTTCCGGCGGATTTGTATTCTAATATACATATGTACATTCCCAACCGCCCGCGCCGCTGCGGCATGACGAAGGTGCGCCGGAGGTCCCCAGTGCGCCGGACAGAGGAGGACGCTTATCGTGGAAAAACTGGAACTGTTTATAGAGGCAATTCAGGATGCGCCGGTCATCGCCGCTGTTAAAAACGACGAGGGGCTGGAACGGGCTTTGGCCTCCGACAATACGGTGGTCTTTCTGCTCTATGGAACCATCCTGAACATTCAGGAGCTGGTCCGCCGGGTCAAGGAGGCGGGAAAGCTGGCCTTCATCCACATTGACCTGGTAGAGGGCATATCCGCAAAGGACATCTCCGCCGAGTACATCGCCAGCCGCACCCAGGCCGACGGTATCATATCCACCCACCCGAACCTGATCCGCCGGGCCCGGGAGCTGGGGCTGCTGACCATTCAGCGCTTCTTTATGCTGGACTCCCTGTCCTTTGCCAACGTTCTGCGCCAGAGCTCCAACGCCGACATTGTGGACGTGCTCCCCGGCGCCATCGCCAGCGTTATCAGCCACCTGGTGCAGGAGGTGCACCAGCCCCTGATCGCCAGCGGACTGCTGATGGAAAAGTCCGACGTGGTGGCCGCTCTCTCCGCCGGGGCGGCGGCGGTGTCCACCACCAGCGAACGGCTCTGGTCCGTGTAAGAGCGGCCAAATCCCGCCTTTACAGCCGGGCGACGCCGGAGGCACGGGCGGCCTCGGCCACGGCCTTGGCCACGGCGGGACCCACCCGCTTGTCGAAGGCCTTGGGAATGATGTAGTCGGCGGACAGCTCCTCGCCGGAGATCAGGCCGGCCAGGGCCTTGGCGGCGGCCATCTTCATCTCCTCGTTGATGTCGCTGGCCCGGACGTCGAAGGCGCCCCGGAACACGCCGGGAAAAGCCAGGACGTTGTTGATCTGGTTGGGGAAGTCGCTGCGGCCGGTGGAGACCACCGCCGCGCCGCCGGCTTTGGCCTCGTCGGGGAAAATCTCCGGCGTGGGGTTGGCGCAGGCGAAAACGATGGCGTCCTTGTTCATGGTTTTCACCATCTCGGTGGTGACGGTGCCCGGGGCGGAGACACCAATGAATACGTCCGCGCCCACCAGCGCGTCGGCCAGGGTGCCGGCCTTCTTCCCCAGGTTCGTCACCTGAGCCATCTCTTCCTTGATCCAGTTCAGGCCCTCCCGGCCCTGGTAGATGGCGCCCTTCCGGTCGCACATCACCACATCCCGGAAGCCCGCGGACAGCAGCAGCTTCACGATGGAGATGGCGGCGGCTCCCGCGCCGGAGGTGACCACCTTCACGTCTTCCTTCTTCTTGCCCACCACCTTCAGGGCGTTGGTCAGGCCCGCCAGCGTGATGATGGCGGTGCCGTGCTGGTCGTCGTGGAAGATGGGGATGTCGCATTTTTCCTTCAGCTTCCGCTCGATCTCAAAGCAGCGGGGGGCGGCGATGTCCTCCAGGTTGATGCCGCCAAAGGAGCCGGACATCAGATACACGGCGTTGACGAACTCGTCCACATCGTGGGTCTTCACGCAGAGCGGGAAGGCGTCCACGTTGCCGAAGGACTTGAAGAGCACGCATTTGCCCTCCATGACGGGCATGCCGGCCTCGGGGCCGATGTCGCCCAGGCCCAGAACGGCGGAGCCGTCGGTGATGACGGCGCAGAGGTTGTGCCGCCGGGTAAGCTCATAGCTCTTGCTGATATCCTTTTGAATCTCCAGGCAGGGCTGGGCCACGCCGGGGGTATAAGCGAGGCTCAGGTCGTCCTTGGTCTCCACGGGGACGGTGGCCACGACCTCGATCTTTCCCTTCCACTCGCTGTGGAGCCGCAGGGATTCCTTCGCGTAATCCATAAAACAGGTCCTCCTTCTTATTTCTGATCCTCAAAGGGGAAGTGATAGGGCAGGCCCAGCTTGTCCCGAATCTCCAGAATCTCCTTCTGGATGGTCTCGCCCACGGGCACGCCTTTGTCCTTGCGCTCCTGCCAGGCCAGCCACTCCTTTTCACCGGCGGTGTAGATGCGCTCCGCGCCGGGGGCCTTCTCCGAGGCCCGGAGTCCGCGGCAGATGTCGCCGGCGGTCTTTTTAAAGGTATCCAGACCCATGAAGAACTCGGGATTGATGACGAAGAAGAAGTGACCCAGGCGGTACATCTGATTGCTGCCGTCGGCGGCCTTGCCGTTGAGGTCCTTCAGGAAGGGTCCCCCGGCCAGGGCGGCGGAGAGAATCTCGACGATGGTGGTGAAGCCATAGCCCTTGTAGCCGCCGGTGGCCTCCCCCAGGCCGCCCAGGGACAAAAGCGCGCAGTTTCCGGCCCGCATTTCCTTGAGAATCTGGGCGGAATCGCTCATGGTGCCGCCGTCCTTGGTGACCACCAGACCCTCGGGAGTGGGCTTGCCGCTGCGGGCATAGAACTCGATCTTGCCGTTTTGGATGGTGGAGGTGGCGCAGTCAAAGTTGAAGGGGAACTCCTCGTCCGTGGGCATGGTAAAGGTGAGAGGGTTGGTGCCCATCATGGGCTCCACGCCCCAGGTGGGCGCCACGGAGGGCCGGGCGTTGGTGCCGGTGATGCCGATCATGCCGGCCTTTTCCGCCATGGTGGTCCAGTAGCCCGCGATGCCGTAATGGGTGGAGTTATACACCGCGCCGCCGGCCATGCCGTATTTGGCGGCCTTCTCAATCAGCCGCTCCATCATGTGGTAGCTGGCTACCATGCCCATGCCGTTGTTGGCGTCCATCACCACGGTGGTGGGGGTGTCCTTCACAATATCCATCTTGGTTTCCGGGAGCAGGGTCCCGTTGACGATACGGTCGATGTAGATGGGCTTGAAACGATTGCAGCCGTGGCTCTCAATCCCCCGGCGGTCGGACTCCAGCAGGACGTCGGCGCAAATTTTTGCGTCGTCCTCGGGCACGCCGTAGCCCTTGAATGCGTCGATGAGGAAGCTGTTCATCAGGTCCCAGGATACGTAAGGTCTTGTCTCCATGTGTACCAAACTCCTTTTACCAATTTTTGGACGCTAATATATGCAAAAAGAGCGCAATAACTACACCACACTGGCCAGTTATCGCACTCGTCTCACATACTCTGCTCGTAGCAAGCTGTCATCAGTGACTTGAGTATAACAGAGCATCCTGAGAATTGCAAGAGTCAATTTTCACGCCCAAAAGGGCGCTTGTACATTTTGCACGAAAGCCAGGCCCGGCAAGGGATACGGGCGTCTTCCCCCTCAAAAAGGCAGCTTGCGCAAACGTTTGCTTTATATTTTTTTGTGCAATACAGCGAGAACTGGCGTGCCCCTCGGTTCCAGGGACCGATATCCGCAGCAGGCGGACATATCCTTTGGGATTTATTGTATGGCAATACTGCGGATGACCGGCTGATTTTCAGGAGCAATGAAACCGTTGCCGTCTACCGGCTCCGCGTCCGCGCAAATGGCGTCCACAACCTCCATGCCCTCCGTTACATATCCAAACGCGGCATAGCTGCCGTCCAGAAACGTGCTGTCCTCGTGGACGATGAAGAATTGAGAGCTGGCACTGTTGTAGTCCTCTGCGCGGGCCATGGAGATCGCGCCCCGCGTGTGGGACAGGTTGTTTTCCACGCCGTTTTTACGAAATTCGCCCTGGATTGTCTGCTCGCTGCCGCCTCTTCCATTGCCGTCGGGGTCGCCGCCCTGGATCATGAAGCCCTCCATGATGCGATGGAATGTCAATCCGTCGTAAAAGCCCTCCCGCGCCAGCGATACGAAATTTTCCGTGGTCACAGGCGCCGCAGACGCGTCCAGTTCAACCGTAATGGAGCCATATCCGTCGATCTCTATGACCGCGGTGTAAGACCCCTCCGCCGTGTCTTCCGCGGCGGAGGCGCTTTCAGATTCCGGAGCTTCACGGCCGGTTTGCGGTTCCGTCTGTTCCGCCTGTTCCATCTGGCGCTCTCCGGAACAGCCGGTTCCCAAAAGCAGGGTCACACAGGCCAGAAACACCACGGCGCAAATTCTTTTTTTCATCATAACAAATCCTTTCCGCTGCCACCGTCCGGCTCTGCCCGCCGGCGAAGGTTTCTGCAAGCCGCCAGGCCCCGGCGAGCCGCGCCATGATGTTTCAAATCCTGGAGCGCGGCGCTGCGAGGCCGTCCTTTTTGGCGGCGTTTATCAGTATAGCACAGCGGATTCGCAAAGTCGAGCGGAATTTCCAAATAGGTGTGCAGGCCAAATCTGCTATGTTAATTCCACAACGACGCGATAACGGCGGTCAACGGCTTTGACGATTGGCTCATAGACCTCCTGTACCATTTTGACGGCAAGCGCGTCCGCAGCCTGCCCGTTTGCGGCGGTATCAAATTTCTCCTCCAACCGGGAACGCAGGTCCTGTTCAATGGCGGCATAGTCCGCCACGCTCAGCTTAATATCTCCCCGCGCCAGCAGGCTTTCCTCCACATCCTCTATGATGATACGGTTCGGGTCGATTTCAATGGCCTGCAAATAGGGGTGGTCAATTCGGATGGTGACCGTCCGCGCGCTGTGGTCCTCTATGACATTGGCGGCGGTCAGACGGTCCAGGTCTACAACAAAGTAGCCCGTTCCGGTATAGGACACATTCTGTGTCTTCTTCATGAAGCCGAAGTCGAGCTGTCTGATGAGGCGGTCCGTCAGCTTTATGGAAACCGTGCTGGTCTGCGTGCTGACGATCAGCTTTCGGGTCTCGCCCTGACCGGAGAGGATGACATCGGAGAAGCGGACCTCCACACCGCCGGAGCGAAGGGAAATCGAGTCCAGGTCCACTTCTTCAATGCCGTCGGAAACCTGCATATGTAAGGGACCATCGCCATGGAGCAGGCCCCGGAACACAACCGCCGCGAGCAGCACGGCGAGCACGGCGGCGGTGATATTCAAAAACGTCTGTTTCTTTTTCACGGCCGCTTTCCCCCCTCAGAAACAAACTCGGGTTCGAATTTGGGAGCAGGCTCCGGAGCGGCGCCGCTTCGCTCCCACGCGGGCGGCAGGGGAAACGCGATTTGAAACAACTCCCGCAAAATCCACTTGAGGATGAAGAACGTGAGCAGCGGCATGAGGCAGTTGGTCAGGATCAGGATGGCGATGGAATTCAAACATTTGCGGATGGTGTTCTGAAAGTGAAGCATCAAATCCGAAATGTCGCGGATGGCCGTCTGAAAGAGGTCCGACAATTTTTCGAACACGGTCTTATCCCCGGCTCCGCCCTCCATGGCTTCCTGGAGCTTGCCGGAACCGCCCGCTGTCTCTTCAATCGTATCGTTGACGTAGTCCGTGAGGTCGGACGCGACGATGCCGGCGATATGCGTGCTGCATGGGACGACGAACGCCGCCGCCAGAGCGAGAACGCAAAGCCGGACCGCCAGGCTTTTCAGGAGGCTTCTCCTGGTAACAAGGAACAGGCTCCCCGCAAAACAGGCCAATGGGATGAGGATCGCGAAGGCTGCCTTTATCCCATACCGAATCAGAATTTTTTCCAGGAACAGAACCACCAGGATCGCCACAAAATAGACGTTCATATCCGCCAGACTGTCCGCCAAAGGTGTTGCGAAGTCATCCGGCAGGGCGGAAATCGCCAAAGAGGCGGAAAGGGTGGCGGCGGAAAATTTCATCACGGTATTGCTGCTGTCCTCCACGCTTTCGAGGGAGTTCCTCACAAAATGGGACTCCGGAAGTTTGGCGGTGGCAACGAAAAACGAAAGCGCGGCGATCAGGGACAGCGATAGAATTTTAATGGCCAGCGCGGCATGCTTTGCAGATAACATATGGATTCCCTCCTTGTTCACGTGGGTTCGGCGCTCCCTCAGCCGTTCCTTGGTTCCCCCCTCCTCCATCGCCGCAGGCGTCACGCCCCCCTTGCTTTTCCACCATTATATCCCATCCGGCGGCTTGAAGCAAGCGCCTCCTGCCCTGCCGTTTCCGGGCCGGAGCCGGCGGGGCTGCCGCGCTTGGCCTCCCCAAGGGCGGGGGCGGATAGCGGCGGGCAAACTGCAAATGCTGCTGGCGGCGGCAAAGCTGCTGAAGGAAAACGAGGCCTCCCTATCCGGCCGGGTCCGGTTCAATGAGGACGTCTGTCCCATCGGCTCCGCCTGTCTGGCCCACTGCGCGGTCCGCTGGATGGAGGAGCATCCGTAAACTCTGCCTTTTGGTAATCTGGGGAAGCCGGACACAGGAAGGACGGCGAGGGGGCTTTGCTCCCTCACTGCCCTTCACGGTTTCTGTCAGATTGACAGAAAAACAGAGCTGTGATACAATAGCTCTTATTCGTTTTCACATGAAACCGGCCCGGCGTCGGACGTTCCGGACGTATGGAACGCCGCCGGGAGGGATACTTTCAAACCGCAGCGGCCTCCGCCCTGCGGAACAGTCAGGAGGAAACCTTAAATCTCATGGCCTATACATATGAATACTTCCAAAAAAGCGCGGACTTCCTCCGGGCAAGGGCAGGCGCGCCGCCGGAAATCGCCGTCGTCCTGGGCTCCTGCCTGGGCCCCTTCGCCCAGACCATCGAAGACCCTGTGACCGTGGATTACGCGGACATTCCCCACTTTCTGCTCTCCACCGTGGACTCCCACGCAGGAAAGCTGATCTTTGGCACCGCCGCCGGACGGAGGGTGGTGTGCATGTCCGGCCGCTTCCACTCGTATGAGGGCTACCGCTTTGAGGAGCTGGTGATTCCCATGCGGGTGATGAAGCTCCTGGGAGTTCGGGCCGCCATCCTCACCAACGCCGCCGGAGCCGTCAACACCGCCTACCGTCCCGGGGACGTGATGGTCCTCTCCGGGCACATCAAGCTCAACGGGGACAGCCCCCTCCGGGGGCCCAATGTGGAGGAATTCGGCCCCCGGTTCTTTGACACCACCCGGGCCTACACGCCGGAGCTTCGGAAGCTGGCCCTGGACTGCGCCGGGGATTCTTCCCTTCGGGTCCATGAGGGAACCTACATGTTTTTCCCCGGTCCCCAGTTTGAGACGCCGGCGGAAATCCGGGCCGCCCGCGTCCTGGGGGCCGACGCCGTGGGCATGTCCACCGTTACCGAGGCGCTCACCGCCGCCCACTGCGGACTGCCCGTGCTGGGCCTCTCCGTCATTACCAACATGGCCGCCGGAGTGCTGAACCGGCCTCTCAGCGGCGCGGAGGTGGACGAGACGGCCCGCGTGATTGCGGAGGAGTTCAGCGTCTATCTGAAAAAAATCATATCTATGATCTGAAACAGGAGGAAACACCATGAAACTGCTGCTGAAAAATTGCGACATTATGGCCGCCCAGGGGACGGGCTTTCGCTGTTTGGAGAGCGCCTGGCTGGGCATTGACGGAGACACCATCGACTACATCGGAACCGAAAGGCCCCAGGAGCGCTATGACCAGGAGAAGGACATGACCGGCCGCCTGCTTCTCCCGGGCCTCATCAACTGCCACGGGCACAGCCCCATGGTGCTGCTGCGGGGCGTGGGCAGCGACCTCAATCTTCAGGAGTGGCTGTTCGGGAAGATCATGCCCATCGAGGACAAGCTTACGGCGGAGGATATCAGGCTTGGAAACCAGCTGGCCCTGCTGGAGATGATCTCCACCGGCACCACCAGCTATTCCGACATGTATTTCGAACCCCAGACCGCCGTGGAAAACGCCGTAGCCTGCGGCATCAAGGCCAACATCAGCCGCCCCGTCCAGTGCTTCAACAAGGACGAGACCTACGCCGAGAATTTCCGGGCCAAGGAGTCCATCCAGCTCTTTAAGGACTATCACGGCGCGGCGGACGGGCGGGTCCGCATCGACTTCGCCGTTCACGCGGAGTACACCTGCTTCGAGCACATTGTGGGTCCCTACAGCGCCGACTGCAAGTCCCTGGGAGGCCGGATGCACATTCACCTCTCCGAGACGAAAAAGGAGCATGACGAGTGTGTGGAGAAATACGGCAAGACCCCCGCCCGGTGGTTCTATGACCTGGGAACCTTCGACTCCCCCACCGCCGCCGCCCACTGCGTCTTTGTGACGGAGGAGGACATGGCCCTGATGCTGGAAAAGGGCGTCAGCCCCATTCACAACCCCACCAGCAACATGAAGCTCGGCAGCGGCTTCGCCCCCATTCAGCGGATGCTGGACCTGGGGCTGAACGTCACCCTGGGCACCGACGGCGCCGCCAGCAACAACAACCTTAATATGATGGAAGAGCTCCATCTGGCCGCAGTCCTTCACAACGGCTACCACCGGGACCCCACCATTTTGAAACCCGCGGAGCTCCTGGCCATGGCCACCCGCAGCGGGGCAAAGCTCCAGGGCCGGGAGGACACCGGCGTGCTGGAGGTGGGCAAAAAGGCGGACATCATCGCCCTGGACCTGACGAAGCCCCACATGGTTCCCAATTTCGATCCCCTGGCGCTGGCGGTCTACTCCGCCCAGGGAAGCGATGTGGTAATGACCATGGTGGACGGAACTATTCTGTACGAAAACGGCGAATTTTTGACCCTGGACGCGGAGAAAATTCTGTATGAGGCCAACGCCGCCGCCAAGCGGCTGAACAGCTGACCGCACTATCTATGGGAGGACCGGCCATATGAAAAACTTTACCTACTCGATTCCCACCGTGGTCCACTTCGGAGAGGGACAGATTCGAAAGCTGGGCGGGGAGATCGCCGCCAGGGCTCACAAGGTGCTGGTGGTTTACGGCGGCGGAAGCGTGAAGCGCAACGGCGTGTTTGACGGCGCCATCCAGCAGCTGAGGGAACACGGCATCCAGTGGGCCGAGCTCCCCGGCGTGGAGCCCAACCCCCGCATCGCCACCGTCCGGAAGGGCGTCCGCCTCTGCCGGGAAGAGGGGCTGGACGGCGTGCTGGCCCTGGGCGGCGGCAGCGCCATCGACTGCGCCAAAGGCATTGCCGCCGGCGCCCTCTACGATGGAGACCCCTGGGACTTTTCCGCCCTGAAGCGCGCGCCGGAGCGGGCCCTGCCCATCTTCACCGTGCTGACCATGGCCGCCACCGGCTCGGAGATGGACGACATCGCCGTCATCTCCAACCCGGACACCAACGAGAAGGAGTCCTTCGCCGGTCCCTGCTGCTATCCCGCCGTGTCCATCCTGGACCCGGTCTACACCTATTCGCTCCCCGCCGCCCAAACGGCCGCCGGCACCGCCGACATCATGTCCCACACCTTCGAAAACTATTTCAGTCCCATCGAGACCTCCTATCTGGCGGACAGTCTGGCGGAGGCAATCCTTCGCTCCTGCATCCAATACGGTCCCCAGGCCATCCAGACCCCCGACTGCTACGAGGCCAGGGCCAACCTCATGTGGAACGCCGCCTGGGCCATCAACGGCTTTCTCGAAATGGGCAAGCCCGTGGCCTGGAGCGTCCACCGCATGGAGCACGAGCTCTCCGCCTTCTATGACATCACCCACGGCGTGGGCCTGGCCATCTTGACGCCCAACTGGATGCGCTACGTGCTGAACGAGACGACCGAGGGGCGCTTCGCCCGGTACGGAACCGCGGTCTGGGGGCTGGACGCCTCCCTGCCCCGGCGGCAGTTGGCGGAGGCCGCCATTCAAAAAACCCGGGACTTCTTTACCTCCCTGGGGCTTCCCGCCGCACTGGCGGAGGTGGGCATCGGTCCGGAGCACTTTGCGGAAATGGCCCGAAAGGCCCGGAACAGCGGGTTTGACAGGACCTTCGTCCCCCTCAGCGTGGAGGACATCGTCAACATTTACCGGATGAGCCTGTAAGGCTCCCAGGTTCACAGGCAACTTTTTCCCTCCTGCCGCATAGACTGGTCAATAGTCTGAAAACCAAAAAGGAGGACCCGCCGTGAGCATACAGAGAACCGCCGCCGGAGACGTGGACGATTTGATTTTCCAGGATTGCTGGCTTCCAAGCGACCGCTAGACCCATTCAGGACGCCGCCCGCCGGCGTCCTGTTTGTTTCCCCTTTGGCTTCAAGGGGCTATTCTCAAGCCCCTCCCAGGACAAAAGGATGAAAGCGCAGCCCGCCGAAAAGAACGTTCGGCGGGCTGCGCTTTGCCCGGAGGGGAGGATTGTGTTTGCCGCTCAATAGGGAAGCGCCGCCTTCCCGTCCATAAAATCCAGCACCCGCTGGCGCTGCTCCTCGTCAGCGATGGGGGCGGGACAGTAGTTATTGGCCGTGCCGCCGGTGTGGACATAGCAGGGAATGATTTCGGAGCGGGTCTCCGTCAGCGTCCCGTCCTCGATTTGGAGGGTCAGGCGGTAGATCACCGTTCTGTTTTTGGGCTGGCGGCTGCCGCCGTAACAGAAGTTGCCCAGGGAGTAGACAATCTCCGCATCCTTGTAGACCTCCCGGAGCTGGAGCACATGGGGATGGTTGCCCAGCACCAGGTCCGCGCCGCCGTCCACCAGGCGGCGGGAGGCCCGGACCTTCCATTCCTCCGGCGTATGGACGCCCTCCTTGCCGCCGTGGTAAAAGACAACCTGAAAATCGGAGACCTCCGAGGCGGCCTTCAGCCGTCTGACGATGGAGCCGGCCTGCCCCTCGTTCCAAAGGCCGTTGCAGATGACGGCGATGCGGTATCCGTTTTTCTCCAGATAAAAGGTCCGGTCATTGTCCCCATAGTCCATTCCGGCGGCGGTGATCGCCTTTACCGTGTCCTGATAGCCCTTGGCGCCATAGTCCCGGGTGTGGTTGTTGGCCAGAGAGACCGCCTCTACGCTGGAAGAGGTGAGGATGCCGGTGTTGGCGGTACCGGAGCGGAACCAGAAGGCGGGGTCGGTGGTCTTCTCCCTGGGCGTCAGATTCCGGTCCGTCAGGACGTTTTCCAGGTTGACCACCGTGAAATCGTCGTCTTCGAAAATGGACCGGACGTTCTGGAGAAAGTACTCCGGTTTCTGCTTTGCCGCGTAGTCCAGAAAATTCCCCGCCGCCCGCTTTCCGTGACCGGAGGCGAGGAGCATATCGCCTGTAAATGTCATGGTGATCTCAAACGAGGCGGGGACCTCCTCCGCCTTCTCCGGCTCCAGGTCCGGTGAAACCGCCGCTGCGGGAAAAACGGACGCCAGCATGAGCGCCGCCAGGATGCCTGCCAGAAAACGCATGCTCCGTTCCCTTCTTTCCGGAAAGAGTGGAAGTCTGGGCGAAAACCTCTTCCAGGGAATCTCTCCGATTCCCCGGGAGCTCCGCCTCTTCGTCCGCCCTCATGGGTCGAGGCTCGGTTCCATTGTAACAGAAGTATTCAAAAAAGGAAAGAACATATTAAAAACACGGGACGGAATCTCTTCCGCCCCACGTTCTTCCATCATCCTTTCTCCGCCACAGCCAGAGCCCGGTAGAGGTCCAGAATGCGGCCAAACAGCGGGTTCTCCGGCTTCAGCCCGGAGTATGCCTCCAGAGCGGCGGCGGGACCCTCCGCCTTGATTTTGGCCAGCAGCTCCACGCTCTGGGGGTCCTCCGGACAGTCGAACCGCAGGGCGGCCGCCGCGCCGAAGAGCAGGTGATCCACCGGCAGACCGTAAGAGGCGGCGGTGGTCAGGGGCTTGATGAGCCGGTCGCCGGGCTCCAGCTTCCGGATGGGCTCCCGGCCCACGCGAAGCACCTCGTCCTCCAGGAAGGGGTTCTGGTAACGGGCGAAAATCTTCTCCACATAGGCGTGGTGTACTTCGGGGTCAAAGCCGAATTCCTTGATGAGGCCCTCGCCGCTTTCGGAGATGGCGGCGTGGACGATCTCGCCAATGGCGGGGTCCGCGATGCTGTCCTTGATGGTGGCGTAGCCCTTCAAATAGCCCAGATAGGCACAGATGGCGTGACCGCTGTTCAGGGTGAAGAGTTTCCGCTCCAGATAGGCCATCAGGTTGTCCGCGAAGGTCAGTCCGGCAATCTCCGGCTTCTCCCCCTTCCAGGCCGCAGCCTCCACATCCCACTCGCAGTAGCGCTCCACGGCAGCGTCCAGGATGTTCTCGAAATTGGGCTTGGGGCAGATGCGGTCCACGGCGCAGTCGGCAAAGCCAACGGTCTCCTCCAGGAAGGCGATCTCCTCCCCGTTCAGGTGCTTGACCACCTCGTTTTTCAGGCGGGTGGTGGTGCGCAGGCCGTTCTCGCAGCAGACCACGTTCATCGGCTGGGTGTTCCCGGCGGCCTTGCGGGCCTGAATGCCGGAGGCAATGGACTTGGCGATGATGGGCAGGACGTTGGGGCCCACGGCGGTGGTGATGAGGTCGCACCGGGCCACCCGCTGGGCAAACTCCGGGGAGGTGGAGAGCACGCCGTCCACGTTGATGATGGAAATTTCCCCGGGCTCCTTGTCCAGAATGTGAACCGTGTAGCCGTGGTCGCGGTTCAGCGCCTCGATGATGGGCTCCACCACGTCGGCGAAGGTGACGTGCCAGCCCGCCTGGCTGAGCAGAGCTCCGATAAAGCCCCGGCCGATGTTGCCCGCGCCAATCTGAATGGCCTGTTTCATAAGTTCCTCCTTAAAATTGAGATTTTTCCAGTCGTAATCGATTTCGCCATAACTTTAAGAACGCCGCCTCGCCCGTGGGACGGGGCGGCGTCTGCGGGGGCGGTTGAGAACCGCCCCTGCGCCTGTGCAGTTTGCGGGAACGGTTCCCCATCGCCCGGTGGGCGAATAGCGAACTTATTTGCCCAGTTTCGCTTCCAGCTCGGCCTTCTGGGCCTCGTAGCCGGGCTTGCCCAGGAGGGCGAA
Organism: uncultured Oscillibacter sp.; assembly: GCF_910579365.1. Classification (GTDB taxonomy): domain Bacteria; phylum Bacillota; class Clostridia; order Oscillospirales; family Oscillospiraceae; genus Oscillibacter. The sequence goes on from NZ_CAJTUX010000019.1 coordinate 20,469, forward strand.
CATGTTCTTCTTGTAAGCCTCCACGCCGGGCTGGTCAAAGGGGTTGACCTCCAGCAGATAGCCGGACAGGCCGCAGGCGTACTCAAAGAAGTAGATGAGCTCGCCCAGGGCCTCGGCATTCTTGCCGCCGGTCTCCACGATGACGTTGGGCACGCCGCCCTCGGTGTGGGCCAGCAGGGTGCCTTCCATGGCCTTGTCCCGGATATAGTCCATGGACTCCCCGGCCAGGAAGTTCAGCCCATCGCCGTTGACCTCGTCTCTGGGCACCAGGAGCTGGTGCTCGGAGGCGCCGAGACGGACCACCGTCTCAAACATGATGCGCCGTCCGGCCTGGATATACTGGCCCATGGAGTGGAGGTCGGCGGTGAACTCCACGCTGGCGGGGAAGAGGCCCTTGCCGTCCTTGCCCTCGCTCTCGCCGTAGAGCTGCTTCCACCACTCCAGCATGAAGCGGAAGGCGGGGTCGTAGCAAGCCAGAACCTCGATGGACCAGCCCTTCTGGTACAGCGCGTCCCGCAGGGCGGCGTAGCACCAGGCGGGATTCTCGAAGGAGGCGGTTTTGCAGGCCTCCATCATCTTCGCCGCGCCGCCCATGAGCTGGGCGATGTCAATGCCGGCCACGGCGATGGGCAGCAGGCCCACGGCGGTGAGGACGGAGTACCGCCCGCCCACGCCGTCGGGCACCACGAAGCTCTCCCAGCCCTCCTCGTTGGCCAGGGACTTCAGGGCTCCCCGGGCCTTGTCGGTGGTGGCGTAGATGCGGCCCTTGGCGCCGTCCTTGCCGTATTTCTTCTCCAGCGCGTCCCGGAAGAAGCGGAAGGCCACGGCGGGCTCGGTGGTGGTGCCGGACTTGGAGATGACGTTGACCGAGAAGTCCTCCTCCCCGATGAGATCGAAGACCTCCTGCATCGCGTCGGAGGAGAGGCCGTTGCCCACAAAATAGATGTTGGGCGTCTGCTTCTTTTTCTGGTTGTAATTGGGGGAGCAGAGATATTCCACCACGCCCCGGGCCCCCAGATAGCTGCCGCCGATGCCGATGACCACCAGGGCCTTGGAGTCGCCCTGAATCTTCTTGGCGGCGGCCTGGATGCGGGCGAACTCCTCCTTGTCGTAGTCCACGGGGAGGCGGACCCAGTCGGTGAACTCGTGTCCCAGGCCGGTGCCCTTCTGGAGCTTCTCCTGAGCCTCAGCCAGCCGGGGGGCGGCGGCGTCCTGATAATCCGCAGGGATAAAGTGCTCGATCTGGAAGGATTTTACATTCAGCATGATACAGCTTCCTTTCCGTGAGGTTTCATATTTTTTGTAGCTTCCCGCTAAAAGCGATGCCGAAACCAGTATAACATTTTGGCAAGTCGACGGCAAGACAGGCAAGGGAAAAAGTTGGTAAAAAATTTTTGGAGGAGTATGCGGAGAAGGACTGTGCCGTTCACCGGCAAATCAGAATGCCCTTCATGTAAGGTGTCCGGTTGTGCATGTCCCATATAGCCGTTTTCTCCGCCTCTGTACAGCCCAGCAGGAGCTTGATTTCGGAGTCTCTTTTCAGGAGGTCGACGGTGCAGAGGATGGCGTCAAGGGATTTCCCCGCTGTTCCGGCCCATACGTCGATTCCCCCGCCGTCCATGGAGGAGGTGCCTTTCAGATAGCCGTAGTCGACAGGATACAGGAGATCCGGGTAACGGGGATGGGGGGAGCCTCTGGGCCGGTCGATCACGATTTCCGAGGAGCGGACCAGCCGGTCCAGGGCGGCCCAAAATTCACCATTCAGGTTGTCCAAAAAGCCGCCTCCTTTTTAGGCAAGTTGACAATTGGAACCCACCTTAGTATAATGCAGTAAGGCCGAAAGGCCGCACCGAAACCGCAGAGAAGAAAGGAGGCCATGGGATTCAACCCATCAAAGCGCCAGATCGTCGGAAGAAATTCCGCTCTGCTGCGCCGCCGCCTGCGGCGGCGGCTCCGCCCGCTCCATTCCTTCCTCCTCTTTTCAAGGGAGAGCAGGCTCCCCCTTGAGCAACCCCCACCCCTGCGGGGAACGGGAGACGAAGAACAAAGGACGCGAAAGCGGGAGCTATGAAGCGCGGCGCCGCCGCGCATGTCTCTTCGGGGCCCCCGCGAAAACCCAGCAAAGCGGTTTTCGTGGGGAGAGGAGGGGCAAAGGAGTGGAGCGGAGACCTCGCCAGAGGCCGCAGGCCGGCGGCGGGGACGGAGAGGAACGGATTTCGCCCCGACGACGACGAGGAGGGGGGAGGATCGAGGGATTCGGCGGATGCCCCCCCGTGCCCTGGGCGGGCGCGTGACACGGCTTACAAATACACGGGCAACCGTGGAACAGAAGGGCCGTGACCGTCCTGAGAAGGCAAGTGACTGCGCATTTGTCCTCTTAATTTTCCCGATTAGGAGGAACATATCCCATGTGTGGAATTGTAGGCTTTGTAGGAACACAACATGCGGCCCCCGTACTGCTGGAGGGTCTCCGGCAGATGGAATACCGGGGCTATGACTCCGCCGGCGTCGCCGTCCGGTCCGAAACCCGGGGGCTCCAGGTGCGAAAGTCCAAGGGCCGCCTTCAGGTCCTGGCGGACCTGACCCATGACGGGGCGGACCTGGAGGGCACGCTTGGCATCGGTCATACCCGCTGGGCCACCCACGGCGAACCCAGCGACGCCAACGCCCACCCCCATGTCAGCGGGGACGGCAGGATCGCCCTGGTACATAACGGCATCATTGAAAACTATCTGGAGCTGCGGGAACAGCTCACACGGCAGGGCGTGTCCTTCGCCTCCGAGACGGACACCGAGGTGGTGGCCCACCTTCTGGAGTTCCACTATCAGGAGTGCGGCAACCTGCTGGAGGCCGTGGGCCGGTGCCTCCGGCGCATTGAGGGCTCCTATGCCTTCGGCATTATCTGCTCCGACTATCCAAACGCCCTGATCGCCGCCCGGAAGGACAGCCCGCTGATTATCGGCTTTGGGGAGGGGGAGAACTTCATCGCCTCCGACGCCACGGCCATCCTCCGGCACACCCGGGACGTGGCCTATATGAACGACGGGGAGATCGCCGTGCTGACGGCCCAGAGCGTGGACGTCTTTGACGATGAGCTGAACCCCTTGGAGAAGGAACACAGCCGCATTGACTGGGACGCGGCCTCCGCCGAGAAGGGCGGCTATCCCCACTTCATGTTCAAGGAGATTCTGGAACAGCCGGAGGCCCTTCGCAAGACCATCTCCCCCCGCATCCGGGGGGACCGGGTGGTTCTGGACGACATCTGCCTGACGGCGGACTACGCCCGGGGCGTCTCCCGCATTTATATGATTGCCTGCGGCTCCGCCTATCACGCCGGAATGGTGGGGAAATATACCTGGGAGCGGCTGCTCCGCCGGCCGGTGGAGGCGGCGCTGGCCTCGGAGTTCCGCTACAGCCAGCCCCTGGTGGATGAACATACCCTGGTTATCGCTATCAGCCAGTCCGGCGAGACGCTGGATACCCTGGCCGCCCTCCGGGAGGCCAAGCGCCTGGGCGGGCGGACCCTGGCCATCTGCAACGTGGTGGGCAGCTCCATCGCCCGGGAGGCCGACGATGTGCTTTACACCTGGGCCGGTCCCGAGATTGCCGTGGCCACCAGCAAGGGGTACTCCACCCAGCTGGCGGCGCTGAATCTGGTGGGTCTCTACCTTGCAAACCTGCTGGGAACGGTGGAAGAGGAGACCTATCAGGCGGTCCTGACGGAGCTCCAGGCCCTGCCGGATAAAATGAGCCGCTATCTGGAGAACTATGAGGACACGAAGTACTTCGCCTCCCGTTTCTTCAACCACAGCTCCATCTTTTTCATCGGCCGGAATCTGGACTACGCCATGGGTCTGGAGGGCTCGCTGAAGCTTAAGGAGATCAGCTATATCCACTCCGAGGCCTACGCCTCCGGCGAGCTGAAGCACGGAACCATTTCCCTCATCGAGCCGGGGACGCTGGTGGTGGCCCTGGGGACCTGCGCCGCTCTTTTCGACAAGGCCATGAGCAATGTGGTGGAGGTGAAGGCCCGGGGGGCCACGGTGCTGGCTGTCACCACGGAGGGTTTCCGGGAGCGGATGGAGAAAATCGCCGGCGGGGTGATTTCCGTGCCGGAGACACACCCGCTGCTCCAGCCGTCCCTCTCCATTGTGCCGCTCCAGCTGTTCGCCTATTACGTGGCGCTGCAGCGGGGCTGCGACATCGACAAGCCCAGGAACCTGGCCAAGTCCGTAACGGTGGAATAACCCGCAAAGAGGCAGCCGGACCTTACAGCCGTAAGGTCCGGCTGCCTCTTTGTCAGATCACGTGGAAGTGCTGGAACAGGATGCGCTCCGCCTCGGAGTTCCAGAGGCCGTCGTGGGCGTCGCAGCAGTCCGCGAGGCGCCGGAACAGCGGGTCGGTTTTCCCCTTTTCACGGAAATCGGCGATGGCGGTGAGGGGCATGTCGAACTGGGTATAGGTCAGCTTCTTTCCGCCGGGGATGCCGGGGAGGTTCTTCGTGGTTTCCACAATGGAGTCCATGCCCCCCACATGGGTAATCATGACGGCGGGGCGAATCTTCCCCTCGGCGGCCAGGCGGATGGCCTCTTTCAAATCGCCGGTGGTACCGCCGGTGGTGCCGATGATGTGGGTGGAGGAATAGTGGCAGTTGTATAGGTTGATGGAGGCGGAGAAGTTCTTGTCCGTGGGGCCGGAGAAGAAGTTCATGCACCCGTCGTAGCCCAGCAGCCGGTCCCCCATCTCCGCCAGGGAGCGGATGGAGTTGTAGACGAAAATGTCGTCATACCCCTCCCCGCCGGTAAGCGCCATCAGCTCGGCAAACTCGTCCCGGCACTGGCCGGGGTTGACGTACACCAGGCGGATGCCGTGGGCGGCGGCCAGGGACTCGGGAATCAGCTGCCGCGCCCGGGCAATCCGTTCGTCGGAGAGGTCGGTTACCACGATCATGGCGGGCTTTTTCTCCAGGGTCATGGGGTACTCGATGGCCCCCAGGCCCATGGGGCCGCAGCCGCCCATAATGAGGACGCGCCCCCCCTCTTTGACGCCCATGATGTGCTCATGACTGTGGCGGCTGGTGTGATAGCTGCCGTGGTAGCCGCCCACAACGCAGCTCATGGGTTCCCCCAGGCTGGCTTCGAAATAGCTCTCTCCGTCATAGTGGAGCAGATACCCCAGTTCCATCACCTCCGGCGGGACGACGCAGTAGGTGCACGCCCCGCCGAAGTATGGATAGGAATAACCGGGGGAGGCCAGGCTTCCCTTGTAATTCAGGGCGGGCTGCTGGGCGAATTTCTCACCCGGGCGGAACTGGCCCCGCCACCGCTTCCCGACCTTTACAATATCGCCGGCAAACTCATGTCCGATGATGACAGGGTGTTCGTCCACGTCCTGGGGGCAGCGCTTGTGGGCCTTTCCCTGGACCAGAAGCTTGTAGGTGGACATGCAGATGCTGTCGCTCATGACCCGGACCAGGATTTCGCCGTCCTGGATTTCCGGCAGGTCAAACTCCTCCAGACGGATGTCGTAAGCTCCGTAGAGACGCACACCCTTAGACTTCATGGCAAGAGTCCTTTCTCACTCCAGGCCGTTCAGCAGCTTGTAGAGCTGGTCCACGCTGGCGTTGTCCACCAGCCGGTCGGTGTCCTCCTCGGTCTCGGCCACCTCCACGATCTTGCCCAGGATGCCCAGGTGGTCCTCGCCGGTGGAGGCGATGCCCACCACGAGGCGGACGGTGTCCTCGCCCCACTCGATGCCCTCGGGATAGGTCATGACGATCAGGCCGGTTTTCTTGATGGCTTTCCGGGATTCCTCGGTGCCGTGGGGAATGGCCACATGGCTGCCGATGGCCACGGAGAAGCTCTTCTCCCGGTCCAGCATACCCTGGATATAGGCCTCCTCCACATAACCGCTCTCCACCATCCGCTTGCCAACGGCCCGGATGGCCTCCTCAGGGCTGACGGGCTTGCAGTTCAGGAGGATGTTCTTCTTCTCCAGCAGGATGGGCTGGTCCCCGGCGGCTTTTTCCTCCGCGGCGGCGGCAGGAGCGGGTGCGGGAGAGCCGCCCTTCCGGGCCTCCAGAAGCTCCTTCACCAGCACATTGTACTCCGGCGCGCCCATGAAGTTCTTGATGGGGATGATCCGGGCCTGGGGAGCGCGCTCCGCCGCCCGTCCGGACAGCTCGTGATGGGTAACGACGATTTGGCAGTCGCCGGGAATCTCGCCCACGGGGTAGTGGATGACCTCAATGTCCGTAATGCCCGCGTCCTTGAGCTTGTTGCGGACCATGGTGGCCCCCATGGCGGAGGAGCCCATGCCCGCGTCGCAGGCAAAGACGATCTTGCGCACGTCCTTCGCGGAGACGGAGGCGCCGGTGGAGGAAGCGGAGGGAACGGCCTGGCCCTTGCTGGCGGCCTTGCTGGCGGCCACCTGGGCCTGGGCCTCTTCCAGGCTGGCGTCCTTGCCGAAGAACTTCAGCAGGAAGACGGAAATGAGGAAGCTGACCACGGCGGCGACGCCGATGCCCGCGATGTTGGCGAAGTAGCCCCCTCTGGGGGTCATGAGCATCTCGGCGATGATGCTGCCGGGGGAGGCCGCAGCTGCCAGGCCGCCGCCCAGGGCGGAGAGGGTGAAGATGCCCACGATGTTTCCGATCATGGGGCCCAGGATGACGATGGGGTTCATGAGGACATAGGGGAAGTAGATCTCGTGGATGCCGCCCACAAACTGGATGACGGCGGCGGCTCCGGCGGAGGAGCGGGTCTCGCCCTTGCCCGCCACGCAGTAGGCCAGCAGCAATCCCAGGCCGGGGCCGGGGTTGGACTCGATCATGAAGAGGATGGACTTGCCCATCTCCATGGCCTGCTCCGTGCCGATGGGGGTAAAGACGCCGTGGTTGATGGCGTTGTTCAGGAAGAGCACCTTGGCGGGCTCCACCAGGATGGCGGTGAGGGGCAGCAGGCTCCGGTCCACCAGGAACTCCACGCCCGAGCCCAGCCAGCCGGTGAGGATCACGCAGACGGGGGCGATGACATATATGGACAGGATGGCCAGGATCGCGCCGATGATGCCCACGGAGAAGTTGTTGACCACCATTTCAAAGCCGGCGGGGATATGGCCCTCCATGGCCTTGTCAAATTTTTTGATGCACCAGCCGCCCAAGGGACCGCAGATCATGGCCCCGATGAACATGGTGCTCTCCGTGGCGGCAATCGCGCCCAGGGTGGCCAGGGCGCCGGTGACCGCGCCCTTCTGCCCGCCCACGGCCTTGCCGCCGGTATAGCCGATCAGGATGGGGAGCAGGAAGCGGAGCATGGGTCCCACCATGCCGTTGATGGTCTCGTTGGGGAACCAGCCGTCCGGAATGAAGAAGGCGGCGATCAGGCCCCAGGCGATGAAGGCTCCGATGTTGGGCATGACCATGCCGCTGAGGAACCGTCCAAATTTTTGAACGCGCTCTTTCATAGATAAACGTCCTTTCTCTTGATATGTTTGGGAATCAGGAAGTAAGCGTACCACTTCCCGGCTGGGGAAAAACGCGGAAAAAAGGGGATTTTCAAAACGCGCCCAAAAGGGCCTGGACTTCCTCTCCCGTGGCAAGGCCCCTGGAGAAGGCGGTGGCGGAACCCGCGGCGGCTCCCAGGCGGTGGGCGGCGGCGTAATCCCGGTGCCGCAGCCATCCGGCCAGGAAGCCGGCTACCATGGAGTCCCCCGCCCCCACCGAGTGGCGGACCGTGCCCTCCGGCACGCCCAGATAGCGGCGGACGCCGGTCTCGTCCAGCAGCAGCGAGCCGTCTCCGGCCATGGAGACCAGCACGTTTCTGGCTCCCTGGTTTCGTAAGCTCTCGGCGCAGGAGAGAAGCTCCTCCCCCGTGAGGGAACCCCGTCCAAACAGCTCCCCCAGCTCGGCGCTGTTGGGCTTGATGAGGAAGGGCCGGTAAGGAAGAACCCCCTTCAGAAGGTCCCGGGCGGCGTCCACCACCGTCAGCACGCCCCGGCCCTCAATCCAGGACAGGATTCTCTGGTACGTGTCGCCGGGCAGCCCAGCGGGCAGGGAACCCGCCAGCACCAGCACGTCGCCCTCCTCCAGCCGGTCCAGCTTTTGAAACAGCGCCTCCAGCGCCTCCGGGGGAACGACGGGCCCGCGGCCGTTGATTTCCGTCTCCCCGCCGGAGCGGATTTTGACGTTGATGCGGGTCAGCCCCTCCTGCAAATGGACAAAGTCGGTCCGGATTCCGGCGGACCGCAGCCCCTGCTCCAGCGCCTGGCCGGTGAAGCCGGCCACGAAGCCCAGGGCCACCGTTTCCACACCCAGATTGTGGAGCACCGTGGAGACGTTGACGCCCTTGCCGCCAAAATGCAAAGTCTCGTCCTCCGTGCGGTTCAGGCTCCCGGCGCGGAAGCCGTCCACATGGACCTCATAGTCCAGGGCGGGATTGAGCGTCACCGTGTAGACCACCGCTTACACCTCCCTGATATCCGTATAGTCCCGATACCGCTGGTCCGGCAGGCGGTCCGTGATGATGCAGGCGGCCTCAATGGGAAACATGACCGCCGCCGTCACCTGCCCGAACTTGCTGGAGTCCGCCAGCACGTAGACCGTCTGGGCCCGCTCCGCCGCCAGAGATTTCACCGCCGCCTCCTCCGGGTCCGGCGTGGTGAAGCCCTGGGCGACGGTGACGCCGTTGACGCCCAGGAACGCCTTGGTAAAGTTATACCGGCGCAGGGCCTCCAGCGTCTCGGCCCCAATCAGGGCCATGGTGCCCGCCTTCAGCATCCCCCCCAGCACGTGGGTCCGGAGATTCCGCTCCATCAGGCGGCAGGCGCATTCGATGCTGTTGGTCAAAAACAGGGCCTTGGAAGAGGGCAGATGTTCCGCCATCCTTAAAATGGTGGTGCCCGCGTCCAGAAAGACCACGTCGTCGTCCCGGATCAATCCGGCGGCGTACCGGGCCGCCCGGTCCTTTTCCTCCGTGCGAAGCTGCCGCTTGGTCTCCATGTCCAGCTCCTCGCCCAGGAACTCCGCCGTCATCAGCATAGCGCCGCCATGGACCTTGCTCAGCTTGCCCTGCTTGGCCAGCGCGTTCAAATCCCGCCGGATAGTCGCCTCAGAGGCGCCCGTCACCTGGCAGAGGTCTGTCACCGTGGCGGCCCGCCGCTGGGCCAGTTCCCTGAGAATCCGCTCCGCGCGTTGTTCAGCCAGCATAGTTCACCCCCTCTTTCTGACTGGAAATTATTGCTTTTGGAGTTCTTATTTATAATACCGCCAATAACAATCAAAGTCAATACTATCCAATCAAGTTCGATCACAAAAGCAGGACCGAAAATTTGTGCGGTTTGCCAAAGGTGTGATCTCCGGGACAGAAAGCGGATGCGGCAAACCGGAATGGCGTGCCATTGCCGCCGCCCGGCGCACTTCCATATTCACAGCGCCGGCCAGCAGCCCCGGCAGGCCGGACCGCCCGCCGGACCGCGCCTCCGCGCAAGGCCGGGAAACGTCAAAGGTTCTTTCGCGCACTCGCTGGCGGCAGACTGGAAGTTTCGTCAGCCGTATTCCGCCAGCAGATGGGGATTCCGGGGCCTTCCGTCAATGCTTCTCAAATAGGTATCTTATGTTTCAGCGCGCCAGCGCCTTCAGCTTCCCATACAGAAGAGCGTTGGCCTGGGCGTCCGGCCGGGAAATACCGAAGACCTGGGACAGGTACTCCTGCTTCACATTCTCTCAGCCCCGGCCTCCTTGAGGGTACGGGCAAAGCGGCGGATAGCCTCCTCCGGCCCCGGCTGGTCCGCTGCCATCCCGTCGGTGATATGGGGGATGCGGGCGATGCGGGGGACAACCTTCCGCCCCGGGTTCACCAGCTGGGAGAAGGTCTCCGTAATCTCCCCATTCACCACCCGCACCGCTCCGATCTCCGTGATCTCGGCGGGAGCGTCGCCGCCGGCGGCTCCATAGGTGCCGCTGGTCTCCAGATCGAAGCAGACGAAGGAGTCGAAGTCCGGTTCGGTCCGCTCCGGCATGGACTGGGGGCGGCCATCCTCCAAAACCTCGCAGTCCATGTCCAGCAGGGCAAGCATGTCCACGACCTGGGGCAGCGCTTCCACGCCGCCGCGCAGGCGCAGCGTCAGGCTTCCCTGCCGGAGATTCGCCGAACCGGAGCGTCCTCTTTCCCTCCACCTTACCAATTTCCAGCAGAAAAACCATATACCGGCTGCATAGGGTTTCCAATATTTTATGAACCCTATGCCACTTGCATATGCAGAGATGAAGCATCTTAAACCAAATAGATGTATTTGGACCCGGCAAACCAGTTTGTGGCGTCCTTCCTGGGAAATCCGCCCATTGACTATATTTCATTTCCCCCGTCATGACAGCCGCGTGTAGCTGTCCGCAGCTTCTCGCTGCCGCTGAATTTCGACCATGAGGGGCCCGTGCTGGCCGGCATCCGCCCCGAAGCCTGGCGCCAGGGGTCCGACCTGCATGCGGAAGTCCAAACCGCGGAGCCCAAGGGAAAGGATTTGCAAATTGGCTTCACTCTGGCAGGGACCAAGGTCCGGGCTCTGCTGGACGGGGCGGAGCTCATCCGGCCCGGCGGCCAAGCGGGCCTGTCTTTTCGTATGCGGTTCGTGTATTTCTTCGACGAGACCAGCGGACAGCGGCTGCGGGAGGTAAGCGCGTGAGGCGCCTGCGGCGGGGGGGCGGAAAACACCCCGGGCAACACCCGCTTCAGCGCCAAAGCCTATCTGTATTTGCTGCCGGCCTTTCTGGTTCTGACGGTGTTTGTCCTCTATCCCATCGTGATAACCCTGCGGATGGGCTTTTATGAAAGCTATATCTATCTCACCGGCACCGGCGCGGGCTTTGGCCTCAGTTCCTTCCGCTATGTTCTGCGGGCCCCGGCCTTTCGCCTCGCATTGCGGAACACCCTGATCATTGTTCTGATCGGAGTTCCGATTACCACAGCGCTGGCCCTGGGCTCAGCTCTCTTTATCAACTCGCTTGCCCAGGGGCGCGGAACTTTTCAGACCACCTATTTCCTCCCCTATGTTACCTCTACGATAGCCATTGGCCTGGCCTTCCGCTGGCTCTTCCAGGGCGGCTGGTATATCTATTTGTCATTTTCAATCAACTTTGGACGCTTTTTCGGCAAAAATGTTCTGGCGCCTTTTTGAATATGCCGCTCTGCGGTTTGAATCCAGTGGGACGGTCAAACCCTGTTTACATCTTTTTTGCGACTGCTGAAAATCAGGAGGGTAAAAAGCCTGGAAACTACTGATGCCGTAAGCTTTCCGCCTACGGCATCTAAAGTGGGCTTTTAACTTGGAGCGCGTGCCCACTTTCGAACCTGCGGCTCAGGAAGCAGGAAGGCGGCGTCTCCAAAGCATTGGCATGACCAGCTTCTTCAATATTTATTCTCAACGCACCACAAGACTAATTCGCCTCTGGAGGCTCTATTTTTTGTGTTTCTGGGGAGTATCTAACGAGAGTGCCCGGTGATCCTCGGTTTACACTTTCATCTGACTGATTGCAATTGCGTTCAGTTTGGCAAGCCGTTTTGACTGCGGTATGCCGTCATTGATAAAGACGGCGTTCAAGTTCTCCAGATTTAAGAGACAGACTAATTGCGAAATATTGGCGTAGTCTTGGATGTTTCCTTTCAAATCTGGGTGACTGACCCTCCACTGCTTTGCTGTAATTATAGCATAGCGGAAGCTCTGTATCTACTCAAAGAGTTCCGCAAGAGCAGATAAGAGTTCCAGAACAGGGTCAGGCACCCCCTGCCGCTGAAGCTCTCGTTGGGCTTCCGCATCCCGCAGACCTTGCAGAAATGCCCTGGAAGTTTCTTCTTCGCCATCCTCATCGCCTTCGCTGCCGTTACTATAACATGGATCGGCTGTGTTGTCGCGGGCCGTGCCTTCATGGATGCGCTCACGGATATTTCCGGCCAGTTCCATCTTCGACCAGCCGAGCTGCCCAGCCGCTTTGATATACCATGCCCGCTCCCGGGGAGTCAGCTCCATCCGCATGGCGCCCTCGATCTGTCCCACCCCAGCGCCTCTTGCTGGCTCATAACGGGGTTGACAGCGGCGAGGATGGCGGCTTGCAGGGGTTCCTCCCGGAGCGCGGGGGAGTCGTGGCAGTATTTCGTGCCGTGGTTGATCCGGCTGGCGCAGCGCCATACAGCGAACCGCCGGCCTTTCTTACCCATACGCACCTGCGGTATAGAGTCCCGCGCTCGCCGCAGTATTTTTCATTTTTCAGGATACTGCGGATGCTGCGGCCGGCGAGGTAACTGTCGTAGATATGCACCGCCCCCGCCGCCGGCAAGATGATGAAAGTGCTGGAAGCCGAAAGCGCAGCCGGACACAAGCCGCCTTTTACCGCATAAACCGGGCATGACTGCTGATTGCGCTTAAGCTGTTTATCCCAAAACAAGCTCATAAAGATGAAATGGCATGGGAATACCTATATCGACATAAGTAATATCCACAGTATCCACATATTTAAAACCGTATGACTGATACATTTTGACAGGTATATCATTCCCTTTCAGACAGTCTAACCGTATTGCTTTCCAACCTCTGCTTCTTGCTGTCTGGATTGCATGTTCGACAAGCTGCTTTGAATATCCACGCCCGCCATAATCCGGCAGAACACGAAGTGCGTGCATAATGACTACTTCATTTTTTGCAGCGTTGATTTGCCAGCGAACTGTATTATATGCACTGTCGCAATCATGGTTTAGAATATATGCTGCAACGATTTTATTATCTTCTATGCCGATAAATTGACATCCGCCTTTGATAGATTCCTCTACCATTGCTTGCGAGGGAAAACCACCTTTATCCCCGTTTGGCAGGAAACTTTTTTCACCAAGGACATCACACATTACACTGTAAAAAGACATTAGCTCTGTCAAATTGTCATTTGTAGCCTGTACAATTTTCATTCATTACACCGCCTTAGTATACAGATTTTGACGAAAATAGTTTACCACAGAAAAAATAAACTTTCCATCATCAACTTGAACGACAAGCCTTGATATAAAAGTAAAAATATTATCTTCTATAAAGAAGCGGAAAAGACTGTACGGCCAGCCCCGCCCTATGGTATCATAAATCTACGGAATAGTGGGGCTGGCTGTCGGAAACGGAGGACATTATGCCAAGACAGACCACCCAAAAACTCATTACCGCCCTTTATCCGAGATTGTCGCACGAGGACACGCTCCAAGGCGAATCCAACTCCATAAGCAACCAAGAGAACATTTGTCAAGGGGGATTTCACCCAAAAGATGATATCCCCCCCATAAACTGGAATTTATTCAATTTCCTTTTTTAGAAAAAAGAAACCATCCATGCGCTGAACAAGTTCCCAACCATCGGCTCCCAATTCATTTAATTTTGTTTCAAACTCCTGCGCAACCTTTTCATATTGCTTTGTACTTACAGTTAAAGCAGTTGCAATTGTCAGTACTTTATACTCATATTTTTTCACTTGAAGATCCCTCCATGCAAATGCCGATTTGTCGATTTGTCGCAAGCCAAGTATACCACCAATGGGAATGACATTCAACCCTCATTAACAGATGCTGACAGTAGCAGTAAGCAATACATCGGTATATACCCGGCGCAGCTTGTTGGGGCCGATGGCACCCAAGCCCCGGTGCATTGGTGCAGCTCCGTCCGATGCACAAGCCGCTGTTGGCGTCTGCTGGCCTGTCCATACTGGGCAGGGAAGGGACGCCCGGCCTCCCTCGGAGGATTTCACATATACTTTGGCGTTGGATTTCCCCATGCCAAACATCAAAGAGTTGCCGCCTCCCGCTTTCTCCATCATTTTCTTTGACAGGAATTGCCCAAGACCAACAAAACGGCAATTGGCAAGACCCAGGAGAGCAGAAAGCTGAGGACCGGCGACATCTGCTCGATGATCTCACTGGAGAATACCGCTCCGGAATCTTTAAGCCGGTAGACCAGCCCCGGATCAACCATGCGCCCCGTCTTATAAATTTGCGTGCCCGTCCTGTCCGTGAAGTTGTCCTGGATTTCTACCCGGCCAATCTCATGGCGAGCCGTCATATCCATAAAGGCGCCGTAATCCACCTCAAGAATCCGCCGCCGCGCAAACCAGGGCATCGCCAGGAAATTGAACAGCACCAGGATCAGAAGGACCATGCCGTAATAATAAATCAACGGCTTTTTGGGTGATTTTACTTCATTCATTTGAAACGTCCCTCTCCGTCAAACAGAAACCGCCTCCGAATCCGCAGTCAAAGCGGCGTCGGAGGCGGTCGTTTTCAGCCCTCAATGGCAATCAGGTTTTTCTACTCCAGCTGCGCCTGCTGGGTCGCCTTGGGGATGAACAGCCGCAGGATACCGTCCTCAAACCTGGCGCGGATATCCTCCTGCTTCACCCGTTCCCCCACATAGAAGCTGCGCCGGCAGGAGCCGAGGAACCGCTCCCGGCGCAGGTAGCGCTCGTTCTGGACATTCTCATTGCTGGTCTGCTCCACCGTCGCGCTGATGCAGAGATAGCCGTCTTTCAGCTCGGCGGCCAGCTGTTCCTTGTGGACGCCGGGCAGGTCGATGTCCAGCTCATATCCCTGGTCGCTCTCCTTGATGTCCGTGTTCATCATGCCCCGCAGGGTGTTGGCGCTGAAAGCGGTCTCCGCCAGTTCGTCAAACATGTTCTTTGCCACCAGATAAGGGGTCAGCATAAAAATTGCTCCTTTCATTATTTCGGCCTCCTGCCGGAATTGGTTTATGCTTATAGTATAGGCCGGTGTGTTAGCACTGTCAACGATCGAGTGCTAAATTATTGTGAAATCTATTTTATAACTTATAAGATTTATTTATCAATAGTGGGGCGCTGAAGGAATATCCCGGCGCCGCGCATTCAGACGGATTCATCGTTCAGGCGCTCCATTCCGTTTCTGTAGGCTTGAAGCGGGGCGGACCCGTCTTGGAGTCCGCCCCGCTTTGCTGTCAGCTCAGATCTTCGCCGTTGGTGGCGATCACTTTCTTGTACCAATAGAAGGAATCCTTCCGCTCCCGGCTCAGATCGCCGGCGCCGTCGTCGAATTTGTTGACGTAGATAAAGCCATACCGCTTGGCCATTTCTCCGGTGGAGGCGCTGACCAAATCAATGCAGCCCCAGGGAGTATAGCCGATGAGGTCCACGCCGTCCTCCTCCACAGCCAGCTTCATCTGCTCAATGTGCTGACGGAGGTAGTCAATGCGGCAGCTGTCGTGGAACTTGCCGTCCCCGGCCCGCTCATCCCTGGCTCCCAGACCGTTCTCCACAATCATGATAGGAACCCGGTAGCGGTCATAGATTTCGTTCAGCGCCCAGCGCAGGCCCTTGGGGTCGATCTGCCAGCCCCACTCACTGGCTTTCAGGTAGGGGTTCTGCAAACCCTGAGCGATATTGCCCTCCACAGAGGCCGCGTCGCGGCTGACGCCCACGCAATTGCTCATGTAGTAGGAGAACGTGTAGAAGTCCACCGTGCCCTGTTTCAGCTCCTCCAGGTCGCCGGGCTCCATTTTGATCGCAATGCCGTTCCGCTTCCAGAACGCCTTGGCATAGTAGGGATACTCGCCCTTGACCTGGACATCGGAACAGTACCAGTTCATGTTCCGCATTTGATGTTGGGCCTCCAGCATATCGTCGGGGCTGCAGGTATAGGGATAGGCCGCCCCAAAGCAAATCATGTTGCCCAGCTTAAATTGAGGATAGTGCTCATGGGCATATTTCACCACGCGGGCGGAGGCGACAAACTGATGATGCAGGGCCTGATACCGGGCCTGCATATCGTTGGGAACCTCCATGACAGGTCCGGAGTAGCCTTTTACAGTTCCAGTAGATAACACCGCGCCGAAGGGCATGGTGCCGGAGTTGATCTCGTTGAAGGTCAGCCAGTATTTCACCTTGTCCTTGTACCGCTCGAAAATGACCTTGCAGTAGGTCTCAAAATAACCGATGACCTCCCGGCCCTCCCAGCCGTTGCACTTTTCCACCAGGGCGTAGGGCAGTTCATAGTGGGAGATAGTTACCAGCGGCTCGATGCCGTGCTTTTTACAGCAATCGAAGACCTTGTCATAGAACTCCAGTCCCTTCTCGTTGGGCTGGGACTCCATGCCGGTGGGGAAGATGCGGGTCCAGTTGATGGAGGTACGGAAGCACTTGAATCCCATCTCAGCAAAGAGGGCAATATCCTCCTCGTAGTGGTGATAGAAGTCAATGGCCTCATGAGAGGGGTACAGGGTACCGGGTTCGATTTTGGTGGTTATCCTTTTGGGCGTCGTATGGCTGCCATTGGTACACATATCAGAGGTAGAAGGCCCTTTGCCGTCCACGTCCCACGCGCCCTCGCACTGGTTGGCGGCTACCGCGCCGCCCCATAAGAAGTTTTTCGGAAAGCTCATACACTCACACTCCTACAATGATTTCGCCGTTTTCAATGCTCACGCCGGCCAAGTCGTCTTCATTGGTGACAATCACCGGCGTCACAGTCTTACAACCCTTATTATGAATCATTTCCATATCAAATTCAAGAAGCAGCTGGCCCTTCTTGATTTTCTCGCCGTCCTTGACATGGGCCTTGAACGGTTCGCCTTTCAGAGAAACCGTCTCCAGACCCACATGGATCAGCAGTTCTACGCCGTCCTCCGACAAAAGGTTCAGAGCGTGTCTGGTATCAAAGACGCTTTCACAGGTGCCGTCAAAGGGAGCATAAACCTTTCCCTCAGAAGGTTCCACAGCAATGCCGTGTCCCAGAACTCCGGCGGCGAAGGTCTGATCGGGGATGCTCTCCAGCGCGACTACCTGACCGGGTACAGGAGCGGCAATGGAAACCTTTTTGCCTGTGCGGGCAGGAGCGGCAGGATCAGCAGGGGCGGGAGCATCCACAGGCGCCGCGGCGGGCTTCACAGGGTCTTTATAGAGAATAAAGGCGATTGCGCCAGAAATGAGCAGGGACAGAATCCCTCCAATTGCGCCGAAAATCACTCCGTGCATAGGATTGCCTTCTCCGCCAATGAAGCAGATCAGAGAAAGGAACGAAGGCGAACCGCCGGCCGTATAACCCCGGACCGCGCTGAGTCCGCAGAAAAGGCCGGAAACCGCCGCGCCGGTGACCGCGCCGATCATAGGCTTTCCATAGCGCATATTGATTCCGTACAAGGCGGGTTCCGTAACGCCGGCGACCGTGGCGGAGATGCCGCAGGCAATTCCCTCCGAGCGGGTATCCTGGTCTTTTGTTTTCAGCGCCACGCCAAAGGTCGCGCCGCCCTGGGCAATATTCGAGCAGAACATGGTGACCGCAACCACCACGTCGTAACCCAGAGTGGCAAGATTGTTCATCGCCAAAGGCACCAGCGCGTAGTGCATTCCGGTCATGACAATAAACGGCATCAGGGCGGACAGGATGCCGACCGTCAGCCAGGGCACTTTATTGTACAGGGCGGAGAACACACCCGCCAGCAGATTGCCGATGACGTTGCCGATGGGGCCCAGCACATAGAGAGAGCAGGGGATGCAGATGATGATGAACAGCAGGGGCTTGAGGAAGGATTTCAGCACGTTGGGAGATACCTTATCCGCAAAGTCCTCCGCCCATTTCATCACGGGGGCCATCAGCAGCATGGGCAGAACAGAAGATGTATAGGTCGAGCAGATCACCGGGATGCCAAAGAGGTAGGTGCAGGGCATACCAAGGAAGGTTCCCAATTCCAGTGTCGCGCCGCTCATCAGGCTGGTAAGATTGGGGTAACACAACGCCGCTCCCACGACCATAAACAGCATGGGATTGCCGCCCATCTTTTTTGCGATGGTAATTCCCATAAAAATGGGGAGAAACATAAAGAAGCAATCCGCAAAGGAATAGAGCAGGATATAAGTGGAGCTTTCCGTGCTCATTCCGGCAAAGGTGGTCAGCAGCGTGAGGACCACCTTCAGCATACCGGTGCCCAGCATGGCCGGAAGCAGCGGCGTCATACAGCCGGCAATGAATCCAAAGAGTCTCTGTACAGCGCCGCCTTCGGCTTTCGCGGGAGCGCTGCCCTCGTCCCAATTGCCCAGCTTTTTGAATTCCTTAAAGAGGTTGGAAACTTCGTTTCCGATAATGATCTGATACTGGCCTCCCTGGCGCATCACACCCTTGACGCCCTTGATTGCCTGAACGGCGTCATCTTTGGCCCGGCCCTCGTCCTTCAACACCAGACGAAGGCGGGTCATGCAGTTGGCGGCGCTGGTGATGTTCGATGCGCCGCCGACAGCGTCCACGATTTTTTTCGAGGTCTCGACATAATCCAATGCCATATTTCGGATTCCTCCCATTCAGTTTTTATGCTTCTGGCGGGGCGCCTCCGCCTTATAGCCGCTTATTAGGGACACTTCCGATCCCCTGCTACCCGCGCAATGTGCACGCACAAATAAGTGAGCTCCTCGGCGGGCAAATCGATCTGATAGTCTTTTTTGATGAAATCCCGGATGCGGAGCGTACAGTCAAATGCCCTAGGGTGCTGCCGCTTGATGTTCTGATAGAGAAAATCCTCTTCATCCGGCAGCATTTTGTTTTCCATAACCCGCTGGGCGAAAAAGAGCAGGTGGGTCAAAAATCTCTGGTAGTCCAGCGATTCTTCATCGAAGCTGGCGCACAATCTATAACGCACAATATTGAGAGAGTTCTGCACGATTTTGAGGGTTCCCTGGGTTTTCTCCATATCGCAGTCATATTCAGCGTTGATGATATGCAAAGCGATGGAGGTGGCCTCCGTTTCAGGGAGGGAAACGCTCATGGTCTCCTGAATGATTTGCAGGCCGCGAAGGCCAATGGCATACTCCTGCGGATAGAGCTTCCTGGTTTCCAGGGAAAGCATATTGTGAAATGTGAGCCCGTTCTTCATCCGCTCGGCGGCAAAGCTGATATGGTCTGTCAAAGTGATATAAAGATTCTTATTGAGCTTTTTCTTCAGGGTTTCCCGGGCGTATTCGATAATCCTCGTGGCTGCCCGAACCGCTTCCAGGTCCACCTCCAGCAGCAGCTGTTTCAGGCGGCTCGTGGAGTCCGGGGAATCCATGCGGAAGATCTTTTCGATTTTGGAACGGTCTACGGCCCGCCCTGGTTTTGCCTGCCACCCAATTCCCCGGCCCGCCAGAAGGATCTCCCGACCGCTTTCATCGAAAGAACTGACGATATTGTTGTTCAAAACCTTATCAACGACCATCGTATCCCCCTTCTTTCCCAGTCCCACAGAAAATGAAAAGTAAAAATACCAAACACCAGCCAAGACCCGCCATAAGCGCGCCGGCATTGATGTTTGGTATTGCCTAATTGAATAGTAACAAGCCAATCTATTTCGTTGTAAAAGCAAACCGCTCTGCGGAACTGGCAAAGATTCTTGGATTGATTGCCATTATAACCGCAGTCTGCCCATTTGTGAAATCAAAGTTTTTTATATCATATAAAAATAATTTATCAATCTCAGCATTCAACCAGTTTGCAGCCTCTGGTCAGCGCCAAAGCCAGGACCAGCGTCAGAAGCTCCGCGGCGAAAGGTGCAAGCCAAATAACGTCAATGCCCAAAAGAACCGGTATACAGAAAATCGCCGCCGCTTTCAGAACAACACCCCGGCTCAGGGAGATGGCATCGGCCTGCAGGGTCCTCTTGGTGGAGTACAGAAAGGCTGTATAAATTAGATTCAGCGCCATGGGGATAAAGGACAGACCAAACAGCGGCAGGGCGGCAGAGGCATTTTGGACAAGCTCCGGGTCCCGGTTGAAAATTTGGATCACGGGTTCGGCAAAGAGAAACAGAAGCCCATAAATGACCACGGACAATATGGCATTGATGCGGATTCCCCAGCGAAAATATAAATTTATTCTATCTGTATCCCGCTCCCCATAGCAGAGGCCCCAAAGGGGCTGCAGTCCCTGGGCTGTCCCGGAGAGGATGGCGTTGACCAGCGAGTAGATGAAACTCAAGACGCTGAAGGTGGACACACCGATATCGCCCACCAGCTTTGCCAGCATAAGGTTATAACAGAGAGCTGTTACCGGCGTGGTCAGTTGGGAGGCCGCTTCCGGCACACCGCGTTTGCAGATCTTACCGATCAATGCGCCATTGACAGGGAATCGCTGGAAGCGCAGGCTTCCCCGTTTCCTCACAAAATGGGACAGCAGGACAGCCACAGAAAATACCTGCCCCAGCCCGGAGGCGACAGCCGCACCGATCACCCCCATTTTCATAGGGAAGATGAACAGCCAGTCCAGAAAGATATTCGCCCCAGCCCCCACACACATCCCCACAAAAGATAACGTTGGAGAGCCGTCGTTCCGCACAAAAACGGACAAACAGGTACTCATCAGCATGGGAACAGAAAAAGCACAGTAATAAAACAGGTAATCCGCCGCCATGTCCCGCATGGTATGGCTGAGGGTCTGCCCGCCACTAAGGTCCACGATCTGCCGGGAAAATGCCATCCCAATGAGTGTAAGCAGCAAAGACGCAAGCACGGTCAGAAGGAACGCGGTCATAAAGGCGTGATTCGCCCCCTCCTTATCCTCACGTCCCATGCGGATGGCTACCACCGTCCCGCCGCCCATAGGGAACATCGCCGCTATGGCCACGGCAAAGGTAATGAAGGGAACGCCGATATTCACCGCCCCCAATGCCGCCGAACCAACCCCTTGGCCCACAAAGATTCCGTCCACCACATTGTAGAGATAGGTTACAAACAGCCCGCCCATAGCCGGGAAGATGTACCGGCATAGATTTTTCCAGCTTACGTTCAAAAAAACACCTCCAAATAAAATGAGAAGTGGGATAAACCCTGTACGGGCTTATCCCACTTCAACGATTTTTGATCGCAAGTCCTCTGACAAGCGAGG
>NZ_CAJTUX010000020.1 GCF_910579365.1 uncultured Oscillibacter sp.
ATCACACTGGAAAGATAGGCGTTCATAAAAACATCCTCCTTATTTCATAGGGTTCCTCCCGCCGTGGGATTCCAAGAAGAAGCCGGGGCTGTCCCCGGCCTCTTCTTGATGGATGAAAGGGCAGAAGCCGTTTGAACTCTGAGAGATTACAGCTCCTTCATCTGCTCGGCGACCTGGGCGCGGAAGCTGGACAGGAAGTCGCCCATGCCGTCCTCGTGCTCATAGAGCCGCTTCTTCCGGGACACGTCGCAGAAGCCGTAGGTCTTCAGGCGGGTGAACTCCGCGCAGGAATAGCCCGCGCCCTCGCAGCCGATGCCGGTGGACTTGCAGCCGCCAAAGGGCTGGTCGTTGTGCCGCAGGGCGCTGGAACCGTTGACCCACACGGCGGAGGACTCGATGTGTTCCGTGTAATAGAAGGACTTTTTCAGGTCCTTGGTGATCACGCAGGCGCTGAGGCCGTACTTGCTCTGGTTGGCGATTTCCACGGCCTCCTCGTCGGTCTCGAAGGTGATGATGGGCACCACGGGACCGAAGACCTCCATGTCGCAGGCGATGTCCATGTCCTTGGTCACGCCGTCGAGAATGGTGACGTCCATCTCAGGGCCCTTGTTGGCGCCGCCGTAGATCAGCTTGGCGCCCTGATCGATGGTGTGCTGCACCTGGGCAACCACCCGCTCGGCGGCCTTGGTGGAGACCAGGCGGCTCAGCTGGGCGGTGGGGTCGGTGGCGTGGCCCCGCTTCAGGGTGGACACGAAGCTGACCAGACACTTGACAAAGGCGTCGTGGGCCCGCTTGTGGACGATGGTGCGCTTGGGAGAGGCGCAGACCTGGCCGTTGTTCTCGTTGATCCGGCCCCAGCACAGGCACTCGATGGCCTTGGCCATCAGTTCGGGATCGTCGGCGGCCTCCTCGGTGATAATCAGGGGATCGTTGCCGCCCAGCTCCAGAACGACCTTCTTGATGGTAGGCGCGGCGGCGTGCATCATCTCCCCGCCGCCCTCGGTGCTGCCGGTCATGGCAATGCAGGCGACCTTCTTGTTTTTCAGCAGGTACTCGGTGCAGTCCTCCCGGCTGCCGGTGACGAAGAACAGCACGTCCTCGGGCACGCCGGCCTCATGGGCCAGCTGAATCAGCTTCTGCACGCAGCAGGGGGCGGCGGTGGAGGCCTTGACAATGACGGTGTTGCCCATGAGCAGGGCAGGGACCACTTTCTGGAGGGTCAGCTCCACGGGGTAGTTGAAGGGGATGACCGCCGCGATGACGCCCAGGGCCTCGTGGCGGACCATGACGACGTGGTCCTCATATCCCTCGGAGCTGTCGCACAGGACCTCGCCGTAGAGATGCTTGCCCACCTCGATATTGGCCCGGCCGATCTCGGCGGCGTAGGTGGTTTCGGCGCGGGACTGGAGAATGGGCTTGCCCATCTCGCAGGACATGAAGGTCGCGATTTCCTCCCGGTTTGCGTCGATCAGGTCGCAGAACTTGTAGAGAATCTGGCCGCGCTCAAACAGGGGCACTTTCTCCCAGCCGGGCTGGCTGGCGAAGGCGGTGTCCACCATGGCGGCGATTTCCTCGCCGGTGTACTTGGGCACTGTGTTGACGACCTTGCCGGTGGATTCATCAATGACTTCGACCATTTTCATAGCTGTGTTCCTCCTTAAAAAATGTTCTATCGTTTCTATAGGAAAAGGCGGCGGCAGTCCCGGCGGGGACGGGTCCCGCCGCCTCTCTATATTTATTGAACTTCATATAATACTTAGAAAAATAGACGCAAGGCGCCGGCGGAACGCGGCGCACCGGAGCTCAGAAGGTTTTGAAGATGTCGTCCATCCGGTTCAGGGTCTCGTCGATGTCCTGTTCCGTGTGGGCGATGGTGATGCCGTAGTGCGCGGGGGAGACGGGGCCGGCGGTGTCGTGGAACCAGAGTCCCTTAGGAAGGCAGGCGGTAACGAATTTCGTGTACATGTCCCGGTCCTGGACCTGGGCCACCCGGCGGAAATCGAAGTCGTCTTCCGCGTTCTCCACGCCGAAGTAAATCGCGAAGCGGGCGCCCACACCGCGGCAGTGGCCCTTCTTTTTGTGCTGGAGGAACAGGCCGTCGATACCGCGATAGAGCTTCTCGCCAATCCGTTCAATCTGATCGTAGAAGCCGGGCTCCAGGGCCATCTTCATGCACTCGCAGGCCACGGCCACCGGCATCAGCGAGCCGGTATAGGTGCCGCTGACCATGGTCTTGCCAATGGGGTTGAGGACGCTCATGATATCCGCCCGTCCGCCAAAGGCCGCGATGGGCAGGCCGCCGCCAATGGCCTTGGCCATGGTGGTCATGTCGGGGATCACATCAAAGTATTTCTGGGCGCTGCCGGGGCGCATCCGCAGGCCGCAGACCACCTCGTCAAAGATCAGGACGATGCCCTCCCGGGTGCAGAGCTCCCGGACCTTCCGCAGATACTCCCGCCGGGCCTCGTAGCAGCCGCAGTTGTAGCTGATGGGCTCCAGAATTACGCAGGCGAGTTCGCCCTTGTACTTTTCAGCCGCGTGCTCCAGAGCGGCGATGTCGTTGAAGACCACGTTGACGACGCTGTCCTTGGCGTTTTTGGGAAAGCCCTGGGAGTCGGGAACCGTGGTCACCTCGCCGAAGGCGTCCACGTCGCTGACGCCGTTGTGGTTGAACCAGATGTTCTCGTGCATGCCGTGGAAGTGCCCCTCGAACTTGACGATCTTGTCCCGGCCCGTGAAGCTCCGCGCCACGCGGATCGCGGCCTGGGTGGCCTCGGAGCCCGTGTTGGCGAGGCGGATGCGCTCACAGCTGGGGAAGACCTGCTGAAGGAGCTTTGCCAGCTCCACATGGTGGGGCGTGTCGAAGTTCATGAAGAAGCCCTGCTCCATGGCCCGGCCAATGGCCTTTCGGATGCGGGGATGGTTGTGGCCGAACAGGCCCGCGCCGGCGCAGGTGTGATAGTCGATGTACTCCTTGCCGTCCACATCCCAGATGTGGCTTCCGTCGGCATGGTCCAGATACAGCGGCTGCTTCAAAACCGCGCTGTAGCGCTGGCCCGCCGAGGCGCCGCCAATGAAGCACGTCTGCGCCTGCTGGAAAATCTCTTGCATTTGGCTCATGTTACCCACTCCTTTAACCAGGTTTCGCTCCGGCGGATTCCATGGAACTCGCGGAGCGCACTGCTGCTTTATCGCTGCCTTACCCGTATAGTAACACAGAGTCTTTCCTTATGTC
This sequence comes from uncultured Oscillibacter sp., assembly GCF_910579365.1. Classification (GTDB taxonomy): domain Bacteria; phylum Bacillota; class Clostridia; order Oscillospirales; family Oscillospiraceae; genus Oscillibacter. The sequence goes on from NZ_CAJTUX010000020.1 coordinate 3,236, forward strand.
AACACTTATTTTAACATTTAAATAAATACGGAAAAATAATTTCCCTACACCGGAAAACGGAGGCCTCCAAGCCTCCGTTTTCCGTGTCCTTATTCCCGCGGCGTCCCGGCTGTCTCGGGGGCGTACTCCAGCAGAATCCGCTTCTTCATCCGCCTCTGACTGGCCAGATAGTAGGGGATCAGCAGCAGGTCCGCGCCGGCCCAGGCCGCCACCTCGGTATAAAAGATGCCGCTTTGCCCGATGGCGGCCGGCAGGACCAGGGCGACGCCCACCCGCATCACCATCTCTATCAGACCGGACAGCATGGGGATTATGGTGTTCCCCAGGCCCTGCAGGGAGGAGCGGTAGGCGTGAAGCAGATACAGGGACAGCAGCATGTAAGCCATGGTGCGCAGATAGCGGAAGGCGATTTCGATCACCTGTTCCGCGTCCGCTTCCCCAGAAGAGACGAATAGAGACAGAACCGGCCTCCCCCACAGCAGCGCCGCCGCAGACAAAACCAGGGAAAACCCCAGGCTCAGCAGCAGCACGCTCCGCATGCCCTCGTCAATCCGCCGGATATTGCCTGCGCCGCGGTTTTGCCCCATGTAGGTGTTCATGCCCTGCCCGAAGGCGACGGCGGTGCTTTCCAGCAGTCCCAGCAGCTTGTTGGTCGCCGTGAAGCCCGCCACAAAGAGCATGCCGAAGCCGTTGAGCACGAACTGCACCGTCATGCCGCCCAGGGCAATCAGGGCGTTTTGCAGCGCGGTGGGCAGGCTGCACCGGCACAGCCGCGCCGCGGCGCTTTTGTCCCAGCGCCAGTCCTCCCGCTCCGGCTTCAGGATGTCCATTTTCCGCAGCGCCCGCAGGCAGAACAAAAACGCGAGCACCTGAGCCAGCACCGTGGCCAGCGCCGCACCGAAAATGCCCCATTGAAATACCAGGACGAAAAGCAGGTCCAGGCCGATGTTGACGGCGGATGCGATTAAAATCGCCGCCAGGGGCGTTCCGCCGTCCCCCAGCGCCCGCAGCATGGAGGAGGCCATGTTGTAGGCCAGCACCGCCGCCGAGCCGGAAAACAGCACCCGCAGATAGGTCTGCGCGCCGGGGAGGATGGCGCTCTCCGTCCGCAGCAGCCGCAGGGCGGGAGTAATGCAGAGGAGGCTGACCGCCGTCACCGCGACGGCGGCAATCAGGCACAGCTCCACGACCGCCGCCGCCGTTTTCCGCAGACCCGGGAAATCCTCCGCCCCGAAATGGAGGGAGAGGGGGATGGAAAGTCCCTGGGTGAAGCCCTGGATGCCCCAGAGCAGAAACCAGTTGATCCAATCCGCGGCGCCCAGAGAGGCCAGCGCCTGGATTCCGACGCCCCGGCCCACAATGACGGAGTCGATGATCATGTACATCTGCTGGAGAATTCCCCCCAGCATCAAAGGAAGGGCAAACTTAAAAATTACAAAAACAGGCTTTCCTCTGGTCATATTTGTCATAAGAGCGCTCCTTGGGCCCCAGAATGGGCGGGTGTAAAATGTTTTTTATTTTATTGTACTCATTTTATTGCTAAAATCAATCTTTTTTTCTGTAAAACTTTTTATTTGCATTTTAAAAAAAATCATATATAATTAGAGCATCCGTTTTGCGCGCATTAAATCGAGTGAGGGGAGAAAGATTGGTATGGGGCCGATTACCATCGTGGAAGTACGACAGATTAATAAGGAGCGCATCCGACGCGCATCGCAGCGGTTTGACCGCTACACCAAAGCGGACATTTCAAAAGAGACCGCCCTCAGCATGGCCACGTGCAGCACCGCGCTGAATGAAATGCTGGAAAGCGGGGAGGTTTTGAAGATTGACCAGACCGGCTTCAGCATTGGCCGCCCGGCCGACGTATTCACCTATAATCCCGATTTTCTCCACGCGCTGGCCCTGTGCACAACGATCCGGGAGGGGCGCTATGTGCTGGAGTACGTCATCGCCAACGCCCTGGGCCAGGTGGTCTTCCGGGAGACGATGACCCCCAGGGACATCACCATGGAGACCCTGGACGACCTGATCGCCTCTCTGCGGGCCAAGGACCCCTGCATCAAGACGGTGGGCCTGGGCATTCCCGGTCAGGCCAGGGACGGCTACATCGCCCAGTGCGACATCCTGGGGCTGCAGCAGCTGGACTTCGCCGGCCCCATCGGCAGGAAGTACGGGATACAGGTCATAGTCGAAAACGATGTGAACATCATCGCCTATTTTCTCCACAAGAACATCGCCGGCGGCTCCGCTCCGGAGAACAACTTCTCGGCGCTCTTTTTCCCGGATAAGGAGAACGGCTATCTCGGAAGCGGCCACATTGTCAACGGGCACTTGCTGAAGGGCGACACCATGCTCTCCGGCAACCTTTTCCGGGCGGCGGCGGCATTTGGGATTTCGCTGGAGCGGCAGCTGGCCCTGCTGTCCAACCGGGAGGAGTTCCTCACCTTTGCGGCCCAGATGGTGGTGATGATCGCCTGCACCATCAATCCCTCTCATCTGGTGCTCATGGGTAATCACCTTGCGGTGGAGGAGCTGGACACGATCCGCCGGATTTGTCTCCAGTTCATCAGCGAGAAGGATTTGCCCGCCCTGGAGATCGACCACAACACCTTTGACGAGTACGCGGAGGGTCTGCTCCGCCTGACGCTGGACACCGCCCTGTTTCCCATGCTGATGTGACCGGGGCTCCGGGGGACCGGAGGCCATGGAGAGAATGGAGGTACTGCTATGCCCATCCGAACCACGCTTGGCATCGACACCGGCGGCACGTACACGGACGCTGTGATTTTGCGGACGGACACCGGGGAGCTCCTGCACAAGACCAAGACGCTGACGCTGCACCACGACCTCCATCAGTGCGTCAAAACCTGCATTTCCGCCTTTCCCGCCGAGGCGCTGGAGACGGTTTCCTCCGTCTGTTTGTCCACGACCCTGGCCACCAACGCCGTCGTGGAGAGGCGGGGCTGCCGGGAGGGGCTGATCCTGATCGGCGGCCGGCCGGAGGGCAATCTGCCCACCGAGCGCTGCCGCGTGGTCCGGGGGAGGGTCAACATTCAGGGGCTTGTAGCGGAGAGCCTGGACCTGGAGGAGGTGGACCGGGCGATTGAGGATTTTCGCGGCTGCGTCGAGTCCGTGGCGGTCTCCGGGTATGCCAGCGTCCGCAATCCGATTCATGAATTGCAGGTGAAAGAGCGGGTCCGGCAGAAGCTGGGGGTTCCCGTGGCCTGTGCCCATGAGCTGACCACGGCGCTGGGCTTCTATGACCGGACTGTGACCGTGGATTTGAACGCGAAGCTCATTCCCCTGATTTGCGGGCTGATGGATTCCGTCCAGCGGACCCTGGCCGAGTTTCGCATAGAAGCTCCGCTGATGGTGGTGAAGGGCGACGGCACCCTGATGACGGCGGAGCGGGCCCGGGAGACGCCCATCGAGACCATCCTCTCCGGCCCGGCCGCCAGCGTGATCGGCGGAAAGTTCCTGTCCGGGCAGGAGGACTGTCTGGTGCTGGACATGGGCGGGACCACGGTGGACATCGCCCACGTGGACCGGGGGGAGCTGCCTGTCAGCGATGAGGGCGCCCAGGTGGGCGGCTGGCTGACCCGCATCCGGGCCATCCGGATTTATACCACCGGCCTGGGGGGAGACAGCCGTATCTTCCTGGATGGACGGCGGTGTCTTCAGGTGGGCCCCCGGCGGGTGATTCCCTTCTGCCGGGCGGCGGCGTGGTTTCCGGCTCTGGCGGAGGAGCTGCGGGAGATTCTGGAGGACCCGGAACACCGGCGGTTCTGCCGGAACGAGCAGGAGGTGTTTCTGATAACGCCGGGCAGCTCCTGGGGGGACCGGAGCGAGGCGGAGCGGGGCGTATTGGAACTGCTCCGGTCCGGTCCCCATACGCTCTATCGCTTGCAGGCTCAAACGGAGGCCCGGAATCTGCTGGCAATCCTGGAGACGCTGGTTTCAGACCGCCTGGTGCTGCGGGCCGGCCTGACGCCGACGGACCTCCTCCACGCGGAGGGACGCTATGCGGAGTGGAGCCGCCCCGGGGCGGAGCTGGCGGTGCGGATTTTGGCGGACCAAATGGGAATCTCCTTCGCGCAGTGCCTGGAAACGGCGGCAGGGACCGTCCGCGGCGCCCTAAGCCGGGCGTGCGTCAAGAGCGGCTTCTACTATGACGGCGGGGACGCCGGCATGGATGCCGGTCAGGCGGCGGACTACCTCATCGACCATATTTTTCTGGGAAAAGGCGGCGCAGTCCTGGGCGGCCGCCTGGAGCTGAAAAAGCCCCTGGTCATGATTGGGGCTCCCGCCCGGGCCTGGAGCGGCGGGCTGCCGGATGCTCTGGGGACGGAGGTTTTCGTCCCGCCCTGGTCCGATGTGGCCAACGCCGTGGGCGCGGCGGTGGCCCAGTCGGTGGACCGCCGGGAAATCCTGATTCGGTTTGACTCCGCAGCCAGCCGCTTCCTGGTCTTCTCCCCGGAGGGACGGCGCGCTTTCCAGAGCCTGGAGGAGGCCACCGCCTATGCCAAAGAGTCCGGCCGCCGTCTGGCCGCCGCCCATCTGCCAGACTGCTCCGGCATCCGGGAACAGGTGGAGGACCTGGAGGTCCCGGACCGCCTCAGCGGGGAATCCCGCTTCGTGGAGCGCCGGGTGATCGTCATGGCCTACCGGGAGGGAGCGGGCTCTGAGGCGGGCGCTTCCGAGTAAGTCCAGGGAAGGCCGTTTTTGCGGATATTTTTTGTGATATTAAAAATAAGTTAAATAAAAAACGGCGGCAGTATCCGCCGGAACACAAGACCTTATGGAAAGGAGACGCTGCGATATGGATGAATCCCTGCGGGAATATATTCAAAGTCTGCTCCCCGCGAACCTCCCGGACGGCCGGAAGCTGGTGGAGGAGGGCCGGGCGATGGGAAGGACCATTCAGGTGCCCCGGACGCCCTTCCTGGAAAAGCACGGATGCAGGACCTATTTGGAGTACCGGAAAAAGCGTCTGGCGGAGGGAAAGCAGACCTGGCAGCTGCTGGTGGGCCTTGCGACGCTGGAGGACGAGATCGCCGCCATCAAGGAGATCGACGCCTTCAATCAGCGCCACGCCGGGGACGGCATGGAGATTTCCGGCGTGCAGTCCATTCCCTCTCAGATAGTGGGGCTGCCCCATGAGTACTGGGGCGGCTTTCCCAAGCAGACCAGCTATGAAATGTACAACCCGGAGGACTGGAAGGCCCACACCGCCGCGGCCCCGATTCAGGTGGCGTGGCAGGACTTCCACCTAGCCTGCCCGGCGGCCCTCCAGACGACGGTGAACGCCCTGGAGGCGGGCACGGACCGTCTGGGAACCTTTTCCACGCTGATTTGGGAGTACACGGGCTATCACGACGAAATCCAGCGCTTCTCCGACATGGTGCGCTCCATCGGCATGGTCTCCGCCAAGCGGGACCTGGACATCGACGTCGTCACCTATCCGGAGGACGGCATCCCCGGATACTTCCTGGATGTGGTTTCCTGGGTGGGCTATACGATGATCGAGGAATACGTGACGGCGAAGCTCTGCGGCGCGCTGTTCAGCGTCAGCTTCGGCGGACTGCTGACAGAGGTGCAGCCCCGCATGGCCTTTGCCCTGGCAATGCATAAGCTCTTTTCCACCCCGGACCATCCCGCCGTCGTTTACTTCAACGGCGGCACACTGGACCAGCTGGCGGAGGACATCAACTGCAACTTCGGAACCGGCGTGCAGGAGATGCTGATGCAGGTCCTCTTCAACCTCAAGTATCAGGTTCCCATCATCATCAGCCCCGTGGCCGTCACGGAACGGCTGCGCACCCCCTCCCTGGAGGAACTGATCGACATTGCCTCCGCCGGCATGCGGGCCGAGACAAAGGCGCGGGAGTGGCTGCCGATGATGGACTTCACGCCGGTGGAGGAGCTCAGCGATCTGATGATTGAAAAGGGCACGGCATTCTTCCGCAACGCCATGGCCGCCTTTGCGGACGCCGGCGTCGACCTCGAAGACCCGCTTCAGATCATCCTGGTCCTCAAGCACTTCAACCCCGTCCGGTTTGAACAGAGCTTCCACCCCAGCGTGCGGGAATTCGGCTCCTACCGGCCCTACTGCCCCAGCCAGCTGGGGCGGCAGACCATGGAGATGAAAGATGCGGGCGTGGCGGAGCTGAAGGGCCAGGGACTCTCTTTGGAGGGGCGGAAGATCGTCTGCATCTCCGCCGACGGGCACAGCTATGGGCTGATGCTGATTGACAACGTCTTCACGGAGATCGGCGCCCGGGTGATCAACGGCGGCGTCGCCGTGGAGCCGCCCGCCGCCCTGGACCTGGCAGACGAGGAGGGGACGGACGTCATCTGTATCAGCGTCCACTGCGGGCAGTGCCTGGCTTACGCCCAGACCATCACGGAACTTGCCCGGCAGCGGCACAGGCGGTATAAGATTCTGATGGGGGGCAAGCTCAACGCGCTGCTGCCGGGGAACCCCCTTCCTGTGGACGTGGAGGATTTGGTGCGGGAGACCGGCGTCTGCGCCACCAACGACTTTGGCGAACAGGTCCGGTTTATTCTGGGGCAGTGAGAGGGGCGGATGATTTTGGAAGGAGGAGAGGCTATGTCCCGGCAGGGCGGCGCCATTCAGATTGTGGGCGCCAGGGCGAACAACCTGAAAAACGTCTCTTTGGAGATTCCCAAGAACAAGCTGGTGGTGGTGACCGGCGTCTCCGGCTCCGGGAAATCCTCCCTTGTGTTCGATACGATCGCCGCGGAATCCATGCGGCAGCTGTACGACACGTTCCCCCTCTACACCCGCAGCCGTATGCCCCGCTATGAGCCGCCCCAGGCGGAGCGGCTGGACCACCTCTCGCCCGCCATTGCCGTCGGCCAGAGGCCCTTCACCGGGGACGCGCGTTCCACCGTTGCCACGATGACGGACGCCGCGCCGCTGCTCCGCCTGCTCTATTCCCGCTGCGCTACTCCCAGCGCCGGAAGTTCCTCCTGCTATTCCTTCAACGATCCACAGGGCATGTGTCCGGTTTGCAGCGGCCTGGGCAGCGTGGTGGAGTTTGACCTGGATAAGGTTCTGGACAAAAGCAAGTCTCTGGAGGAGGGGGCGATTCGCTTTCCGGGCCACCAGGTGGGCAGCTATCAATGGCAGCTCTACGCCCGCTCCGGCCTCTTCCCGGCGGACATGCCCCTGAACCGCTTTACGGAACGGGAGTGGGAGGACCTGCTCCACGGCAGCGGCAAAATCGTGCCGATTCACAACCAGACCGGAAAGGTGTGGGGGGACTACACCCTCACTTACGAGGGCCTGCTGGACCGGATTACGCGGCTGTACCTCAAGCGGGACCGAAACGCCCAAAGCAAGAGCGGCCGGCGGATTCTGGAGGAGTTCACCTCCTCCCGCGTCTGCCCGAAGTGCGGCGGAGCCCGGCTGAACGAGGCGGCGCTTGCCGGCAGGCTTCTGGGGCGCAATATCGCCCAGCTGGGGGACATGGAAATCTGCGAGCTGCTCCCGTTTTTGGACCAGGTGGAGGATCCGGTGGGGCGGGCCGCCGTGGAAAAAATCCAGCGGATTCTCCGGGGCGTCGTGGAGATCGGCTTGGGCTATCTCAGCCTCAACCGGCCCAGCGCCACCCTGTCCGGCGGGGAGAGCCAGCGCCTGCGGATGGTGCGGCATCTGGGCAGCAGTTTGACGGGGCTGACCTATCTCTTTGACGAGCCCACCGCCGGACTGCACCTCAAGGACGCGGACCGGCTGGGCCGCCTCCTGCTGCACCTCCGGGACCGGGGAAACACGGTGCTGGTGGTGGAGCACAACCCCGCCATCATCCGCATTGCCGACGAGGTCATTGACATGGGCCCTCTCTCCGGCCGCCAGGGCGGGGAGGTGGTGTACCAGGGACCCTACGAGGGTCTGCTGGCCCGGGACACCCGGACCTCCGCCAGTCTGCGGAAGCCGCTGTCCGTCAAAGCGGGGAGACCCTGCCGGGAATTCCTCTCCGTGGAGCACGCGGCCCTGCACAATTTGAAGGACGTCTCTGTTCATGTGCCCCTCCATGCCCTTACGGTGGTCAGCGGCATGGCGGGGGCCGGGAAGTCCACCCTGATCTGCGGCGAACTGCCCAGGCGGTACCCCCAGGCGGTCCACATCAGCCAGGCCCCCATTGGGATTACCTTCCGCTCCACGCCCGCCAGCTATATCGGAATCCTGGACGGTATCCGCAAGCTCTTTGCCCAGGCCAATCACGTGCCCGCCGCCCTGCTGAGCTTCAACTCCCAGGGCGCGTGCCCGGTCTGCGGGGGCAAGGGGACCGTCAAGACGGAGATGGCCTTCATGGACCCGGTGGAGGTCCCCTGCGAGGCCTGCGGCGGCACGCGGTTTTGCAGCGAGGCGCTGGCGTGCAGGCTGGAAGGGCGGAACATTCTGGAGGTCTTGGAGATGACCGCCCGGGAGGCGCTGGCCTTCTTCTCCCAGCCGAAAATCCGGGGCAAGCTCCAAACCCTCCGCGACGTGGGGCTGGACTACCTCACCCTGGGCCAGCCCACCGGCACCCTCTCCGGCGGCGAGTGCCAGAGGCTCAAGCTGACGGCCCACCTTCGGGAGACGAACCAGCTTTACCTGATTGACGAGCCCACCGCCGGACTGCATTCCTCGGACACGGAGCGGCTGCTGGAGCTGTTTGACAGGCTGGTGGAGCGGGGGAACACGCTGGTGGTGATTGAGCATGACCTCCAGGTCATCGCCCACGCGGACTGGGTGATCGACCTGGGGCCGGAGGGGGGAAAGAACGGCGGACGCCTGCTGTTCGAGGGAACGGTTTCCGACTTCCTCGGCTGTGACGGCTCCGCCACGGCGGAGTACCTGCGGAAGGAAATCCGCCGCGTTTGAAGATCAAGGGAAAACGGCCGCCAGGGCGTTTTGGAAAGGAGGAGCGCGATGTGTGAGAAACAGCCGGATCGGGACCGGCCTTACTGGTATGGAAAGGGCTACGCCTTTTTCAGCAATCAAGCCTGCGAGTATTATCCCTGCCACCCGGTGCCGGAGGGCACGGAGTTCAACTGCCTGTTCTGCTATTGCCCGCTGTACATGCTGGGCCCGGACTGCGGGGGGAAGTTCACCTATCTGGAGAACGGCTGCAAGGATTGCAGCGGCTGTGTCCGGCCCCATCTCCGGGAGAACTACGGGGAGATTGTCCAGTGCTATCAGAAGATTCAGGAGGCGATGGCCGCGCAGGCGAAGGGGCGGCGCGGCGAATCCGCCGGCGCGGACAGGAAACAAGAAGAGGTGGAAACATGAGCAAAACGGTTTTGGTGATTACCGGAAGTCCCCGCAGAGGGGGGAACAGCGATCAGCTGGCGGAGGCGCTGGGGAAGGGCGCCCGGGAGGCGGGGCACCGCGTTGAAAAATTTGAGACCGCGTTTCGCCGCATCGCCGGATGTACCGCCTGTGAACAGTGCTGGAGCAAGGGCCGGGCCTGCGTGATCGAGGATGATTGGCAGGAGCTTTCAGAGAAGATGGAGGCGGCGGATGTGCTGGTGTTCGCCTATCCCCTGTACTGGTCCACGATGCCCGCGCAGATGAAAGGAGCGGTGGACCGTCTCTTTTCCTACTGCGCGGCGGACTGCGCAAGGCCGCTGACGGGGAAGGAGTACGTCGCCCTGCTCTGCGGCGAGTGCGAGGGGGACGGGATTTTCCGGGAGGCTCGGGCGGTTCACAAGGGCCTGGAGGGGTATTTTGCCTGGAGGCAGGTCGGCGAGGTGGCCGTCCACAGCGTCTTTGAAAAGGGCGCGATTTTGAAGACTGGCGCCCTGGACCGCGCCTACCGGCTGGGCCTGTCGCTGTGACGGGCCCTTCCGGCGGAGGGGGACCTCTTGGAGGGAGAAGATGATGAAATACATACTGTGTTATGGCGACTCCAACACCTGGGGCGCGTCTCCGGACCAGCTGCCCCGCTCTGGCTTTGAGACGCGGTGGCCCGGCGTGGTACAGCGGCTTTTGGGCGGGGCGGTCCATGTGTACGAAAACGGCCTTTGCGGGCGGACCACCGGCTTCACGGACGATGTGGAGCTGGGCCGGAATGGCCGGAGCGGCTTCCGGCAGGTTCTGGAGATGAGCGCCCCGCTGGATTTGGCCGTCCTCATGCTGGGCTCCAACGACTGCAAGGCGCGGTTTCGCCATCACCCCGCCTGGGATTCCGCTCTGAATATCCGGCAGCTTCTGCTGGAGGCGGGGCGGCCGGAGTTCGGTCCCCGGGGGATGGAGAGCCCGGCGCTGCTGGTGGTTGCCCCCGCCGCGCTGAAAGAGGACTGGGGCCGGTCCTGGGTGGCGGAGGAGTTCGACGGGAACTCGGCGGAGAAGTCCCGGCGGCTCGCGCCGCTCTATGCCTGCGTGGCGGAGGAGCGGGGCGCGGCCTTTCTGGACGCCTCGAACCATGCCGGTCCCGGCGCGGACTGCGTACACCTGACCGCCGGGGGCCACAGCGCCCTGGGCGAGGCGGTGGCGGCAAGGGCACGGGAGATTCTGAAGCTGTGAGACGGCGGTGAGCGTATAAAAAACAGCCTGCGGCCCTGATCCTATGGATCAGGGCCGCAGGCTTTGCCAAAGGAGAATGAAAATGAAAGAGGGTAAGCAATGGCCGGAGAATCAGCGCCGGGTGTTGGAGGCGTTGACGATGAACACGTCCAGCACCACCGCCGCCACAAGAATCAATCCCTGGATGGCCAGGCGGGTGGAGGTTTCCGCGCCGATCAGGTACATGCCGTTGGTCAGACTGCCCATTACCAGAGAGCCCAGAAGCACGCCCCAGATGTTGCCCTTGCCGCCGGTGAGGCTGGCGCCGCCCAGCACGCAGGCCGCGATGGAGTTCATCATGATGCTGTCATCGATAGAGGCGATGGACACCGACTGCACCCGGGAGGCGGCGATCAGTCCCGCGAAGGCGAACACCGCGCCGGAGATAATGAAGGCGGCCCACTTGGTGTTTTTCACGCTGATGCCCGCCCGGCGGACGGCCTCGGGGTTGCTTCCCAGGGCGTAGAGGTGAACGCCAAAGCGCGTCTGCGTCAGCATATAGGAAAAGGCCGCCAGCAGCGCGATCAGCAGCAGCACAGAGAGGTTCAGCCCCTTATAGCGCCGCATGATCTCCAGAACGATGACGCCGCCCACCAGAACCGCCGCCACGGGGATAACGACCTTGTTCAGAAGTTTGACGGGCAGATGGTTCTTCACCGCCTGCTTGTAAGACTGGTAAGAGAGGATGAACAGCGCCGCCACGCCCGCTGCCAGCAGCAGATAGGATAGCCACGTGGGCAGGTAGGTGGTGGTGAAGACCGCCAGAGGGCTGTTGATGAGGGAAATCTGGTTGTGCTCCCGCAGAATGATCAGCAGCAGTCCCTCCAGCCCCATCTGGGAGCCCAGGGTGATGATGAACGCCGGAGCGCCGAACTGGGTGACGACCCAGCCCTGCACCGCCCCCACCGCCGCGCCGGTGAGGATGCAGGCCGCGAAGCCCACCAGGAAGGGCAGTTCCCAGATGATGCACAGCATGGCGCCGATGGAGGCGCTGACCGCGCTGGCCGCCGCGCAGGAGAGGTCCAGCTCTCCGTGGAGCAGCACCAGGAAAAGACCGATGGACATGACGCCCATGTTGACAATCTGCACCGAGAGCGTGGTGAGATTGCGGGGGGAGAGAAACGCGGGGTTGATGAGGGTGAAAATGATCCAGATGATGATCAGCGCGAAGGTGACCGGCAGCATGCGCAGCGGACCGTTCAGCAGCTCGATCACGCGGAGTTTTTTGTTGGGTTTGATTTCGGTAGCGCGGCTCAAGACAACGCTGTCCTTGTTATTCGCCATAAATTGACCTCCTGAGCGGCTGTGTGTTACCGTATGACTGCCGGTAGGCACGCCGTTTTTCTGTGGACCTTGGCACGCGGGCTTATCGCAGCGTTTTGGCGACGTCGTCAATCGCCTCCTGCGTGGTGACGCCCTTGCCCACGATTTCCTCGGCAATGTTGTCCTTGGTGATCATCAGCGCGTCCACCATGACGGAGGGAATGCCGCCCTCCACAAATTCGTTGTCCGTGGCGCCATTGGCCATGTCCAGCGGATATTCGCCGGTGGCCAGATAGGTGGCGGCGATTTTGGCAACGGCCTTGGACTGCTCCTCGTAGTTGGGCAGCACGTCGGCGACCTGCCAGCCCTCCTGGGTGCGGGCCAGGCCCTCCACCGTGGAGTCGCAGCCGCCCAGAAGCAGAACGTCCTCCACAATGTCCTGCTCTTTGAGGACGGAGACAATGCCGGTCATGATGTCGTCGTTCATGGTGAAGATCACATCCACGTCGTTGCCGGTCTGGGTCAGCATCTGCTCCGCCACGGGAACCGCAGGATTGGCGGACCAGTCGTTGGTGTCGGCTTCAAAGACGACCTCGACTTTGCCCTCGCGCTCCCATCTCTCAAAGGCCTCGGAATAGACGCCAAGAAGCTGGTCATAGAACAGGAAGCCCTGGGCGCCCCAGATCCCCGCAATCTTCAAAGGACCGCCGGCGTTGGGAAGGATTTCATTTTCCATATAGTCCACATACTGCTGCGCGATGGAGGGGAAGGGCATGGTGACAAACATGGGCACGTTTCCGCCGAAGGGCGTGTGGGCCAGGGAGCAGAAGGGAATCTCCTCGGAGTTCAGGAAATTGAGGGCGCCCGCCGCGCTGTACTCGTCGCAGGGCATGTAGACCAGGAAATCGCAGCCGGAGGCCACGGCGCCCTCGATCTGCTGGAGCTGCTTCTGGTTGTCGCCCAAGGGGTCGATGACCTTCAGCTCCACGTTGGGCGCATAAATATTCAGCCACTTTTCAACAAAGGGCACGTCGAAGGAGAGGCAGCGGGCGATGCGGCTGTCCGTAATCGCCATGTAGACCGTGCCGTCCCCGTCATAAATCACATCGCCGGAAGCGCCCTGGGTGCTGGCGGCGGGCGGCGCGCTGGAGGAACCGGAGCCGGAATTGGAATCAGAGCCGGATTTGCCGTCGGAGCAGCCTGCCAGAAGGGCGGCGGCCATGCACAGGGCCAGCAGCAGCGCGGACAGTTTGCGGAAATTCTTCATAATGGCCTCCTTTATCATGTGTCACGTTTCGGTTGTTGATGCCGGTTCAATGGATGCCGGTGATGTGGGCCACCAGGTCGTCCCGGGTGAAGGAGCCGCCTTCCAGGATGCTCTCCACCTCGCCGATGCGGAGTACCACCGCCCGGTCGGCGGACTTGACCACTTCGCCCAGGTCCTGGGAGACCACCACCACCGCGTGCCCGGAGTCCCGCAGGGAGCGGGTGAGCCGGGAAACCTGGCGGCGCTGAATCACGCCCAGGGCGGCGGTGGGCTCGTCCATCAGCACCACCTTGGAGGGCAGCAGCAGCGCCTTCGCAATGGCGACGGCCTGCCGCTGTCCGCCGGAGCGGGTACCCACCGGCGCGCCGGGATTGGGGACGTTGGAGCCGATCTCCTCAAACAGGTCCCGGGTCCGGCGCTCCATGCCCTCGTGGTCCAGCCGGGCGGCCTTGGTCAGCTCGTTGCCCAGGAAGATGTTCTGAAAGGCGTTGAGCTCGTTGCACAAGGAGAGGTCCTGATAGACGGTAAAGATGCCCAGCCCCTGGGCCCTGCGGGGAGAGTCGATGGAGACGGCCCTGCCCTCAAAGCGGATTTCGTAGCCGGGGTTGGGGGCGACCGCGCCGGAGAGGATGTTGATCAGGGTGGATTTCCCCGCGCCATTGTCTCCCACGATGAACAGCAGCTCCCCCTCATAGATGTCCAGATGGATGCCGCTCAGGGCGCGCACGCCGCCGTAGTCCTTGGTCAGCTCCCGGATGGTCAGAATCGGTTGTTCTCTTCTCATGTCCGCCTCCTCATTCTTCCTCCAGGAACGTGTCCGACCCGGTGATTTCGGCCACGACCCGCTCTGTGGTGATGTCGGCCCGTTCAATCTCGGCCACCTTCTCCCCCAGGCGGAAGACCACCACCCGGTCGCAGACCGGGAAGACCTCGGCCAAGTCATGAGAGACCACCACCACGCCCACGTTTTTGCTCTTCAGTCCCAGGATGAGGCGGGTGACCTGCTGGCGCTGCATCAGGCCCAGGTTGGCGAGGGGTTCGTCCAGCAGCACCACGTCGGGAGAGCCCAGCATGGCCCGGGCGATGGCCACCGCCTGCCGCTGGCCGCCGGAGAGAGCGTTGGCCTTGGCGCGCACGCTTTGGATCTCAATGCCCAGCTCATCCAGGCACTCCTGAGCGATGCGCTCCATCTCGGCCTCGTTCAGACGGCCGTGCACCGTCAGCTCCCGTCCCAGGAAAAGGTTCTGAACAATGTCCAGATTGTCGCAGAGGGCCAGGTCCTGATAGACCGTCTGGATGCCCAGTTCCACGGAGTCCAGCGTGTTCCGGATGGTGATGGGTTTGCCGTTGAACTCGATCTCGCCCTCCTCGGGGATGTTGACGCCGGAAATGACCTTTAGGAAGGTCGATTTGCCTGCGCCGTTGTCGCCCACCAGCACGATGACCTCGCCCCGGTGGATGTCCATGTCCACGTCGGTCAGCGCCTGTACGCCGCCGAAGTATTTGGAGATGTGCCGGAGGGACATCAGCGGCGCGCCGCCGGTGTCAACGACTTCCGTTGTATGTGTGTTCATAAGCAAGCGTTCACCTCAAACTCTCTGGGTTGGAGTGGGTCCGGCGGGTCATACGCGGTCCTTCTTCGGGACGGTGGTAAATTTTGTCTCCCCCAGAAGAACCTTGATGTCGATGTCCGCGCTGGGATAGCCGGCGATCAGGACGGCCTGGGCGTGAATGCCGGTGTCGCCGGTCTGGATGACGGCCTTGCAGCGGTCCCGGAGCTGGTAGTACTCCGGCGCGTAGTTGATCTGGCGGACCTTGTGCTCGCCGAAGAGCTCCACCAGCGTGCCGTAGTCCTTGGGGTTTTGGTCGGGCATGTCCTCGGTGACGATAGCTCCCTCGAAGTCGCCGGCCTCCACCAGCGTGCGGACGATGTCCTCAAAACTGGGGGAGCCCGTCACCACCTCCACGTCCAGGTATTCCACGCTGGGGTCCAGGGGATACAGGGCCTTGGAGCAGGTGCCGCTGCCGGAATCGGCGATGAACAGCATCTCGCCGTGGCGGATGGACGCGACGATCCCCGCCAGTCTCTCGTTCAGAATTCTCCTCTTCATACGTTCCTCCTTTTCTGCGGGCCTCAGCGGCTGAACGCCAGCAGCCGGGCCGGGTTGTCATAGTTGAACTTCCGGGCGGTGTGGGGTTCGACGCCCGCCTCCGCCAGATAGCGCTGAAAATCGTTGAGCACGTGGCTGTAGCCCCAGCCGCCGTAAGAGGCCAGGAAGTGCCTGAGTCCCTGGTCATGGGAGAGCAGAATGCGGTCGCTGAAGCCCCGCTCGCAGAGCTTGTAGATGGCCTTGGTTCTTTGCAGGTCCGTGGGCAGCACCCAGGAGCCCACTTCCTTTTTGTATACCGTAGTGTTGCCGCACAGGTCGAATTGGATGTAACAGCCCCGGTTGGCCAGACTGTAAAGATGGTCCAGCGCATCCTGGGGTTCCAGGTCCTTGTGGGCCAGCACGAAGCCCAGGTGCCCCAGCACGACCCGTTCCGGCGGCACGCCCTCCTCCTTGCAGAGGATGTCCAGCACCTCGTGCCCCCGGCGGGCGGCGGGGTCCAGGTGGATTGTGATGGCAAGGCCCGTGTCGTGGTGGGCCCGGGCGGCGGCCCGGAGAACCTTTTTCTCGTCCCCGGTGAGCAGGGCGCTGGTGCCGATTTCGCCGATAATGCCGGGCCGGATGCCGGTGTCCTCGATCCCGTTTTGGAACTCGCGGACGTAGAGGTCCGCCAGCTGGTCGCTGGTGGCGGTGCGGACGAAGGCGGGCAGGGTGGGGTCGATGTAGTGCCCCGTTCCGCAGACGATGTGGATATCCGCCCGGCGGGAGACCTCCGCCAGCCGGACCGGGTCCCGCCCGCAGCCGGGGAGGGACAGCTCGGCGATGGTTTTGCCGCCGTACTTTTTGAACAGGCCGATTTCCCACAGCGCGGTTTCCATGCTGTCCAGCACGCACTCGTCCCGGTTGGAGTAGGGATTGCTGCGGACGCGGTAGAGATTGTCCAGGGTTACTTTTTCCTCCAGAAAGGCTTGCTCCTCACGGTCCTGGGGCTTGAGAAGAAAGCAGGTAAAATCGCAGAAAATATGCTCGTGAGGCAGCGTGGCGCCCAGTTCCGCGGCGTCCACCGGGCCCAGCACCGTCATCACAGCCGCCATAAACGTTCCCCTCTCCCAAAAACGCAAAAAGCCACAAGCATCCCATCTCATCAGATGAAGCACCCATAGCTTTCTCTCCGCCTGTCCGGCGCGGCGATCATGACCGCGCGGCTCAGCGTGTTGTTATGTAGTTTACAGGTCCCAGTTTACCACCCCGGGGCATAATTGTCAATGGTTATAATAATATATAAAATAATTAAAATTTTTAGTAGAATTCCACGAAACGTCCCCTCTAAATATCCGCAATCGGCGGATAGAGCTGGCGCTGAAAACGGACCTGCGCCTCCGTCCCCCGGGGGACGGCCGGGGAGTACCGCACGGAGCCCCGCAGCTCTGAGACGATGCTTCGAATGATGGACATGCCCACGCTCTGGGCGGTCTTGGGGTCAATTTGGGGGCCGATGCCGGCGCCGTTGTCCATGACGGACAACACCACTTCCAGAAAGTCGTTTCGCAGCTCGATGACAATTTTGGGTTCGGGCGCGGAAGAGGAAGGGGATGGAAAGGCGTGCTGAATGCAGTTGCTGATGAGCTCGTTGGTCACGAGGGCGACGGAGATGGCGTCGTTGTAAGGGATGCTGACGCTCTCCAGCCGGGTCTCCATCTGGATGCGCATTCCCTGGTACATGCTGACAATCTCCAGCACCAGGTCCTTCAAATTGACGATGTTGCGCCCATACCAGTCCCGGCACAGCAGCGCGTGGACGGAGGCGATGCACTTAATGCGGTGCATCGCCGTGTCCAGCACCTCGGCGGGGTCGACCTGCCGGCCGGCCTCCAGCTCGGCCTTTTGGAGGTACAGCAGATTGTGTACCATTTGCAGGTTGTTTTTGATGCGGTGGTGAGTCTCCTGGAGCAGCACGGAGTTGCCCAGCAGCCGGGAGGTTTCGATGTTCATGGCCAGCTCCCGGGCAAACATGGTCAGGTACAGGGACATCGGTTTGTCCACATCCTGCCGCCGCTCAAAGAAGAGCTGAAGCAGCAGGCTCTTTTTGCCGTCCAGCCGCACGGGATAACAGACCACCGTCTCGACGGTCCGCCCGGTGGGAAACATGCCGCCGGGGGCGTCCCCGCCGGGGTGAAAGACCTGCTCGTCGCTGAGCTGGAGAAGGCGCAGAACGTCCATGGAGTTCAAGGTGGGGAAGGGCTCGGAGGGGATAATGTCCTCTCCAAAGATCACGTCAATGACGTTCAGGCGGGCCTCGTCAACCAAATAGATGATGGTCCCGTCCGCGCCGACGGCCTTGCAGAGGTCGCCGGCGGTGTTGCGAAGCATACGCTTCAGCTCTCCCTCCGCCCGCTTGAGGTCGTCGATGCTGGAGATGGCGGCGCGGACGGAATCCGCGTCCTTTTCCGCGGAAGACCCCACCAGAGGCCGCCAGCTGGAGAGGAGTCCGGCAATCTCGTCGGGGTTTTCCCGCACGTCCTCCACCCGGAAGGGGCCCCGCACCGTGCCGCTGTCCAGAACGGAAATCCGGTCCCCTACCTCAAGGGCCTCGTCCAGGCTGGACGTGAGGTAGACAATACCGCAGCCCTGGCGCTTGAGCCAGTAGACAATGTGGGGAATCATGCCCTGGTTCACGTCGCTGAAGTAGTTTGTGACGTCGAAGAATATGACGATGGACGGCCGGATGGCACAGACGCGAAGCAGCTCCACCGTCTTCTGCTCGTCCTGCGTCAGCGCGGCGATGGGCTTGGTGAGGTCAATGGAGACGCCGGTTTGCCCCATCAGCGCCAGAGACTGCTCCAGAGCGTGGGCCTTTACGGACCAATGGGTTTGCAGGCTGCCGATCATGATATTTTCCGCCACGGAGAGATTGGGGAACAGCAGGGATTCCAGACCGATTACCTGGATGCCGCGCTCCAGCGGGCGCCCGGGCAGGAAGGGATGGCCCAATACCTCATAGACGCCGGTGCAGGACAGAACATCCCCGCACAGCAGCTCGCAGAATCCCCGCTGATAGAAGGCGGAGGTGCTCAGCAGCGCATGGGTTTCATTTGCCCGCAGGGTGAAGGAGATGCCGTCCAGGCGCCGTTCGCCCCGCATATGGGCGCATAGATTTTCCATGTGCAAAAGCCGCTCCGGCGTCATAGCAGGCCCTCCTCTCATTTCAGCAAGCCGCTTTTCGACAGAATCTCCTGGGCCACCAGCGCGAGCCTGCGGTTTTCGTTCCGGCTTTTGCGCTGCAAAAAGCGCATGGCCTGCTCGTCGCCGATGCCGAACTGGTCCATCAGCAGTCCCTTTGCCCGTTCGATGAGCTTTCGCTCGGACAGTCTGGTCAGCGCCTTGTCCCGCTCCAATTCAGCGTCCCGCTGCTCCTTGTACCGGGCCACCGCGATGGACAGCGCGGACTCGATCTCGTATTTCCCGACCGGTTTTTGCAGATACCCGAAGACCCCTGCCGCGGAGACCCGCGCGGTGACCGCAGGGTCCTGGTAGCCTGTGATGACAATGGCCGGAATGTGCAGCGTCTCCTGAATGCGCTCGATCACGCTGATCCCGTCCATGCCGGGCAGATTGATGTCCATCATCATCACGTCGGGGGCCAGCCGCAGAATTTCCTCCAGGGCCTCGGGCCCCGTGGCGGCGGTGCCGGCGACCTCGTGGCCGCAGGCGCTTACCATCTTCTGAAAACCCAGCAGAACCAGCGGCTCGTCGTCCGCGATAAAAACCCGCAAGGCGATTCCTCCTATCTTATAGTTCCGCGAAAAACCGCCCCGCCCGCTCCGCGAGAATCTCCGGAACCTCGTTGGGAATCTCGTGGGCCACGCCTTCCAGGGTGACGTACTGGGCGTTGGGCAGGTATCGCCGGACCTCCTCCTGATAGTCCTCTTTGAAAATGTCGTCCTTAGAGCCCCGGAATACCAGCACCGGGGCCTTGATGAACTGGAGGAAGTTCCGGTTGTCCGTCAGGGACATGCCCCGCCAGGCGGCGGCCAGGGACGCCCCGCTCAGCATGCGCAGGGTGGAGAAGTACCCCGCCGGAAAATCCGGGTCGGCGCAGTTCTCCGGGAAGGGGAGGAAGGTCTCCTGAAGCTCTTTTTCGGACATGGAGGCCAGGTCCATCTTCGTGTACGCCTCGATTTTCAGCAGGTCCTCCGGCGTTTCGTGCATGTGGGTCATGGTGGAGGCCAGGGCCAGGCCGTCCACGCGCTCCGGCGCGGAAAAGGCCACCGTCTGGGCGATCATGCTGCCCATGGAGTGGGCCAGGATTCCGGCGGAGCGAAGTCCCACCGCGTCCATAAAGGCCAGGATATCCTCCGCGTGCTGGGGCATGGAATAGACGTACCGCGCCGGCTTGCCGCTCTGGCCGAAGCCCCGCAGGTCCACGGCGTAAATGTGGAAGTCCCGCTGCAGCCGCGCGATGACCGGCCTCCAGATCCGGCTGGAGTCGGTGAAGCCGTGAATCAGGACAAGGGGCTTTCCCTCCGGAACGCCGGCCTCCAGATAGGCCATGCGGATGCCGGTGGGCAGAAGGACCTGGCTTGTGTGGGCGTGCCACTGGGCGTGAGTGGGCAGAGAGCGGGGCGTGTTCATGACGGTACTCCTCCTAGTATGTGAAGATTTTACGGCATGCGGGGCCGGGAATAAACCGCTGGCGGTGATTGGTATGGCCTCAATATATTTTTTAATTTATTTTAACATTTATAATAAATGCTGTCAAGTTAAATTCCCCTTCCCTATATATGGAGAGAGAAAGTCTGAAAATATGAGCGGAACCTCCTCTTACTATTTTCGGCAGGAAGGTTTTCCCAGTTGCTGAGGGCTGTATTTTTTGATAAAATCATTTTGCGGGAGAAGCTTCCCTCAAATCTGTATAATTTGTACGATTTACACAAGTTGAATTTGATACAACCTCCAAAAACATTGAAATTCGACAATTACGAATTGACAGGAAACTCTTTTTCGTTTATTATTTCTTTTAGATAATATAATACTTAAAATAAGTAAAATCTAAATTTTCACAAACTTGAGCGGCGCTTCAATTTCATGGCTATACGCCCACGCGAACCCGGCGGGCGGAATAATAGCGAGAGACCTGGACGCTTACATGGACAAAATTAGGAGGAAGAGAAATGAAAAAGCGATATTTGAAATCGATCCTTGCGCTGTGCCTCTGCGCGTTGATGCTCGCGGGCTGCTCCGGAGGAACAAAGTCCACTCCCTCCGATTCCGGAAATTCCGGAGGCTCCGGCGGGATCCGCATCGGCGTCACCAGCATGACGCTGAAAGAGGCGGTGTACCTCTTCGTGGCGGACGCCATGAAGGAGCGGGCCGCCGAGTACGGGGACGTCACGGTGGACTGGGTGGCCTGTGAGAACGACGCCTCCGTCCAGATGCAGCAGGTGGAGTCCTTCATCGAGCAGGGCGTGGACCTGATCGTCATCGAGCCTGCCCGGTCGGACGCCTGCGTCAACATCATTGAGGCCATCAACGCCGCCGGCATTCCCTGCATCAATCTGAACGCCGCCATTCGCGGAATCAACGTCCCCTACCGCACGGACTCCAACAGCTATGTGGTGGGTGAGATGCAGGTGGAGAAATTTGTGGAGCTCTGCGGATCCGATGAGCCCGCGAAGGTGGCCGTCATCGGCGGAAGCCTGGGCGACGAGACGGCGGAGACCATCACCAAGGGGGCGGAGGAGACCATCGCCAAGTACCCCAACATGGAAAACGTCCTCACCCAGATGCACAACAACTGGGACCGCCAGCTCGCCATGCAGACCATGGAGGCGCTTCTGGTGCAGCATCCCGACCTGAAGGCCGTCTTTTGCAACAACGACACCATGGCCCACGGCTGCTACAAGGCCGCCCAGGACGTGGGCCGCGAGAACGACATCTACTTCTTCGGCGCCGACTGGGACCAGGACTCCGCCGAGCTCATCCTCTCCGGCGTGGAGAACTTCATGGTGGTCAACAAGGGCGCCATTGAGCAGGGCTATCTCACGCTGGACATGGCCGTCCAGATCTGCCGGGGCGAGGAAGTGGATTACGACGAGCTTCTGAAAACGGACGACGGCGAGGTCAAGCTGAAGTATTCCCCCATGGTCATGGTGACGGTGGAGAATATTCAGGAGCAGGTGGAGGCGAAATACCCCGAGCTCCTCAAGTAAGAGCTTCCCGGAAGGGGGAGAGGCTCCGACAGGGTTACGCTGGATGAAAAAGAGGCAGCCGGTCAGGCCCTTCCGCGCGCGAAGGGTCTGGCGGCTGCTCTTCTTGAAAGGAGAGACAAAGGATCATGGCATTCCTTGAAGTGAAGCATATCGGCATCGAGTTCCCCGGCGTCCGCGCGCTGGACGATGTCTCCATCCGCTTCCCGGACGGAAAGATGACCGCGCTTTGCGGAGAGAACGGCGCGGGCAAGTCCACTCTGGGCAAGATCATTGCCGGCGTGTACCCCAAGGGCCGCTTCTCCGGGCAGGTGTTTCTGGACGGCCGGGAGCTGGAATTCGGAAGCACCCTGGACGCGGAGCGGCAGGGCGTGGTCATCATCCACCAGGAGCTGAACCTGATTAACGACCTGTGTGTCGCGGAGAATGTGTTTTTAAGCCAGATGCCCAGCCGCCGGGGAATCGTGAACTGGAGGGAGATGCACCGGAAGGCCCGGGAGCTGCTGGACTCGCTGGAGCTTCAGGACATTGACACCGCGGCGCTCATCAAGGACCTTACCGTCAGCAAGCGCCAGATGGTGGAGATTGCCAAGGCCCTCTCGAAGGACCCCAAGGTCCTGATCTTCGACGAGGCGACGAGCTCCTTGTCCGAGGCGGAAATCCGGTTGCTGTTCGATGTGATCAACCGGCTCAAGCAGCGGAATGTCACCATGATCTTCGTGACACATAAGCTGGATGAGATTTTCCGCAGCTGCGAGCATGTGGCGGTTTTGAAGGACGGGCGCTTCGTCTGGGAGAAGCCGATTACAGAGGTCACCCAGCACGATATCGTCACGGGCATGGTGGGGCGGGAGCTCTCCGAGATGTTTCCGCCCAAGAGCAGCCGGCCCCGGGGGGAGGAGCTTCTGGCAGTGAGGAACTGGACGGTCTATGACCGGGCCGCTCCGGAGAAGAAGGTGGTGGAGGACGCGTCCTTCCAGCTGTACAGCGGCGAGATTCTGGGGGTCTACGGCATCGTAGGCGCGGGGCGGACGGAGCTGATGGCCTCGATCTTTGAGGGCAGGGCGGTGAAGAGCGCCGGGGAGCTTTCCATCCGCGGGCAGCGGAAAACGCTCCGGGACGCCTGCTCCGCAACGGCGGAAAAAATGGCCTTTGTGACGGAGGACCGGAAGAAGACCGGCCTGGTGCTGGAGCACAGCGTACAAAATAACATCGCCCTGGCCTCCCTGGGCAAGCGCTCCCGCTTTGGGAGGCTGGACCACAAGGCGGAGGCCGCCGCGGTGACGGAGACGGTGAAGAATTTCCGGATCAAGGTTCCGGACGCCAGCTATCTGGTCCGGCAGCTTTCCGGCGGCAACCAGCAGAAGGTGGTCCTGGGAAAGTGGATGCTGAACGACCCGGATATTTTGATTATGGACGAGCCCACCCGGGGCATCGACGTGGGCGCGAAGGCCGAGATTTACAAAATGCTCCGGGACTTTACGGAGGAGGGCAAGGGCGTGATTGTCATCTCCGGCGAGCTTCCGGAAATTCTGGGGCTCAGCGACCGCATTCTCGTGATGTGCGAGGGGCGCATCGTGGCCGAGCTCTCCGGCGAAGAGGCGGACGAGGTGATTCTGGCTCAGTACGCGCTGAGCGCAATGGATGACGCCTGACGGAATAAAATTTGGGAGGAACCGAACATGAGTAACGAAAAAACCCTCGCCAAACGGGCGAAGTTCAACTGGAAAAATTACACCGCCGCTTTCGGTTTGATCCTGATTGTGATCTTGTCGTCCATTCTGAGCGAGACATTCCTGGTGGCGAACAATCTGGTCAACATTCTGAAATCCAACGCCCCCAACGCCCTGCTGGCCTTGGGCATGACCTATGTGATTCTCACCGGCGGCATTGACCTGGCCGTTGCCAGCGTCCTGGCCCTCTCCGGCGTGATTGTGGCCATGACCATCGGCACGCTGGGGCTGGCGCCCTCCATACTGCTGGCCCTGGCCTTCGGCGTGCTGAACGGCGCGGCGGTGGGCCTCATGGTGACGAAGCTCCGGGTGCCGCCCTTCATCGCCACCCTGGGCGCCCAGAATGTCTGGCGGGGCGTGGCCTATGTCGTCACAAAGGCCGCCGCGCAGCCCATCAGCAGCAGGGCCTTCAATTCCATCGGCACGGGGAAGCTCCCCTCGGCGGTGGTGTTTGTCCTTCTGCTGGCCTGTCTGGCGCTGGTGGCGGCGGACATTGTCCGGGAAAAGCAGCATAAGGGCCGGAAGCTGGTTTCCGGCGCGGTCAAGGTCCTGATCCTGGCCTTCACAGCGTGGCTGACGGCCTCCGTGGGGGGCATGAATCTGCTGATTGTGGTCTTTGTGGTCATGTTTTTCATCTGCTGGTACATTCTGGAGCACACGGTGTTCGGCCGGCAGATCTACGCTCTGGGCGGAAACGCCGAGGCCGCCCGCCTCTCTGGCATTCGGGTGGACCGCAATATCATCCTGGTCTACGTCATCTCCAGCTTCCTGGCGGCTATGGGCGGTGTTCTGGCCGCAGCCCGCCTGGGCTCCGGCATTCCCCAGCTGAACATCGGCGGGGAGACGGACGCCATCGCCGCCGTCGTCCTGGGCGGCACCAGCATGTCCGGCGGCGCGGGAAAGATCACGGGGACGATTCTGGGCATCCTTCTAATCGGAGTGCTGAACAATCTTTTGACGCTGCTGGGCGTCTCCTCCGACATGCAGATGATCTTTAAGGGGGCCATCGTGCTGGTTGCCGTCATTCTGGACACCACGAACCACAAGTGACCGCAGGCGGGAGGCCCTGCGGCAGGGGAAACACCGCTTCAGCAGCCTGACGGCCGGCTTTGGAACCCAAAGCCGGCCGTTTTGCGGAGGTCCCGTCAGGCTGCCGGACGGGAATCCTCCGGAATGGGGTCGATGCACAGGGCGAAGCAGTCCTGCTTCACGCCGAACAGAAGACGGTATTGGGGCTCGCGTTCTTCGAATATCCGTCCGAATTCTCCCCGGTCCAGAAAGCGCTCTTCCTCCAGGTGATAGGCGTCCGACTCCTCTCCGAAGCAGGCGGCGGCCCGCTGGATCAGACTCTGGGCGATTTCCCGGATGGCAAAGAGGGCGGTTTCGTTCATGGAATAGAATTCGATTCCAAACATCAGCCCCGCCGCACGGAGCATCAGCTGCTCGCCGATGACCAGAATGAACCGGAGCCT
Organism: uncultured Oscillibacter sp.; assembly: GCF_910579365.1. Taxonomy (GTDB): domain Bacteria; phylum Bacillota; class Clostridia; order Oscillospirales; family Oscillospiraceae; genus Oscillibacter. The sequence goes on from NZ_CAJTUX010000020.1 coordinate 27,861, forward strand.
GGGTCCCTGCCGGGCACGGTAGATCAGCTCGTAGTACTGCGCGTCCGGGATCGTGTCCCGGGTGGAAAAGGGGCCGATGAACCGGACGTGCAGGCCGAACATCTCCTGAAGGGGATGGACGATTACCGCGCGGGTCACCGACAGCTCGTCATCCGGCTGCGCCAGGGCGAATTCGCCGCCGGTCTTTCCGGTGATGGCCCGGTCCTCAATGATGATGTGCCCGGTCAGCCAGCCGGTGCAGACGCCGAGAAACCGCTGGACCGCCTGGGTGGAAAAGCCGGTGGCATAGAGTTCCCGCTCCAGGGAGGGAAGCGTTTCCCGCTTCATTTTGTCGTGAAGCCGCTTGTGGGCCAGATAGCCGGGATAGCCGGCCTCCCGCATATAGGCCTCCTCCTCCGCGAAATGCTGGAGGGCATACGCCTTGAAGTATTTGATTCCCTCCACGCAGGCAAACTTGTTCTCGTGCTTTTCCACATAGAGCTCCATAATTTTTTGGACAATGGAAAAGAGCTTGCGGTGCGCTTGATCCACAATCTCCACGCCGATGCTGAATGGTTCCTGCCATTGGATTTGCTGCATATGGTTTCCCTCTTTTCTGCCGCCCGCAGGATATGGGGCCCTGCCGGAAAGATGGGAAACGCCGTTTCAGAGCGCGGCTTCGCCGCCCGCATTCGGTGAGCGCCGCAGGGGGCGGGGAAATGACCGCTCCCTGCCGGGCGGGGAACCCCGCCCCTATTCGGTATTCCGCCAAGTTTCAAACAAGGTCCAGGCGGAATGAGAATGGATTGCCAGATTGAGCGTTGCCGCTCAAAATGGCCGGCCGCTGTAAAGCGGGAGACAGGAAGCCCTGTCTTGTGCCGCCGGAAAACGGAGGCATGCGTTTTCTCGTGCGTTTGCCGGCCATGACAGTGTATGCGGCGAGGCGGAACCCTGTTCCCCCCCGCCGCGTCCTGGCGGCTATTCTTCGCAGTAGTACTGCTTGACGGCCCCCAGCAGGGCCGTCACCCGCTGGTCCCGAATCCGGTAGATCACGTTCATCCCCTGTTTGTCGGATTCCAGAATCCCCGCCGTGCGCAGCTGGCCCAGGTGCTGGGACAGGGCCGAGGCGGTGATGTTGGGGGTGAAGCGGTGGAGCTCCCCGACGGACAGGGGGCCCCGCATCAGGGCGCACAGAATCAGCAGGCGGTGCTCATTGGAGAGAATTCTCAGAAGCTCCGCAATCTGTTTGGCCTTCTCCTCCACAGGTTTCCTCCTCCTTCTTTTGTTTCAGCATGCAGATGCCCTGGGTCATGGTGCCCATAGGGCAGTAAACGCACCAGGAGCGGGGCCGGAACAGCGCCATGGTCAGAAGCCCCAGCACCGTGGAGGTCATCATGACCCCGTAAAAGCCGAAGGCGAACTGGGCGATCCACGGCGCGACCATATCCACATTCGCCCACTGCCAGGGCAGCTTGAACATCCACAGCAGCGTCACCGTCTGCCGCAGGGGCGCTCCGGTGAAAACCATGTAAGTCCCCCGGAGCATCAGGCCGAACATGACCATGAAAAAGGCCAGAAACCCATAGCGGAACCAGCGGCTTCGCAGAAATTTGGGGGGCGGGGCGTTGCGGGAGAGCTTCCGGCCCAGCAGCCCCAGCAGCTGGCCCCGTCCGCAGTAGCGGTTGCAGTAGACCTTGTTTCCGCCGATCAGCGCCGCCAGCAGGGGAATGGAGAAGAACAGGATTCCCAGCCAGGCAAAGAGAATGTTGCACAGCCCCAGAATCCAGTACAAAAGCTCGGCCGCCCAGAGATATTCATACCACTTTTTCCTCATCCTTCGGCCCCCCTCGGTACAATGGCGATGACGTCCGCCGGACAGACCCGGGCGCATTTTCCGCAGCCGACGCAGGCCGCGCCGTCCACTCGGGCCGCCACGCCGGACACGACGCGGATCGCCCCTCTGGGGCAGACCCCCATGCACGTCCCGCAGGCGACGCACTCCCGGCCCACCCGGGCCAGTTTTTTGGAAAGAACCATAATACCCTCCTCAATAAATAAGTAATTTAGATATGTCTAATATACTTTATGATAGAGAACTTGTCAAGATGCCTTTTGAAGGAAGGTCCTTTTTTCCGAAGGGCCTCGGGACTCGGGGCGGGGATTCCTCCGAAGCGGATTTTGCGCGGCAAAGCCGGGGAGAATCCTTCTTGTATTTTCTCACAAAGTGTCGTATGATAGAGACAGAACCTTGGAAAACCGGCGTCCGGCTTTCCAGACAGACAAGACCCGGCAGCCTGTTCCCCAGACGGGACGATCATATATAGAGGAGGTCATCCAAATGGAAGAGAAAAGAATGGTAAAAGTCATTGTGGACGGCGAGACGTACGCGTATCCCCATGGCACGCCCTACCGTGCCATTGCGGCGGACTTTCAGGACCGGGTTCCCTGGGATATTCTGCTGGTCAACCGGGATGGGAAGCTCTGCGAGCTCCACAAGCGCTTGGACCGGGACTGCTCGCTGAGGATGGTGACGGCCCAGGACAAGCCCGGCATCCAGACCTATGAGCGCAGCGCGGTTTTTCTGATGCTGAAGGCCTTCTACGACGTGGCGGGCCGGGAGAACGTGGAGCGCATCTCCGTGGAGTACTCCCTCAGCAGCGCGCTTTTTATCCTGGCCCAGGGCAATTTTACGCTGGACCAGTCTCTTCTGAAGCGGGTGGAGGAGCGAATGCGGGATCTGTCCGCCCTGGCGCTGCCCATTGAGAAGCAGACCATCAACACCGACGACGCCGTGGAGCTGTTCCGCCAGGCGCGCCTGATTCACAAGGCCCAGCTTCTGAGCTTTCGGATCAACTCCCATGTCAATGTCTATTCTCTGGACGGCTTTGTGGATTACTTCTACGGTTATATGGTGCCGGACACCGGCTATGTCCGGTGCTTCGGTCTGGAGCTGTTTGAAAACGGGTTTGTCCTCCGGCTGCCCACCCAGAAGAACCCCGGCCAGCTGGGGGATTTCCGGCCCTCCCGAAAGGTCTTCCGGGAGCTTTACGAATCCACGCTGCGCTCCGTGGCGCTGAACGTCTCCAACGTGGCGGAGCTGAACACCACCATCTCCCAGGGCGGCGCGACGCCGCTGGTTCTGGCCCACGAGGCTATGATGGAGAAGAAGATCGGCGACATCGCCGCGGAGATTGCCGCCCGGAAGGAAGTCCGGTTCGTCATGATCGCGGGCCCCTCCTCCTCCGGCAAGACCACCTTCTCCCACCGGCTCTCCACGCAGCTGCGGGCCTGCGGCCTGCGGCCCTACGCCATCGCCACGGACAACTATTTCAAAAACCGGGAGGATACGCCCCGGGACGAAAACGGCCAGTACGACTTCGAGGGCCTGGGGGCGATGGACGTGGAGCAGTTCAATCAGGACTGCGTGCGCCTGCTGAAAGGCGAGACCGTGGAACTTCCCACCTATAATTTCAAAAAGGGCGCCCGGGAGTACAACGGCAACTTCCTTACGCTGGGGGAGGGGGATGTGCTGGTCATTGAGGGCATCCACTGCCTCAACGATCAGTTTACCCACTCTCTGCCCAAGGAGAGCAAGTACAAAATCTATATCAGCTGCCTCACCACGCTGAATATCGACGACCACAACCGCATTCCCACCACCGACGCCCGCCTCCTGCGGCGGATCGAACGGGACGCCCGGACCCGGGGCTACAGCGCCCAGGCCACCATCAAGATGTGGCCCTCCGTCCGGCGGGGAGAGGAGAACAACATCTTCCCCTTCCAGGACAGCGCGGATATGGTCTTCAACTCCGCTTTGATCTATGAGACGGCTTTGCTGAAGCCCTATGTGCAGCCGCTCCTCTTCGGTGTTCCCCGGGACAGCGAGGAGTATATCGAGGCGAAGCGGCTTTTGAAGTTCTTGAATTACTTCCTGCCCATTCCGGCGGACAACATCCCCAAGACCTCTCTTATGCGGGAGTTCATCGGCGGGGGCTGCTACCACGCCTGAGCGGGAGGAGGGCCGCATAACCGCCTGAGACAGGCGGGCCCTGAAAGAAGCGCTTTCCCTGGCGCCGCGGGAGAGAATTTTCCGGCGGATGGCAGACGGAAGAACCGCCCCCTGAGGCCGCAAAGGCTTCCGGGGGCGGTTTGCGCTGTGTCTATTCGTCCAGGTCGATGGAGATATGCTCCGTGCCGTGCTCGTCAAATTCGTCCAGATAGGTGTCGATCCGTTCCATCAGGGCCCCGTAGTTCTCCCTCGTCAGGGGTTCGCCGTCCATGTCCCGCAGGGCCAGTTCCTCCGCCAGGATTTCGTAGAAAACTACATCCTCGTAGGTTTCAATCGCCTCGTGGATGCCGCCGTTGGCGAAGGCTCTGGAGGGAATCAGGTCTCCCTGATACAGCTCCACCAGTTTTCCCATGCCGTGCCGGAGGCAGTGGGAGAAAATCAGGCTCTCCACCTGATCGTACTCCCGGATGCGGTCGTCCTCCCGGGTGGAATTGAGGACCCAGTTGCCTATGTAGACCAAATCCAGCAGATAGCGGTACTGTTGTTCCGTCAACTCAATTTTCATGGACAGCCCCTCCTGACAGCACAATTTCAATAGATAGCACGATTATAGCAGAGCCGCCGGAAAAATTCCACTCAAAAAAGAGGGCAAAAAGACTAAAATCTGTCTTGCGGCCAAAGGGCTCTCATAGTATAATACATAACTCAGAGCAATTTGTGACAGGGGGCCGGCCCGGCCCCTTCGACGAGAGGAGTGACGGCCATGGATTTGCGTCCCATCGGCGTGTTTGACTCGGGCCTTGGCGGGCTGACGGCGGTGCGGGTTCTGCGGCGGATTCTGCCGGAGGAAAATCTGATCTATTTTGGCGACACCGCCCGGGTTCCCTACGGCGGCCGGTCCAGAGAGACGCTGATGAAATACGCCCGGCAGGACCTGCGCTTTCTCCGCTCCTTCGACCTGAAGGCTGTCCTGATCGCCTGCGGAACCGTGTCCACCACATCCCTGGATATGCTCCAGAGGGAAAACGACCTGCCCATTGTCGGCGTGGTGGAACCCACCTGCCGCCGGGCCCTGGCGGTGACGAAGAGCCGCCGGGTGGGGATGATCGCCACCCTGGCCTCCGTGCGCTCCGGGGCCTATGAGGCGGCGCTGCGGCGGCTGGATTCGGGGGTGGAGGTTTTCTGCCAGCCCTGCCCGCTGTTTGTCCCGCTGGTGGAAAACGGCCGGTTTCAGGCGGGGGACGTGGTGATCGAGACGGTGGCCAGGGAGTATCTGACCCCGCTGCTGGAGTGGGGGGCGGACACCCTGATTCTGGGCTGCACCCATTACCCGCTGCTGGAGGAGGTCATCGCCGGCGTCTGCGGTCCCGGCGTCACTCTGGTTTCCGCCGGGGAGGAGTCCGCCTTTGAGCTCAAGCGCCTGCTCACCGCCGGGAATCTCCGGGCCCCGGAGGGGCGGCGGGGAGAGGCGGAGTTTTATGTCAGCGACCGGGCGGAGGATTTCGAGAACGTCGCCTCTTTGTTCCTGCGGGAGGACATTCATCACATGGCACGGAGGATTGACATTGACCAGTATTGAAGTGGATAAGCTGCCTGTCCTGCTGACCATCCGGTCAGAGCAGCGTTTCGAGGACATGGAGCCCGACAGCATCGAGCTGATGACGGAGGGAACCCTGGAGCTTACGGGGGAGGGGATGATTCTCTCCTATCAGGAGAGCGAGCTCACCGGCCTGAACGGCACCACCACCGCCTTCGAGGTCCGGGGCCCCCGGGTGATTCTGACCCGGACGGGCAGCGTGAACTCCCAGATGGTTTTCGAGGAGGGGAAGCAGCACACCTCCCTTTACGAGACGCCTTTTGGCGAGCTGGCCATCGACATTCAGACCAGCCGCCTCCGACACAGCCTGACGGAGCGGGGAGGATTGATGGACTTGCAGTATTCCATCTCGGTGGACCACTCCGTCACCGGGCGGAACGCCTTTAAAATCCGGGTCCGGCGGAAGCATGAGCTCCGGGCAAACGGGTAAGGCTGAACATACGAACGATATGGAAATGAGGTTGTTTTGATGACGAACATGATCCAAAGCGCGAAGGACCAGGCCGCCGCCCTGGCCATGGCGGCCTACCGGGCCGCCGCGGAGGACGGGACCCTGTCCCAGGCGGAGGTTCCCGCCGCCCCGGTGGAGATTCCCAGAGACGCGGCCAACGGCGACTTTACCACCACCTTCGCCCTGGCCGCCTCCAAAGCCCTGCGGCAGCCTCCCCGGGTTATTGCCCAGGCCCTGCTGGACCATATGAGCCTGGAGGGCAGCTATTTCGCCTCCGCCGAGATTGCCGGCCCCGGCTTTTTGAATTTCCGCCTGGGGCAGCGCTGGTATGAGGAGGTCTGCGCCGCCGTGGAGCGGGAGGGGGCGGACTATGGCCGCTCTGACAGCCTGAGGGGGCAGAAGATCATGGTGGAGTTCGTCTCCGCCAACCCCACCGGCCCCATGCATATGGGCAACGCCCGGGGCGGCGTGCTGGGGGATACCCTGGCGGCGGTGCTCTCCGCCTGCGGAGCGGAGGTCAGCCGGGAGTTTTATGTCAACGACGCCGGACACCAGATCGACAAGTTTGCCCACTCCATTGAGGCCCGGTATCTCCAGCTCATCCAGGGAGAGGAGAACGTCCCCTTCCCGGAGGACGGCTATCAGGGCGAGGATATCCGGGACCTGGCCCAGAGCTATTACCGTCAGAACGGGGACAAGCTGCTGCATGTTCCGGCGGAGGAGCGGCAGGCGGTCCTGGCCCAGTTCGGCCTGTCGGTGAATCTGCCCAAGATGAAGACGGATCTCCAGCGCTACAAGATCGAGTACGACACCTGGTTTTATGAGTCCACGCTTCACGAGAGCGGCGCGGTGGCGGAGACGGTCCGGCTGCTGTCGGACAAGGGCTTCACCTATGAGAAGGAGGGGGCTCTGTGGCTGAAAACCGCGGAGATCATGCGGGCGAACCTGCTGAAGGCGGGGAAGAAGGAGAAGGAGATCGAGAAGCTGGACCTGAAGGACGACGTGCTCCGCCGGGCCAACGGCTTTTACACCTATTTCGCCGCCGACATCGCCTATCACCGCAACAAGTTTGAAACCAGAGGGTTCGACCGGGTCATCAACATCTGGGGCGCGGATCACCACGGCCACGTGGCCCGGCTGAAGGGCGCCTTGGACGCCCTGGGGCTCAACGGGTCGGAACGGCTGGACATTGTGCTGATGCAGCTGGTGAAGCTGCTGCGGGACGGGGAGCTGGTCCGGATGAGCAAGCGCACCGGCAAGGCCATCAGCCTCAGCGACCTGCTGGACGAGGTGCCGGTGGACGCCGCCCGGTGGTTCTTCAACGCCAAGCCGGACACCCAGATGGATTTTGACCTGGGGCTTGCCGTCCGGGAGGACAGCGAGAATCCCATCTACTATGTGGAGTACGCCCACGCCCGCATCTGCTCTCTGGTGGAAAAGCTGGCCCAGGAGGGGCTGGAGGTTCCCGCGCCCGGCGGGGCGGACCGGAGCCTTCTGACGGCGGAGGCGGAGCGGACGCTGATCAAGCAGCTGGCGTCCTGGCCGGACACCATCCGCATGGCGGCGAAGAGCTACGATCCTTCCCACGTGAACCGTTACCTTCTGGAGCTGGCGGGCTGCTTCCACCGGTTCTACACCGCCTGCCACATCCGGGAAGAGGCGAGGGACCTGGCCGCCGCCCGGCTGGCCCTGGCGAACGACGCCCGGACCGTGCTGAAAAACGGACTGGCCCTTATCGGCGTGGACGCGCCGGAGCACATGTAACCCGCTTTTCCCGGGAGAAAAGCGGACCGCCGGAGCGTCTGACTGACCGAAGCGGAAGGGCTGGGGACGCATATTTTTTCCAGCCTCCGCACAGAATGGAGAGGCGGTGTGTCCGCGACTTCTTCTGTGGGAGGCTGGCTTTATGCGCCGGAAGCTGTTTTTTTGGGAGCTGGGAGGATTTTTGTTTGTGGGAGCGCTGGGGACGCTGCTCCACTTCGTCTATGAGTGGAGCGGCGGCAGTATCCCGGCGGCCTGCGTCTCCGCCGTCAACGAGTCCGCCTGGGAACACATGAAGCTGCTCTTTGTGCCCCTGTTTCTGTTCTCCGTGGTTCAGGTCTGCCTGCTGGGGCGGAACTACCCGAATCTTTTGGCGGTCCGGGCCCTGGGAGCCCTGACGGGGATTGCCCTGATTCCCGTGTTGTTCTATACCTACACCGGGGTCCTGGGCCGCAGTGTCGACTGGGTGAACATTACCATCTTCTTCCTGGCGGACCTGGGGGCCTTTTTGGTGGACTTTGCCCTGCTCCGCCGGGGAAAGCTCTCCGCCGGATGGCAGCAGATTCTGGGACTGGCGGTCCTGTGGGGACTGGCCTTCTGCTTCGTGTGGTGTACCTTCCGCCCGGTTCATCTGCCCTTGTGGCGGGACCCGGTGACGGGAATGTATGGCATGCCTTGAAAACGCCCTTAGGGGCGTTTTCTGCCCTTTTTGGAATTTACTGTGAATTTGTGCTCCTCTGGCTTGACCAACTGCCGGGCGGGGGAGTATAATATACAAACTTACGGTATGCGCGCGGAACGGAGATGCTTCTATGACGAACGGCAAACGAAAACCTGTCGCCCCCTTTTACGCCGTGGGACTGCTGTGGCTGCTGGGCGGGCTGTTCCTGCCTTTGTACACTGCCCCGGCCTATGCGCTGCTGGCGGCGGTGTCGGCGGCGGTGTTCCTTTTGGTGAATGGAATCTGTCAGGGCGGGGGAACCCTGGCCGGGTCCGCCGGGACGGGGAAGGCGGAGAAAAAAGAGGAGGCGAAAGCGCCCTCCAAGCCGGAAACCTCCACCGGAAACCCGGAGCTGGACAAGGTGATCAAGGACGGGAAGCTTGCCCTTGGCGAGATGAAGCGGCTGGACGACAACATCGCCGACCCCGGCGTTTCCGCCGACATCGTGCGGCTGAGCCAGGTGTCCGAGAAGATCTTCCAGGCCGTGAAGGACAGCCCGGACAAGCTCCCTCAGATTCGGAAATTTATGGACTACTACCTGCCCACCACCTTGAAGCTCCTCAACGCCTATGACCGCATGAGCGGCGCGGGAATCTCCGGGGAGAACATCGACGGAACGAAAACCAAGGTGGAGGACATGCTGAAAACCATTGTCAAAGCCTTTGAAAAGCAGCTGGACGCCCTCTATGGCTCCGACGCCCTGGATATCTCCTCGGACATCAAGGTCATGGAGATGCTGCTGGCCCGGGAGGGCCTGACGGAGCCGGAGATGAAGGCGGACGTCGTCCAGGCCGACGGGACGGACATCAAGCTGGAGCTTTGAGGGAGGGGAGGGCCCCATGAAAAACCTGACGGTGAAGGCGGTGGATACGGTCCTGTACGCGGCGTGCGGCGCGTTGCTCCTGTGGGCGGCGCGGGACCAGGAGACCGGCTTCTACATTCTCGTCGGCGCGTGCCTGCTGGCCCTGGCGGCCTGGGAGGGCTGGACCTGGGTCCGGGACTTCCGGGCGGGCCGGAACGAGAAGTGTGCGTGGATCCCTTCCATGACCGTGGCTTTTATCCTGGTGGCCGTGCTTCAGGCGCGTAAGGCCGTCGTTGAGCCGGACGGCTTTCACACGTTTCTGGCAATCAGCTGAGTATTCATCAGCGTGATTTACACTGTGAGGACCGTCCGGGGACTCCGGGCGGAGAGACAAACGAAGGAGGAAGCGCCATGAAAAACCGAAATCCCGTTTACCTGTTCCTCTCCATTCTGGAGGGGATGCTGTCCGGCGGATACTTTTATTTGGCGAAGAAGGAGCGGGCCCCCCTGCACCTTGTGACCGGGTGCGTGTGGCTGGCGGTCTCCGTCCTCCACGGGCTCATCGGCGTCCGGGAGGAAAGACACGTTTTAGTGGTTGAGGAGGAAGATTATGAGTGACAACACGATTCCCGAGCTGACCCTGGACCCTGCCGCCGCGGCGGCCCAGGAGGTTCCTTCGCTGACCCTGGACCCGGCTGCCACTCCCGCTGCTCCCGCGCCGGAAAAGCCGGAGGTCAAGCCGGTGGAGCTGGACGACTCCATGCTCTCCGAGGCGGAGAAAAAGGCAGTGGAGGAGTTTTCCAAGAAGATCGACGTGATGGACTCCAACCTCATCCTCCAATACGGCGCGGCGGCCCAGAAGAATGTGGCGGGCTTCTCTGAAAGCGCCCTGGCCTCCGTCCGCACCAAGGATTTGGGGGAGGTGGGCAAGTCCCTCTCCGAGCTGGTGGTGGAGCTGAAGGGTTTCGGCGAGGAGGAGGAGAAAAAGGGCCTCTTCGGCAAGTTCAAAAAGGCCGGAAACAAGCTGGAGATCATGAAGGCCCAGTACTCCAAGGTGGAGAGCAACGTGGACAAGATCGTCCGGGAGCTGGAGCAGCATCAGGTGACGCTGCTGAAGGACGTGGCCATGTTCGACCAGATGTATGAGCTGAACCTGAAGTACTATAAAGAGCTGACCATGTATATCCTGGCAGGGAAGAAGAAGCTGGCGGAGGTGCAGGCGAACGAGCTCCCCGCCCTTCGGGCCAAGGCCGAGCAGACCGGGGCCCAGGAGGACGCCCAGCGCTACAACGACCTGGTGCAGATGTGCGAGCGGTTTGAAAAGAAGCTCCACGACCTGGAGCTCACCCGGATGATCTCCATCCAGATGGGCCCCCAGACCCGGCTTCTCCAGAACAACGACACGCTGATGGTGGAGAAAATCCAGTCCTCCCTGGTGAACACCATTCCCCTGTGGAAGAGCCAGATGGTCCTGGCTCTGGGGATGGAGCACGGCCGTCAGGCCACCGCCGCCCAGAGCGCGGTGACGGAGATGACCAACGAGCTTTTGAAAAAGAACGCCGACATGCTGAAAATGGGCACCATCCAGACCGCCAAGGAGGCGGAGCGCAGTGTGGTGGACATCGAGACCCTCCAGCACACGAACCAGCAGCTGATCTCCACCCTGGACGAAGTGCTGAACATCCAGCGGGAGGGCGCGCAGAAGCGCAAGGCCGCCGAGGCGGAGCTGGGCCGCATTGAGGGCGAGCTCCGGGCGAAGCTGCTGGAGCTGCGCCGGTAAGGTCCGTCTCCCGCGCCCTCCGGCGGACCCTTCAAACCCGGAGTTCCCGGGCGATGGAAAACGCCGCCAGGAACATGGCCTCCAGCTCCAGGGAGCGGCTGTCCTCCCAGGCCTGCTGATACCGCTCCAGAGACGCCGCGCGCTCTCCGGAGAGACCGTCCTTCAAGGCGGCCAGATGCTTGGCCTCCAAGGATTTCGAGACGTCGTAGGCGCTTTGGTCCAGATAGCGGGGCAGGCGTTCTGTGCAGGTGAAATCCATCAACAGCTGCATCAAGTTGGTCATAGGAGATTCCTCCTTGCTTTTTACTTTTTGTTCATTATAATACTAACTATAGTTAATGTCAAGGGAGAAATTATGCCCACATATTCAGAACGGCTAAAAGAGCTTCGAAAGGAGCGGCGGCTATATCAAAGAGAACTTGCGGAGCTTTTGGGTATTTCTGTCCGGGGGTATCAATGCTATGAAACCGGGGAGCATGAACCGGGTGTGAAAAAGCTGATTGCTTTAGCCGACTACTATCAAGTATCCATCGACTATCTGGTAGGCCGGACGGACGTGCCGGACTTCCATACAAGCGGGGCAGAGGATTGAGCCTATGAAATTCTTGCAGAAACGTTCCGCGGCGGCGGTCATCATGGTCCTGGCCATCCTGGCGGGCATTGCCCTGGGACAGGCGAAGAGGCCGGAGGTGGAGGCCGCCATCACCGGGGATTTCCTGTATCTCGTCCACAACGAGGGCGGCGTGATCTCCCAGGACACCGCCGAATACATTGAGGCGATGAATACCTCCCTCTTCGCGCAGACGGGGGCCCAGATCGCCGTGGACGTGGTGGAGACCACCGGAAGCGCGGCCATCGCGGATTACGCCGGGGAGACCTTTGAGCGCCTGGGCGTGGGGTCCCGGGAGCGGGACAACGGCCTGCTGCTGGTGCTGGCCCTGAAGAACGAGTACAACGGCGCGCCGGACGGGGATTATTACCTCGCCTGGGGCAGCGGGTTTACGTCCGGCCAGCAGTCCCGGCTGGAGGATATCCTGTACGGCGTCCTGGAGGACGACTTCGCCGCGAAGCGCTATGACCAGGGCGTCCGGCATACCTTCGACACGTTGGTGGACTATCTGGAAACCGTCTACCACGTCAGCGTTGCCACAACCCTGCCGGCCCCTGCCGCCATGGGGAACTATCAGACAATTTCCGGCAGCTGCCGGTCCACGGGAACCGCCGTGGCGATAGGCGGCGTCTTTGCGGGGCTGATCTTGCTGCTGCTCTTCCTGTTCGTCCTCTGGGTGCTGCTGGACGGCATGCGCTACCGGAGCTACCGGCGGCGGTACTACGGTCCCACGGTGGTGGGCATTCCAAGGCCGGTGTACTACCCCGTCTTCTGGGGCCGCCCGAGAAGGCCCCGGCGGCCCCCGCCGCCTCCCCCGCCCAAGAGGCCCGGCGGGCCCGGTAATTTCGGCGGCGGTTTTGGCGGCGGTGCGGGCCGGGGTTCCCGTCCCGGCGGACCGGGCGGCTTCGGCAGCTTCGGGGGCAGCTCCTTCGGCGGCGGTTCCTTCGGAGGAGGCGCGGGCCGGGGCGGGCGTCCCG
>NZ_CAJTUX010000021.1 GCF_910579365.1 uncultured Oscillibacter sp.
GCGGGCGGACTGGTGCATCAGCCGCCAGCGCCGCTGGGGCCTGCCCATCCCCGTGTTCTACTGCAAGGACTGCGGCAAGCCCGTGGTGACGGACGAGACCATCGAAACCGTCTCCAAGCTCTTCGCGGCGGAGGGGTCCAACGCGTGGTTCTCCAAGGAGGCGGAGGACATTCTCCCCGCCGGATTCGCCTGCCCCCACTGCGGGGCCAAGAGCGGCTTTGAGAAGGAGACGGACACTCTGGACGGCTGGTTCGACTCCGGCTCCACCCACTACGCCTCCATGCAGAAGGACCAGGGCTTCTGGCCCGCCACGGTTTATATGGAGGGTCTGGACCAGTACCGGGGCTGGTTCCAGAGCTCCCTGCTCATCGGCGTGGGCGCCCTGGGCAAGGGCGCGCCCTTTAAGGAATGCGTCACCCACGGCTGGACCGTGGACGGCGAGGGCAAGGCGATGCACAAATCCGCCGGAAACGGCATGGACCCCGCCGAAATCATCAACCAGTACGGCGCGGACATTCTCCGCCTCTGGGCGGCCAACACGGATTACCACGCCGACGTCCGCTGCTCTCACGAGATTTTCAATCAGCTGAGGCAGAACTACCTGAAGTTCCGCAACACCGCCCGGTACTGCCTGGGCAACCTGAACGGCTTCGACCCCAACCATCTCACCGCCCCCGGCGAGATGGAGGAGCTGGACCGCTGGGCCGTGACGAAGCTGAACGCCCTGATCGAGAAGTGCTTCGCCGCCTATGACGAGTACGAGTTCCTGGCGGCCACCCACGCCGTCAACGACTTCTGCGTGGTGGACATGTCCAACTTCTATCTGGACGTCATCAAGGACCGGCTCTACTGCGACGAGGAAAACGGCGCCCTCCGCCGCAGCGCTCTGAGCGCCCTGTTCCTGATTCTGGACACTATGACCCGCATCATGGCCCCCATCCTCTGCTTCACCTGCGACGAGATCTGGCAGGCCATGCCCCACCGGGAGGAGGACGACGCCCGGAACGTCCTCTTCAACGATATGCACCGTCCCTTCACGGACTATGCCCTGGACGCCGCGGCCATGGAGAAGTGGGCCGTCATCGAGACCCTGCGGGACAAGGTGAACGCCGCCCTGGAGACCGCCCGGAGCGAAAAGCGCATCGGCAAGAGCCTGGAGGCCGCCGTCACCCTCACCGTGCCGGAGGACCAGGCCTGGCTGGCGGACACCGCCAATCTGGCGGACCTGCTCATCGTCTCCCAGGCGGCGGTGAAAACCGGCCCGGAGGCCGCCGTGGAGGTCGCCTCCGCCCAGGGCGGCAAGTGCGAGCGCTGCTGGAAGATCCTGCCCTCCGTGGGCCACGACGCCGCCCATCCCACCCTCTGCCCCCGCTGCGCCGCCGCCGTGGCAAAGCTCCCCCAGTTTTGACGAATCCCCGGGCGGGGAGGACGCCCCTCCCCGCCCTTTCCCCTGTATAGATTTCACAAAATTCCCTGAAACTTTTTTCCGTTTTCCCCCTTGCATCCCGCCTGAGAATATGCTATCATGTAACCATTCTTTCGGTTAGGAGGAGCTAACCTTGCAGAAACGTACGCACACGCTGCTGGCCCGGACACTGCTGAAAAGCGGGACGGGTTTCTCCGCCAGACGCTTTGAGCTGGCCTTCCTCTTCGGCTCGTTTCAGCCTGACGTCAACCCCTTCAGCTACCTGAAAGGCTCTCTGCACTACAACAAGCTCAAGGGACACAACTACGCCAATTCCAGAGCCTATATCAACACCAAGATTCTGAAGCTCCAGCGCCGCCGGCGGTGGACCATGTGGCAGTACTATACCCTGGGGAAGCTCACCCACTACCTGGCCGACGCCTATACATACCCCCACAACGAGAACTACCCCGACACCATGCTGGACCACCACTTTTACGAGACCAACCTCCGCCAGTTCATGCGGGGATATCTGGCCCACCGCTGCATCCAGCGCCAGCAGACCCGACGGGACCTGATCGCCGCGCTGGAGGACCTGCACGAGCAGTACATGGCCACCCGGGCCAGCATGCTCCGGGACGCCAACTACATCCTCAAGGCCACGGGCCTCCTGATGGCGGGGTGCCTCCCCGCCGCGTAAGAGTCCCGCCTTCCGGCGGGCGGAGACAGCGGCCCGCTCCCGCCGGGTCCCAGGGACGCGGGAGCAGACCAGGCAGGCGGATTTGTCCGAAAGGCACAGTCCGCTCTTGATAAGGGCGCTTTCATTTGTAGGAACTCACAGTTTTCATTTCCACGCCCTTGTGTTATGCTTTAAACATCTAAAGAATCAAAGGGGAACCTGTCATGACCGCTGCTGTTCGCACTGCTGAATACGGCTATTTCTACTTTAGCTTTACCAGTTTTGGTAAGGCTTTTCGTGGTTTGGCTGAAAACGAGCGTGTGTGAGCTTCCGGTCCCGCAGGAGGACCGTTCCGTATGAAGCGGCCCGCAGCCAAACCGGCTGCGGGCTTTTTCGTATTCCCCAACTTTTGTAGGAGGAAACTGCCATGATTGTCATTCTCAAGCACAACCCCAACCGGGACCAGCTGGAGAGCCTCATCGCCTGGCTCCAGGACAAGGGCGTTACCATTCACACCAGCATCGGCGAGGCTCACACAATTCTGGGTCTGGTGGGCGACACCTCCAAGCTGGACACGGACCTCATCGCTGCCCTGGACATTGTGGAGGACGTGAAGCGGGTCCAGGAGCCCTACAAAAACGCCAACCGGAAGTTCCACCCGGAGGACACCGTGGTCCCCGTGGGAAACACCCAGATCGGCGGCGGCACCCTGACCATCATGGCCGGTCCCTGCTCCGTGGAGAGTGAGGAGCAGGTGGTGTCCATCGCCAAGGCCGTGAAGGCCGGCGGCGCCACCATGCTCCGGGGCGGGGCCTTCAAGCCCCGGACGTCGCCCTACGCCTTCCAGGGCCTGGGGGCCCAGGGTCTGGAGTACCTGAAGGTGGCCCGGCAGGAGACGGGGCTGCCCATTGTGACGGAGCTGATGGACGTGACCCAGCTGCCCCTCTTCAAGGACGTGGACGTCATCCAGATCGGGGCCCGGAACATGCAGAACTTCGACCTTTTGAAGGCCGTGGGACACCAGGACAAGCCCGTCATGATCAAGCGGGGCATGTCCGCCACCTATGAGGAGTGGCTGATGAGCGCCGAGTACGTCATGGCCAGCGGAAACGACCACGTCATCCTCTGCGAGCGGGGCATCCGCACCTTCGAGAGTTACACCCGCAACACCCTGGACCTGGCGGCCATCTCCGTGCTCCGGCAGCTGACCCATCTGCCCGTCATCATCGACCCCAGCCACGCCACGGGCAAATACTGGCTGGTGGAGCCCCTGGCCCGGGCCGCCGTGGCCGCGGGGGCCGACGGCCTCCAGATCGAGGTCCACAACGACCCCGCCCACGCCCTGTGCGACGGACCCCAGTCCCTGAAGCCGGAGGTCTTCGACCCCCTGGCGAAGAAGCTCCTGAAGCTCCACGCTTTCATGCGGGAGCTGGACAACGACTGAAGGAGGGCGCTGCATGAATGTCGGCATAGTCGGCCTGGGTCTCATCGGCGGGTCCATGGCCAAGAGCGTCAAGGCACGGACGGCCCACACCGTCTGGGGCGCGGACCTGGACCAGGAGACCATGACCCTGGCGCGAATGAGCGGGGCCATCGACGGGCCCCTGACGGAGGAGAACCTGCCGTCCTGCGGCCTGATCCTGGTGGCCATCTGCCCCGGCGCGGCGGTCCAATGGGTGAAGGACCACGCGGACAGGATTTCTCCATCCGCCATCGTGGTGGACCTGTGCGGCGTGAAGCGGGTGGTGGTGAAGGCCCTGGCCCCCGTGGCGGAGCGGCACGGCTTCGCCTACATCGGCGGGCACCCCATGGCGGGCAAGGAGCGGGGGGGCTTCACCGCCTCCAGCGAGGATTTGTACGTGGGCGCCTCCATGATCCTGACGCCGGACCAGAGGACGGACATGCGGCTGCTGGAGACGCTGAAAGCCTTTTTCCTGGACATCGGCTTTGCCGGGCTCACCTTCTCCGACCCGGAGGAGCATGACCGCATCATCGCCTTCACCTCCCAGCTGGCCCACATCACCTCCAGCGCCTACGTGAAATCGCCGGAGGCCCAGCGCCGCCGGGGCTTCTCCGCCGGGAGCTTCCAGGATATGACCCGGGTGGCCCGGCTGGACGAGGACATGTGGACGGAGCTGTTTTTGGACGACGCGGACTATCTGGTGCGTGAGCTGGATATTCTGATTGGGAATCTGACCGCCTATTCCGACGCCCTGAAATCCGGCGACGCGGAGCGGGTCCGGTCTCTTCTGAGGGAGGGCCGGGAATTGAAGGCCACGGCCGGAGGAAATTGAAGGAGGACCGCCAAATGCCGCATTATAAAGAAATACGGATAAACACCGTCCCCGCCTACACGGTGACCATCGGCCCCGGGCTGCTGCGCCGCTGCGGACCGGCGCTGAGAAGCACCGTCCCCCCCTGCCGCATGGCGGTGGTCACCGATTCCATTGTGGGGCCGCTGTACCTGGAGCCGGTGACGGAGAGCCTGAAAGCGGCGGGCTACGCCGTCAGCGCCTACGAATTTCCCGCCGGGGAGGGGAGCAAGCATTTCACCACCCTTTCCAATATCCTGGAGTTCCTGGCGGAGGAGCATCTGACCCGCACGGACTGCCTGATTGCCCTGGGCGGCGGGGTCGTGGGCGACATGGCGGGTTTTGCCGCCGCCTGTTACCTCCGGGGCATCCGGTACGTCCAGATGCCGACGACTCTGCTCTCCGCCGTGGATTCCTCGGTGGGAGGCAAGACCGCCATCGACCTGAAAGCCGGGAAGAACCTGGCGGGGGCCTTTTTCCAGCCCGCCGCCGTGCTGTGCGACACGGACTGTCTGGACAGCCTGCCTCAGCCAGTGTTCGCCGATGGGGCGGCGGAGGCGGTGAAGACCGGCGTCCTCTGCGACGAGAGCCTGTTTGCCCTCTTCGAGGACGGCGCGCTGAAAGCGGACCCGGCGGAGGTCATCGCCCGGTGCGTGACCTACAAGGCTGGGGTCGTAGAGCGGGACGAGCGGGAACAGGGGGAGCGGAAGCTCCTAAACCTGGGCCACACGGTGGGCCACGCCATTGAGAAGTGCAGCGGGTACGCCATCCCCCACGGCCACGCCGTGGCGGCGGGGATGGCCCTCATGACCCGGGCGGCGGAACGGCTGAACTGGACCAACGGGCCCGTGGCGGACCGCGTCTGCGGGTGCCTGGAAAAACTGGGCCTGCCCATTTCCACGGAATACTCCCCCGAGGCCCTGGCGGAGGCCGCGCTGTCCGACAAGAAGCGGACGGGGGACTCCATCACGATTGTGGCGCCGAAGGAAATCGGAGCCTGTGAGCTGATAAAAATCCCCGTGTCGGAACTTCTTTTCGTCATCGGGACGGGATGGGAGGCGTAGATGGACGTCAAAATTACCCCCCGCCGCCTCTCCGGCGTGGTCACGCCGCCCCCCAGCAAGTCCCTGGCCCACCGCTATGTGATTGCCGCCGCCCTGGCGGCGGGGGTCAGCACCATCAAAAACCTGACCCTTTCCGAGGATATCCAGGCCACCCTCCAGTGTATGGCGGACTTCCGCTGCCGGTGGGAGTGGCAAGGCGAGAACACCCTGAAGGTCTGGGGCTGCGTCAGCAAGGAGCGGGACCGGGGCGGCCTGCCCCGCCTGGACTGCGGGGAGTCCGGGTCCACCCTGCGCTTCCTCATCCCCATCGCCCTGGCCCTGGAGGGGGGCGGGGTGTTCACCGGGCGGGGGCGGCTGATGGAGCGGCCCCTGGACCCCTATTTCCAGATCTTTGACCGGCTGGGCATCTCCTACCGGCTGGAGGACGGCGTCCTCACCATAGAGGGCGATCTGTGGCCCGGGGAATACCGCCTGCCGGGGAATGTCTCCAGCCAGTTTTTTACAGGCCTTCTCATGGCCCTTCCTTTGCTGGATGGGCCCAGCGTCGTCGCCAGCACCACCAAGCTGGAGTCCGCCTCCTACGTCTCCATGACCATGGGCGTGCTGGAGCGGTGCGGCATCCGGGTGCGCTGGTCCCCCCAGCTGGGCGCCTTCGGCGTCACGCCGGGGGTCTACTGCCCCTTCGAGGAGACGGTGGAGGCCGACTGGTCTCAGGCCGCTTTCTGGTACGCCGCCATCGCCCTTGGCGGCAACCTCCGCCTCCGGGGACTCAAGGGCCAGTCCTCCCAGGGGGACGCGGCGGTGGTGGGCCACTCGAAAAAGCTCGCCCTCAGCGGGGAGGTCAAAATCGACCTCTCCGACTGTCCGGACCTTCTCCCCCCTCTGGCGGTCATGGCCGCCCTGCGGCGGGGGACCACCCGCTTTACCAACGCCGCCCGCCTCCGGCTGAAGGAGAGCGACCGGCTGGCCACCGTCGCCCGGATGCTCAAGGCCCTGGGCGGCGCGGTCTCCGAGGAGGAGGACGGCCTGACGGTCTATGGCGTTCCCACCCTCCCCGGCGGCACGGTGGACGGGGCCAACGACCATCGCATTGTCATGGCCGCCGCCATCGCCGCCAGCCGCTGCCAGAGCGCCGTGGTCATCCGGGGGGCGGAGGCGGTGAAGAAGTCCTACCCCACTTTCTGGCGGGATTACGAAGCTCTGGGAGGTGCGGTTCATGTCCTCTGAATTTGGAAACCTTCTTCGCGTCAGCGTCTTCGGCCAGTCCCACGGGCGGGCCATCGGCGTGGTGATGGACGGTCTGCCCGCCGGGGAGGCAATCGACCTGGAGGAGCTTCAGCGCTTCCTGGACCGCCGGAAGCCCGGAGCCAGCCCCCTCTCCACCGCCCGGAAGGAGACGGACGTCCCCGCCTTCCTCTCCGGTCTGGAGGACGGGAAAACCTGCGGCGCGCCGCTGTGCGCCGTTCTGGAAAACGCGGACCAGCACTCGAAAGACTACGGGGAGCTTGCCGGCAAGCCCCGGCCTGGCCACGCGGACTACACCGCCGCCGTCAAATGGGGCGGGCAGGCGGACATGCGGGGAGGCGGGCACTTCTCCGGCCGGCTGACGGCCCCCCTCTGCGTCGCCGGGGGAATCGCGAAGCAGATTCTGGCCCGGCGGGGCGTCTTCGTCGGGGCCCATCTGGCCGCCGCCGCGGGAATCCCGGACCAGCCCTTCCCCCTCCGGCCCACGGCGGAGCTCTTCGCCGACGTCGCCGCCAAGCCCTTCCCCGTTCTGGACAGCGAGGCGGGCCAGCGGATGCAGGCCGCCATCCTGGCGGCGAAGCAGGACCTGGACAGCGTGGGCGGCGTGGTGGAGTGCGCCGCCGCCGGCCTCCCCGCCGGGCTGGGGGACCCCATGTTCGACGGGGTGGAGAACCGTCTGGCCGCCGCGCTGTTCGGCATCCCGGCGGTGAAGGGCGTGGAGTTCGGCGCGGGCTTTGCCGCCGCCGCGCTCCGGGGCTCGGAGAACAACGACGCCTTCACCCTGGAGGACGGCCGGGTCTGCACGGAGACCAACCATGCCGGGGGCATCCTGGGGGGCATCACCACGGGCATGCCCCTGGTCCTCCGGGCGGCCTTCAAGCCCACGCCGTCCATCGGGCGGCCCCAGAGAACCGTCCGCCTCTCTCAGGGGGAACGAACGGAATTAACCATACACGGCCGGCACGACCCCTGCATCGCCCACCGGGCGGTCCCGGTGGTGGAGGCGGTCACCGCCGCCGTGCTGCTAGACATGCTATTGGAGGGAAATCATGGAACTTTCTGACATCCGCAAGCGGATCGACTCCGTCGACGACCAGCTGCTGATGCTCTTTTTGGAGCGCATGGACCTGAGCGACGAGGTGGCGGCCTATAAGAACGAACACCATCTCCCCATTTTGAACAAGGAGCGGGAGCGGGCCATCCTGGCCAAGGTGACGGAGAACGCCGGGGACCGGGAGCGCTACGCTTATCATCTCTTCTCCACCCTCTTCGAGCTGGCCCGGTCCCGGCAGGCGGAGCTCCTCGACGCCCCCAGCAAGGTGGGAACCCAGATTCGGGCCTCTCTGGAGAACCGGGACCAGCTCTTCCCCCAGACGGGGCTGGTGGCCTGCCAGGGCATCGAGGGGGCCAACTCCCAGGTGGCCTGCGACCGCATTTTCCCCCGGGGAAACATCCTGTACGTCAAGACCTTTGACGCGGTGGTCTCCGCCGTGGAGGCAGGCTTCTGCAAATTCGGCGTGCTGCCCATTGAGAACAGCTCCAACGGCTCCGTCCGGGCGGTATACGAGCTTCTTCAGGAGCACAGCCTCTCCATCGTCCGCTCCACCCGCCTGTGCATCCGGCACGAGCTGCTGGCCCTGCCGGGGGTGAAGCAGGAGGAGATCACGGAGATCTACTCCCACCAGCAGGCCATCGGCCAGTGCAGCCGCTTCCTGGACGGGCTGAGGGGCGTGAAGGTCATCCCCTGCGACAACACCGCCGTGGCGGCGAAAATGGTGGCGGAGTCCGGCAGCCGCCACGCCGCCGCCATCTCCTCTCACCCCTGCGCCGCGCTGTACGGTCTGGAGTGCGTCAACGGCGATATCCAAAACAGCGACAACAACTACACCCGCTTTATCTGCGTAGCCAAAGACCCGGTGATCTACGCCGGAGCCAGCCGCGTCAGCCTTATCATCGCCTTTGACAACCGGCCCGGCGCGCTGTACGAAATTCTCTCCAAACTGGCGGCTCTGGACATCAACATGACCAAGCTGGAGTCCTGCCCCGTCAGCGGCAGCGACTTTGAGTTCATCTTCTTCATCGAGCTGGAGGCAGACCTTCGGGACCCCAGCGTGCGGGCCTGCATGGAGGAGATGGAGCGCTGCTGCGCCCAGTTCCACTTCCTGGGCAGCTACGCGGAAGTCTGAGCCATGGAGAGGATTTACGGCCTTCTGGGCCGGACCCTGGGCCACAGCTGGTCCGTACCCATTCACCGGGCCCTGGGCTGCGGGGACTACCGCCTCATCGAGCTGGAACCGGAGCAATTGGGGGACTTCCTCCAGCGGGAGGACATCGGCGGGCTGAACGTCACCATCCCCTACAAGCGGGACGTGATGAAATTCTGCGGCGTTCTGGACCCGGCGGCAGAGTCTATCGGCAGCGTGAACACTCTGGTCCGCCGGAACGGGAAGCTCTGCGGGTACAACACGGACATCGACGGCTTTCTCTACATGCTCCGCCGGGCCGGCATCTCCCTGGCGGGGAAAAAGGTGCTCATCCTGGGCAGCGGCGGGGCCTCCCTCACCGCCCAGGCGGCGGCCCGGCGGGAGGACGCCGGGGAGATTGTGGTGGTCTCCCGCTCCGGGCCGGACAATTACGAAAATCTGGCCCGGCGCCACGGGGACGCCGAAGTCCTCATAAACACCACGCCGGTGGGCATGTGGCCCCGGCTGGAGGAGCGGAGCGTGGACCTCCGCTGGCTGCCCAAGGTCACGGCGGCGGCGGACGTAATCTACAACCCCGGCCGGACGAATCTGCTTTTGCAGGCGGAGGAGCTGAACCGCGCCGCGCCAAACCGGGACGCGCTTCTCCGCCTGGGCGTGGAGCCGGAGCCCATCCGCCACATCCGCCATACCGGGGGCCTTTCCATGCTGGTCCACCAGGCCAAGCGGGCGGAGGAGCTGTTTTTTGGCAAGACCATCCCCGACGAAGAGACGGAGACCATCACCGCCCAGCTCTGGCGGGAGCAGACAAACCTCGTCCTCGTCGGCATGCCCGGCAGCGGCAAGACCACCGTGGGCCGGGAGCTGGCAAAGCTCTCCGGCAAACCCTTCGTGGACCTGGACGAGGAGATCGTCCGGAAAGCCGGAACGTCCATCCCCGAGCTCTTCGCCGCCCAGGGCGAGGAGGCCTTCCGGACTCTGGAGCACGAAGTGCTGGCGGAGTTCTGCGCCGGAAGCGGCCAGGTCATCGCCACCGGCGGCGGAGCGGTCCTCTGGTCCGAGAACCGGGCGGCCATGCGCCGGACCGGACGGGTGTACCAGCTCCGGCGGCCTCTGGCGGACCTGCCCACCGAGGGCCGGCCCCTGTCCCAGGCGGGAAAGCTGGAGGAGATGGCACAGCTCCGGGGGCCGCTGTACGCGGCGGCGGCAGACGCGGACATTTGGAATCAAATCAGCCCGGAGGAAACCGCCGGGCAAATATGGAGGGATTTTTGTGAGCAGTAAAAAGAAGAACATCCTGGTGATCAACGGCCCCAACATGAACCTGCTTGGCATCCGCCAGCCGGAGATTTACGGCAACACGGACTACGTGGACCTGGAGAACATGATCTCCGCCGAGGCGGAGCGCCTGGAAGTCACGGTCTCCTTCTTCCAGTCCAACCACGAGGGGGACCTGGTGGACGCCATCCAGCAGGCCTACTTCGACAAGGTGAACGGCATCCTCATCAACCCCGGAGCCTACACCCACACCAGCATCGCCCTTCTGGACGCGGTGAAATCCGTGGGCATTCCCACGGTGGAGGTCCACATCTCCGACCCGGAGAAGCGGGAGGAATTCCGCCACGTGTCCTATATTCGGGAAGTGTGCGCTGCCAGTATCCGGGGCCATGGCGTCCAAGGCTATCTGGAAGGCCTGAAGCTCCTGGCAGACCTCTAAAACAACGAAAACCTCCGGCCAGGCCGGAGGTTTTTATTTGCGTATTTCTCTATTCATCCAGAAAGCCCGCTGCCCCTACATGCAGCCCAACAAACCATTCCAGGCCCCCCCAAAGAGCAGCCCTCCCCCCAAACGGGCGGAGCGCCCAGCCGTCCCCTTATCGGGGCCCCCGCCGCAAACCAGCGAAGCGTTTGCGGTGGGGAGACGGAGAAAAAACCGTCCGGCGCATGAAAAAAGCCCTAAGGCTTTTTCATCGCCTTAGGGTTTTTTCTGAGCTGGAGCGGGCAACGAGGCTCGAACTCGCTACCTCCACCTTGGCAAGGTGGCGCTCTACCAGATGAGCTATGCCCGCGAGGACAAGGAGTATTTTAGCAAGGTTTCCTCCATTTGTCAAGCCCTTTGTTCAAAAAATTTTTCCCGCGGTTCCCCGCCCTCTTCCGGGGCCGCTTCTCCGCCGGTCTCCCCCTCGCCGGAGGGAACCGGCTCCTCGCCGCCGGCGGTTTCGGACTCCGGCGCCTGGCCGTCCGCTTCCTTGGTCTCCGGAACTTCGCCTTCCGCATCTTTCCCAGCCTCCGGGGGCTCCGGCGGGTCCAGAAGGAACTCCACCATGCCGGGGTTCTCCTGGCCGGGGTAGTAGTTCACCACCCAGGGCGTGGTCTCCGTCAGCTCCCGCTCCTCCCGAAGCTGGGCCATGGCCTCCTCCACCCGGGTCTGGCCGTCCGTCCCCCAATAGCCCAGGCGCACCGCCAGCTCCGTCCTTCCCTCGTCCAGGGCAGCGGAGAGAAGGCTGTACAGCGCCTCGGGGCTGGTGGCGTTGACCACCGCCTGAATCTGCTCCAGCGTCCGCTGGTAGCTGATGCGGACCGACACCTCGTAATAGCCCCGCTGGGCGTGGCTGGAGGCGGTGATGTACTCCACGGCATAGGCCCCCATGGGGGTCTCCTGCTTCACCTCGGTGGTGGCCCGGCTCACCGTGTCCGCCACGGTGACCTCGCTATCAAAGTTATAAAGGCGCAGCGTAGCCGTCTCCCGGTGCTGGCCCACCAGCAGCAGCAGATCGTTCACCACATCCTGATGCGTCTCGGCCCGCAGGGTTCCGGCGGCCTCGCTCTCCCAGAATTTGCTGCTGTGGGGCTCGGCGGTGGCGTAGGTCCGCTCCAACAGCGGCGCGCAGCCCGTCAGAAGGCACAGCGCCAGCGCCCAGGCCCAAACTCTCTCCCTCACGGAACGAACCTCCTCTCCCCCTCGGGGAACCCGGTTACAGGCCCAGGTCCTCGTCGATCAGCAGAACTTCCGCCTTCATACCCATCATGGGCTCCCACAGCGTCACCAGTCCCCGGCAGATTCGCTCCGGGCTCCGGCAGTCATAGCAGCGGTCGCAGTGGGTGGCGCAGGGCGTCCGCATCCCCAGCTGCCGGGCCCGCTGGGGGGCGGCGATGTTCCGGGCCCTCCAGACGGCCTGGTCATAGGTGGGAACCAGCTTGTTCCGCCCGATGAGAAAATACACCTTCTCGTGGCCGAACAGCGTGGCCGCCGCCCGGTTGCCCGTGCCGTCGATGTTCACCAGCTCTCCCGTCTCCGCCAGGGCGTTGACGGAGGTCAGGTAGACGCCGGTGGTCATGGCGGCCTTCCGCGCCGGACCGGCCTCCTGCTTCCAGTGCCAGACCACCTGGTTGTGCCCGCTCAGTCTCTCATAAAGCCCCAGGGCCTCCAGGGTGGCGGAGCCGCCGAAGCCCACGGACCTGCCGTCGATGGCGGCGTCCAGGTAGTCCGCCGCCTCTTTTCCGGCGGAGAACACACGGACCGTATAGCCCCGCTCCTCCAGGTTCTGTTTCACGGTATCGAAATTCATCGCAGCAGCCTCCTCTCAACTCTGTTCATCCAGCAGTCCCAGCTGGGTCTCCTCCGTGTCCTCCTGCCGCAGCAGCGCTCCGGCGGCCGGCACCGCCCGGACCCGGTAGCGGCTCTGGTTGGTCACCGGGGTCTCCTCCAGGGGCAGGACGGTGTCCAGCTTGTACTTGGGCTTCAGCGTCATCACCGCCACGCCCTGGGTGGAGCGGGTGGTCTTGGGGGCCAGCAGCGCCGTGTGGAAGATCAGGCACCGGGGCTCCGTGGAGTAGACCGCCAGCTCCCGCTCCTGGTCCACCCGGAGAATGGCCCGCAGAGGCGACTTGTCCGAGTACGCCCCGGTGAGCTTCCGGCGGTTGGAGGAGGTCTGGTACGCCTTGATCTCCACCCGGGCGGCCTTTCCGTTTTCAAAGAAGAACAGCAGCCCGCCGGAGTAGTCCCCGGGCAGAACCATGAAGACAACGCTCTCCCCGGCGTCCATGCCAAGCTTCGCCGGCAGGTAATCCCCCAGGACGCTGGCCTTGGTGTCCTCAAACTCGCTGAGGCGGGTCTTGTAGACCTGACAGCGGTCGGTGAAGAACATGACCTCGGCGCAGCTGGTGGTCTCAAAGGTCTGGCGGAGACCGTCCCCCTCCTTGAACTTCTGGCCCCCGCTCATCCGGAGGCTTTGGGGGGTGATCTTCTTGAAGTACCCCTCTCTGGAGAGGAAGACGTGGACGGGATACTCCTCCGGGCCCTCGTCCTCTCCCGGGTCGGGGAGCTCGTGGGCGTACACAATGGCGGTGCGGCGGGGCTCGCCGTATTTCTTCGCCGCCTCCCGGAGCTCCTCCAGAATGATCTTTTTCACCCGCCGGGGGTCCTGGAGGATGTCCTCCAGATCGTCGATCTCGTCCTGAAGGGCCTCGGTCTCCCGCACCCGCTTCAGGATGTATTCCTTGTTGATGTTGCGCAGGCGGATTTCCGCCACGTACTCCGCCTGAACCTGGTCGATGCCAAAGCCGATCATCAGGTTGGGGATGACCTCGGCCTCCTCCTCCGTCTCCCGGATGATTCGGATGGCCTTGTCAATGTCCAGCAGGATGCGCTTGAGGCCCTTGAGGAGGTGGAGCTTTTCCTTCCGCTTCCCCAGGACGAAGAAGACCCGCCGCCGGACGGACTCGGTGCGCCAGGCGGTCCACTCCTCCAGAATCTGCCGGACCCCCAGCACCTTCGGCATTCCGCCGATGAGCACATTGAAGTTGCAGGAGAAGGAATCCTCCAGGGGCGTCTGCCTGAAGAGGCGGGCCATGAGCTTCTCCGGGTCCGCCCCCCGCTTGAGGTCAATGGTGAGCTTGAGGCCGGAGAGGTCCGTCTCGTCCCGCATGTCGGCGATTTCCTTGGCCTTCCCGGCCTTGATGAGCTCCGCCACCTTGTCCAGAATGGCCTCGGTGGAGGTGGAGTAAGGAATCTCCGTGATCTCAATGAGGTTCTCTTCCTTCACATAGCGCCACTTGCCCCGGACCTTCACGCCGCCCCGGCCGGTGGCGTAGATGTCCCGGAGGGCGTCCCGGTCGCAGATCAGCTCTCCGCCGGTGGGGAAATCCGGGGCGGGCAGGGTCTCCAGCAGGTCGCAGTCCGGGTTTTTGAGGTAGGCCGCCGTGGTCTCGCAGACCTCCCGCAGGTTGAACCCGCAGAACTGGGAGGCCATGCCCACGGCGATGCCCATATTGGCGGAGACCAGGATGTTGGGAAAGGTGGTGGGCAGCAGGGCGGGCTCCTTCATGGTGTTGTCATAGTTGTCCACGAAGTCCACGGTGTCGCTGTCGATGTCCCGGAAGAGCTCCTGGCAGATGGGGGTGAGTTTGGCCTCGGTATACCGGGGGGCGGCGCAGGACATGTCCCGGGAGTAGTGCTTGCCGAAGTTGCCCTTGGAGTCCACAAAGGGGGTCAGCAGCGCCCCGTAGCCCCGGGAGAGGCGGACCATGGTGTCGTAAATGGCCGCGTCGCCATGGGGGTTTAAGCGCATGGTCTGGCCCACGATGTTGGCGGACTTGGTCCGGGCCCCGGTGAGAAGGCCCATCTTGTACATGGTGTAGAGGAGCTTGCGGTGGGAGGGCTTGAAGCCGTCGATCTCCGGAATGGCCCGGGAGACGATGACGCTCATGGCGTAGGGCATGTAATTACTCTCCAGGGTGTCGGTGATGGGCTGCTCCACCACCGCGGGCTGGAGGCCCAGGACGTTGGGGTTGCCGGATTTGGGGTTGCCGGATTTGGGCTTGCCGGAGCCGGGTGTTTTCTTCTTTGGCATGATGGTTTGTTCCTTACTTGAAATTACTTGAAAATTCAGTCTGGTTCAATCTAGGAGGGGGGACGCTCGTCCCCTTACTGCGCGGCCCCATCCAGGGCATCTATAAACGCGTCCACCTGGTCCAGGTAGGTCTCAACGGTTGCGGCGAGATTTCCCCCCACCTGGAAGCCCTGGTGGATAGCGGCGGCCCACAGGGCGCCGGAGCCGCCCTCCTCGCCGGAGAGGGCGTAAGCCATGGCGGGGTCCTCGTAAAAGAGCGATTGGGCGTTCCGGTAGAGAGCGCAGCGGGCCATATGGGCCGCCGCCTCGCAGATCAGTTCCTCGCTGGTGAAGTAGTTCAGCCGCTCCGGCTCGTTTTCCCGGTAATACTGGAACAGGCTGTGAATCTGTTCCTTGGCGTAGACGGTGTACTGACTTTTCAGGTTGGCGGTCTCGGCGTTGTATTCCTCCGCCTGGGCGGCCAGGTCCTCATCCAGATAACGGAGGTAGTCGGCGGGGATGACCTCCCGGGCCAGCACCATGTCCCGAATCTGGGCGCGAATCTCCGCCCGCGGGTCCTCCGGGACGGCGGCCGCGGCAGGGGCGGCGGTTTTGACGGCCCAGCACAGGGCCAGGGCGGAGCCCAGAATGGACGCCGCCAGAACGTAAAGCGCGTTTTTCATTTCAGGGCCTCCTGTAGGTAAATTAGAATCGGGCGCTGGGGTTTCCGGAGCTGCGCGGTGATGATTCTTTGCTTAATACCCATTTCCGGGGGTTGTCGAGGATGTATTGGCGGGTGGCCTCCAGGTCCTGCCGGTTGCGGATGATGTGGTCGTAATAGCTGGTCTGCCACAATTTTGTTTCCGCGGGCATTCCTAAAATCCGATACTGCCGGTCTGTATAGGACTTCATGGCTCCAATGATATCTGGTAGGGGGCGGGCTCTGTCCCGCCCCGTCTCACAGGTTTTATCCGCACCTTCCGCACCTTCCGCA
Organism: uncultured Oscillibacter sp.; assembly: GCF_910579365.1. GTDB lineage: Bacteria > Bacillota > Clostridia > Oscillospirales > Oscillospiraceae > Oscillibacter. Next base: position 15,732 of record NZ_CAJTUX010000021.1, read on the forward strand.
CCTTCCGCTATGGACAAAATTAAATGAACATGATCCGGCATGATACAATACATGTCAATCTCCACCCCTGCATATCGCTGTGGAATCCTACGGATGGATTCATCCACTACCTGCCCGATAGGCGTCAGGACAATAACAGGGGAAGAATCGGCAGTTCCGTCAGACGGGGCGGGACAGAGCCCGCCCCCTACACGGATGGCCGACAAAATGTCCTGTCCGCGCACAGCCGTGCAAATCGTCACGAAATAATATCCCGCCCCGCCGTAATCATATCCCCGCAATCGAAGGGGCTTTCTCTGCGCCCAATCGTTCATGAGATGTCCGCCATCTCCAGATACTTATACCCGTTCTCCGCGATATGGTCCTTCCGCCCCTGGAGGTTGTCCCCCAAGAGGAGGTCGAACACCGCCGCCGTCCGCTCCACGTCCTCCGGCATCACCCGGATCAGCCGCCGGGTCTCCGGGTTCATCGTCGTCAGCCACATCATGTCCGGGTCATTCTCGCCCAGGCCCTTGGAGCGGTCGATCTTATATTTCTTCCCCTCCAGCTCCTTGACGATGTCGTTCTTCTCCTTGTCGGAATAGGCGAACCAGGTCTTCTCCCCGCAGTTGATCTCAAAGAGGGGCGTCTCCGCGATATACACGTACCCCTCCCGGATCAGCGTAGGCGTCAGGCGGTAGAGCATGGTCAGCACCAGGGTCCGAATCTGGAAGCCGTCCACGTCGCCGTCGGTGCAGATCACCACCTTGTTCCAGCGGAGATTCCCCAGGTCGAAGGAGGAGACGTCCTTGGCGTGCTTGTTCGCAACCTCCACGCCGCAGCCCAGGACCTTGATGAGGTCCGTGATGATCTCGCTTTTGAATATCCGGGCGTAGTCCGCCTTCAGGCAGTTCAGAATCTTTCCCCGGATGGGCATAATCCCCTGATATTCCGAGTCCCGGGCCAGCTTCACGCTGCCAAGAGCGCTGTCGCCCTCCACAATATAAATCTCCCGGCGGGCCGGGTCCTTTGTCCGGCAGTCCACAAACTTCTGCACCCGGTTGGCGATGTCCACGCTGCCGGAGAGCTTTTTCTTGATATTCAGCCTGGCCTCCTCGGCCTTCTCCCGGCTGCGCTTGTTCAAAAGAACCTGCTCCGCGATCTTCTCCGCGTCAAAGTGGTTTTCAATCAGGTAAATCTCCAGATTGCTCCGAAGGAAGTCCGTCATGGCCTCCTGCACGAACTTGTTGGTGATAGCCTTCTTCGTCTGGTTTTCATAGCTGGTCTGGGTGGAGAAGTTGCTGGTGACCAGAACCAGACAGTCCTCCACGTCCGCCCAGGTGACCTTGCTCTCGTTTTTCTGGTACTTCCCCTGGTCCCGGAGATACTTGTCAATGGCGGAGACAAAGGCGGAGCGGCTGGCCTTCTCCGGGCTTCCGCCGTGCTCCAGCCAGCTGGAGTTGTGATAGTGCTCCACCACGTTGACCTTGTTGGAAAAACAGAAGGCCGCAGAGAGCTTCACCTTGTATTCCGGCTTGTCCGCCCGGTCCCGGCCCCGCTTCTCCGCCTGCCAGAAGGCGGGGGAGGTCAGGCTCCCCTCCCCCGCCAGCTCCGCCACATAGTCGGCGATGCCGTTTTCATAGAGGAACTCCGTCTCCTCGAAGACGCCCGCCTCCGTCTCATTGCGGAAATGGAAGGTGAGCCCGGCGTTGACCACCGCCTGCCTCCGGCACACGTCGGTGAAGTACTCCGCCGGAATCGCGATGTCCGTAAACACATCCAGGTCCGGAAGCCACCGGGTCCGGGTGCCGGTTTTTTTTGCCCGGGATTTGGGCAGGGGCGTCTTTTGCAGCCCCCCCACGATCTCCCCCCGCTCAAAGCGGAGGCGGTACTCAAACCCGTCCCGCCAGACGGTGACGTCCATATAGCGGGAGGCGTACTGCGTGGCGCAGGAGCCCAGACCGTTGAGCCCTAAGGAGTACTCGTAATTCTCCCCGGACTCGTTGTCGTACTTTCCTCCGGCGTACAGCTCGCAGAAGACCAGTTCCCAGTTAAAGCGCCCCTCCTTTTCATTCCAGTCCACGGGGCAGCCCCGCCCCGCGTCCTCCACCTCCACGCTGCGGTCCAGAAAGCGGGTGACGGTGATGGACGTGCCGTGGCCCTCCCGGGCCTCGTCAATGGAGTTGGATAAAATCTCAAAGACCGCGTGCTCGCAGCCGTCCAGCCCGTCGGAGCCGAAGATCACACCGGGCCGTTTCCGCACCCGGTCCGCGCCCTTCAGGGCGGAAATGCTGTCGTTACCGTAATCCTGTTTCTTCGCCATAGTTCCTCCAAATCCGGCGGAAGCCGCCGGAAATCCCGTATATTCCCACCGGGACACAAGATATTGCGGGATAAATCCCCCTTATGCCCAGGATTTTGAAGCGGTCTGATTATATCATAAGAATGTTTGCGGTTCAAGTCCTCCCTGGACGGAGGGGCTTTTCCCGTCTTTTCCCGCCCCCCTCTCCGGTTTTTCGAAAAAATGTTACTCTTGTCTTTTTCTCATAACCCTTCCGTTACCTGGGGAAGTCCTTCCAAAAGAAGAGTTTTACACATTATCCACAGAGTTATCAACACCGTTATGTCAACCACCGATCTCTCAAAAAAATACGCCTCCCTTCCGGTGAAAAATTTCCAAAAGGATTTTCCCCCAGACCGTTGACAAATGGCGGGGAATACTGTATGATAACAGAAGACATAGTTTTTAAAACCATATTATGGGGTGTTTTATATGACTTGGAGTATTGTGAGCGACAGCAGCTGCGATCTGCGCATGAGCGAATTTGACGGCGGAGATATTTTGTTTGAGACGGTGCCCCTCCGTCTTCAGGTGGGCGAGCGGGAATTCATCGACAACGACGAGCTGCAGGTCCCCCAGCTTCTGGGGGCCATGGCCCAGGAGAAGACCGCCGCCTCCACCGCCTGCCCCTCCCCGGCGGCCTTCGCCAGGGCCTTTGAGAAGGGGGACAAGACCGTCTGCTTTACCATCTCCGCCAACCTCTCCGGCACCTATAACGCCGCCCTTCTGGGCCGGGACATGGTGCTGGAGGAGTATCCGGAGAAGGAGATCTGCGTTATCGACTCCAAGGCCACCGCCGGGGCCATGATTCTGCTGATCCGCCGGGCCAAGGCGCTGATGGAGGCCGGCGGGGATTTTTCGGACATCTGCGCCCAGCTGCGGCTGTACCAGGCGGCCCTGCGGACCTGCTTCACCCTGGAAAACTTTGATAACCTGATTAAAAACGGGCGGATGCGCCCCCTGGTGGGAACCCTGCTCCACTCCCTGGGCATCCACGTCATCGCCGACGCCACCCCCCAGGGAACCATTCATGTGGCCGGGAAGGCCCGGGGGGAGGCCAAGACGTATCAGTGCATTACCGCCCTGATGGGTGACAGCAAGGACTGCACCGGGGCGGAGGTGATTCTCTGCCACTGCGAGAATCTGCCCGGGGCCCTGAAGCTCAAGGAGCAGATTTTGAAGGACCTGCCGGTGAAGAGCGTGGAGCTGTTCGCCTGCCGGGGACTGACCAGCTTTTACGCCATGGAGAAGGGTCTGATTATTGGATACTGATAATTTTCCCTTGGAAAGGCGCCGCCAATACGCGGCGCTTTTCTTTTATGCTCTTCCGGGGCTTTCCAAGCCCACAAAAGTTTGTAAATTTTTTAATTTCTTCTGGCGTCCCCTGCACTGGTATGGTATACTATACGCTGTTCTACGGACAGCGAACGGAAGCGCCCCTGCGGGGCGGCGGGTTTTCGAAACCGGACGCCGCCGGTTTCCGCTTCGCTGGCTTGATTTCACAGTTCCGCCCGGGGGAACATGCCCCGCGGACGAGGGAGGGTTTCTTTATGGCTAACCGCATCATCGTCACCATCTGCGGAGAGGAGTACACCTTTGTGGCGGACGAATCCGCCTCCTATATGCAGAAGGTGGGCGCTTATGTGGGAGACAAGATGAGCGAGGTTCTGACCAGCACCCGGGTGGGCCGGACGGACGCCGCCGTGCTTACCGCCGTCAACATCGCCGACGAGCTCTTCAAGGCCCAGGCCGCCGCCGAGCAGCTCCGCCGCCAGATCAAGGGCTATCTGGACGAGGCCGGAAAGGCCCAGAGCCAGGTCAGCGAGCTGAAGCGGGAGATCGTCCGCCTCCAGCAGCGGCTGGACAGCCGGGGCGGCAAATGACTCCGGAACTGCTGGCCCCCGCCGGCTCCCCCGAAGCCCTGCGGGCCGCCGTGGAGAGCGGGGCGGACGCCGTCTATCTGGGCTGGGGCACCTTCAACGCCCGCCGGGGAGCCCAGAACTTCTCCGAGGAGGAGTTCGCCCAATCCCTGGCCTACTGCCGCATCCGGGGCGTCCGGGTCTTTCTCACCCTGAACATTCTCCTGTCCGACCGGGAGCTTCCCGCCGCCCTGGAGACTGCCCGCACCGCCTCCCGCCTGGGGGTGGACGCGGTGCTGGTCCAGGACTGGGGCCTCTTCGCCCTGCTGCGGGCCGCTCTGCCGGACCTTCCCCTTCACGCCAGCACCCAGATGAGCCTCTTTACCTCCGGCGGGGCCAGCGAAATCGCCGGGGACGGGTGCCGGCGGGTGGTCCTCGCCCGGGAGTGCTCCCGGGAGGAGACGGCGGACATCTGCCGGAACTGCCCCGCCGAGATCGAAACCTTTGTCCACGGGGCCCTGTGCATGTGCTACTCCGGCCAGTGCGCTTTCAGCGCCCTGGTGGGGGGGCGCTCCGGCAACCGGGGCCGCTGCGCCCAGCCCTGCCGCCTGCCCTACGGGGTCAACGAGGCGGCCAAAAACCAGCGGCCCCTGAGCTTGAAGGACAGCTGCCTGGCCTCCTGCCTCTCCGAGATGGCGGAGGCCGGAACCGCCTGCCTGAAAATTGAGGGACGGATGCGCCGCCCCTCTTATGTGGCCGCCGTCACGGAGATTTACGCCCGCCTCCTCCGGGAGAACCGGGGCCCCACGGCGGAGGAACAGGACACCCTGGAGCGGGCTTTCTCCCGCTCCGGCTTTACCGACGCCTATTGGCGGGGCCGGAAGGGCCCGGAGATGCTGGGCTTCCGCCCGGAAAACGCCGCCGCCCCCGCCGCTCCGGCATCCCCCCGGCGGGAGAAGGGCCGCGTGCCCGTCCGCTTCCGCTGCCGGGTGAAGGCGGAACTTCCCTGCGCCTTGACGGCGGAGGATGAGGACGGCCGCGCCGTCACAGTCTCCGGCCCTGTGCCGGAGGCGGCCCGGACCCGTCCCTTGACGGAGGAGGACCTAATCGCCCGCCTGGGAAAGACCGGCGGAACGCCCTACCTCTGCCGCCGGGCGGAGGCCGTGGTGGAGCCGGGGCTGTCCCTCTCCGCCTCCGCCGTCAACGCCCTGCGGCGGGACGCGCTGGAGGCCCTCAGCGCCGCCCGGGCCGCCCCGCCCAAGCGCCGGGAGCTGGACCCGCCGCCCCTGCCGGAGGCGGACTGCGCCGCAGACGAGCCCGCTTTCACCGTCTCCGTCACCACCGCCGCCCAGCTGACGGGAGGACTGCTGGACTTCCGCCCCGCCCGGGTCTATGTGCCCCTGGAGCTGGCGGCGAACTTCCCCTCCCTGCCCCAGGCGGACACGGAGTGGTGCGCCGTACTGCCCCGGGTCTGGCGGGACCGGGACGAGGACCTGCTCCGCCGCTGGCTGGAGAAGGTCCGGGACCTGGGCGTCACCGGCCTGCTTCTGGGCAATCTGGGGCACTTCCCCCTGGTCCGGGAGGGCGGGTGGAGGCTCTATGGGGACTATGGGCTCAATGTCTTCAACAGCCGCTCCCTGGCCTATCTGGGGGAAAAGGGGCTTTCCTCCGCCTGCCTCTCCTTTGAGCTGCGCTTTTCCCAGATTCGGGACATGCGGAAGCTCCTCCCAGCGGAGGCCATTGTCTACGGCCGCCTGCCGCTGATGATTACAGAGAACTGCCTCATCCAAAACAGCGTGGGCTGCCGCTGCGACCGGCCCAATGTTCTCAACGACCGCACCGGCGCGGCCTTTCCCCTCCTACCGGCCTTCGGCCACCGGACGGAGGTGGAGAACTGCCGCCCCCTCTATCTGGCGGACCGGCCGGATTACCGCCGGCTGGGACTGGCCTTCGCCCGGCTCCGCTTCACCACGGAAACTCCGGAGGAGTGCGTCCGGGTTTTCCGTGCTTACCGCCAGCACGCCGCGCCGGAGGGGGAATTTACCCGGGGGCTCTATCTCCGGGGAGTGGAGTGAGCCCGCCTCGGGCAATTTTTCAATACGGAGCGTTTTGCTTCGACGGTATTATACAATATGTGATTCTATTGGAGCGTTATCATGAGAGAAACGAGAGAACTGAAAGTAAAATATCTTGCCGAGGGACTGGAGGAGCTTTGCTGCGTCCCCGGCTCCGACTGGGTGGACCTCCGAGCCGCCGGGGACGTGGTAATGAAGGCCGGGGAGTTCCGGCTCATCCCGCTGGGGGTGGCCATCGCCCTGCCGGAGGGCTATGAGGCCCACGTGGTTCCCCGGAGTTCCACGTTTAAAAATTACGGCTTATTGCAGGCCAACTCCATGGGCGTGGTGGACGGCTCCTACCGGGGAGACGGGGACCAGTGGCGCTGGCCCGCCTATGCCACCCGGGACGTGTCCATCCCGAAGAATACCCGGCTCTGCCAGTTCCGCATTGTGGAGAACCAGCCCCCGCTGGTCTTTACCAGAGTGGAGCGGCTGGGAGCCCCGGACCGGGGGGGCTTCGGCTCCACGGGGCGATAAGGAGGGTCTATGGCACAGATCGTTTTGGCCTCCGGTTCTCCCCGCCGGCGGGAGCTGCTGGAGCGCATCGGCGTGACGGAGTTTTTGGTCCGGGTCCCGGAGGTGGAGGAGTACGTCCCCGAGGGACTGACGCCGCCGGAGGTGGTGGCCTATATCTCCCGGGAGAAGGCGGAGGCCGCCGCCGCCCTCTGCGGGCCGGAGGACATCGTCATCACCGCCGACACCATGGTATTCCTGGATCAGGCCCGCCTGGGCAAGCCCCGGGACGAGGCCCACGCCCTGGAAATGCTCGCCGCCCTCCAGGGGCGGAAGCACACCGTCTGCACCGGCGTCACCGTCCGGCAGGGGGACCGCTCCTGCACGGAGACGGAGTCCACAGATGTCTTCTTCCGCCCCGCCGGCGAGGCGGAGCTGCGAAACTATATCGCCACCGGCGAGCCCATGGACAAGGCGGGCGCTTACGGCGTTCAGGGCCGGGGGGCCCTGCTGGTGGAGCGGCTGGAGGGGGACTTCTTTAATGTCATGGGTCTTCCGGTTCTCCGCCTGTCCCGGATGCTGGCGCGCTTTGGCGTCTCCCTTCTCTGAGCCCCTTCCCTACCTTTTTATATTCAACCTCTTAGGTGATTGGTTTGAAAAATTTCCTGAAGCAAAACGGCCTCTGGGTCCTCTTCGCCGCCGCCGTCCTGTCCGTGGCCCTGGCGGCGATGTCTGTGCTCAGCGCCGATTCCTCTCCCCTGGTGAATCTGGCGGGCTTCGTCGCGTCGCCTTTCCGGGCGGCTTACACGGCGGTGGCCGACTGGTTCAACGATATGCAGAATTACTATAAGGACACCACGGACCTCCTGGCGGAAAACGCCGCTCTGCGCCAGCAGATCGCCCGGAACGAGGAGACCATCCGCGAGGCGGAGGCCGCCGTGGAGGAGAACAAGCTGCTCCACCAGCTGCTGGAACTGACGGAGAAGCGCCGGGACCTTTCCGACTTTGAGGCCGCCATGGTCACAGAACATGAGGTGACCAACTGGACCTCCTCCCTGACGCTGAACAAGGGCACCTCCCTGGGCATCGGGGTGGGAGACTGCGTGATTGACGCCCAGGGCTTTTTGGTGGGCGTGGTCCATCAGGCGGGAACCAACTGGTCCACCGTGCTGACTTTGGTGGACACGGACACGTCCCTGGGCGCGCAGGTGTTCCGGACGAAGGACCTGGGCGTCGCCCAGGGGGATTTCTCCCTGATGCAGGAAAATCTTCTCCGGCTGGACTATCTCTCGGCGGACTGCAAGCTCCTGGCCGGGGACCTGGTGGTCACCTCCGGTTTGAACGGCTACTACCCCTCCGGTCTGGTGATCGGCTCCGTGGAAGAGGTCCAGATGGACGACTCCGGCGCGGCCTCTTACGCCATCATCGCCCCCTCTGCAAACCTGGACGCTTTGACGGAGGTCTTCGTCATCAAGTCCTTTGAGATCGTCACCTGACGGCTGGGAGGCGCCTTTATGATCGCGAGAAACGAAACCATCTTCAAATGGCTCTTATATGCCGGCGCCGCGGCCCTCTGCTTCTTTATTCAAAGCAGCATTTTGCAGCGCCTGGAGTTCTGGGGCGTGATTCCCTTTGTCTACCCCTTGCTGGCGGCCATCCCCGCCACCTATGAGGGTCCCCTGGCGGGCACCATCTTCTCCCTGGCGGTGGGGCTGGTCTGCGACCTGATTCTGCCGGGGCCTATCCCCTGTTTTCACACCTTGATTTTTCCCCTCGCGGGCCTCTGCGCCGGGCTGATTGCCCAGAACTGGCTGCCCGCCGGGTTTTTCTGCTCCCTGGTGGGCTCCACCATCGCCTTCCTGCTCTCCGGGAGCTTTCACTGCCTCCTTCTTTGGATGGTGGGCAAGGCCGCTTGGGAGGCCGGGGCCTTTTTGGCCCTGCGAGAGTTCTGCGTCACCGCCCCGCTGGCCGTCCCGGTGACGGCACTCTTCCGCGCCGTCTTCCAAAGGACCCACCTGGACGACTGATTGACAATGGAAAGGCACTCTATGGATCGCAAAGAAATGCAAAATACCAGGCTCTATCTCCTGGCGGCCTTTCTGGTGCTGGTGCTGATAACCTATCTGTCCGTGCTTTACGACGTGCAGGTCATCCACTACGAGAAGTACGCCGCCCAGGCTATCCGCTCCATTGTGCGGGAGGAAAAGGTGGAGTCCTCCCGGGGCATCATCACGGACCGCAACGGCAAGCCCCTGGTCAACAACCGCTCTACCTACGATTTGACCTTTGACGCCACCCTCCTCTCCCCGGAGGACGACAGCAACGAGGCCATTCTGCGCCTGGTTCAGCTCTGCCAGGGGGAGGGTGTCGCCTGGAGCGACAATCTCCCCATCTCCCGGCAGGCCCCTTACCGCTATACCGTGGACCAGATGGATTCCCAGCAGAAGCGGCGCTTCCTGGTCTATGTCAAGAGCCTCAAACCCTGCGGCGAGGCTTTGGGGCAATACCTCTTCCGCCACCCGGAGATTCTCTCCACCCCGGAGCCGGAGCCGGAGGCGGAAGAGGACGCCCTTCCCGCCGCGGAGCGCACTGTGGAGGAGCGGGCGGCGGACCTTCTGGATCGGCTCACTGCCGACGATCTGACGGCGGAGCTCCTGGTGGATTCCGGCGTTACCCCCGCCAAGCTGATGGACGAAATGCGCAGGGCTCTGGGCGTCCCTCAGGACTATACCCTCGCCCAGTCCCGAATGGTGCTGGGCGTGCAGTATGAATTATCCGTCCGGAAGCTGGACAACTATGAGGCCTATGTCCTGGCCCAGGACATTGACACCGCCTTCATCTCCCTCCTCAGCGACGGGAACTATGCCGGGGCGAAGGTGACGCTCTCCTCCGTCCGGGAGTATGAGACCACCTATGCCGCCCACATTCTGGGCTATGTGGGCAAGATCAACAGCCCGGAGGAGTTCAGTGTTCTGAAGGAAAAGGGCTATGACTACGACGACTGGACCGGCAAGGAGGGCGCGGAGCTTGCCTTTGAGGATTATCTCAAGGGCAAGGACGGCCGCCGCATCGTCGCCACCAACAGCGACGGAAAAATCACCGGGGAATACTACTTTACGGAACCCGAGCCCGGCAACCTTGTGGAGCTGACCATCGACCTGGACTTCCAGGCCCAGGTGGAAAACTTTCTGGCGGAGACCGTCACCCGTCTGGACGCCGACGGCGACGAGCGCCGGGGCGCCGGGGCTGCGGTGGTTCAGGTGGGCACCGGCGAGGTGCTGGCCCTGGCCTCCTATCCCTCCTATGACCTCTCCACCTGGCGGGAGGACTTCGCCGCCTTAAACGCAGACCCACACAACCCCATGTACAACCGCGCCACCCAGAACGGCTATCCCCCGGGTTCCACGCTGAAACCCTTCACTGCTGCTGCCGCCCTCCTCAGCGGCGTCACCACACTGACGGAGAAAATCCGGGACACCGGCCACTGGTCCTATCCCGGCGACGAGGGCGGCGTGGGCTTCAACTGCTGGAAGCGCTCCGGCCACGGATACCAAAACGTCACCCAGGCCATCACCAACTCCTGCAACTACTACTTTGGCGAAATGGGCTTTCGTATGCACATGGACGGCCTGCGGGAATATCTGGTCCAATTCGGCCTGGGGGAGAAAACCGGCATTGAGATTCCGGAGTCCGCCGGAAGGCTCCCGGAAAACCCCCGGGGCGAGGACCAGGCCCCCTGGGCGGCCTGGGGCCAGTCCACCCAGCTCTACACCCCCTTGCAATTGGCCAATTACGTGGCGACCTTGGTTTCCGGCGGCAAGCACTGTAAGGCCCATCTGCTGAAAACCGCTAAAACCTACGACAACTCCGGAGTCATTGCTGTGGGTGATTCCACCCCCGTCAACACAGTGGACATCAGCGACGACTATCTGCAAGCCATTAAGAAGGGCATGAAGGGCCTGGTGGAGGGCACCCTCTCTCCTTACTTCCGGAACTGTATCGTCTCTGCCGGCGCGAAGACCGGCACTTCCCAGATTCACTCGGACAAGAAAAACGACGGCGTCTTCATCTGCTTCGCCCCCTATGATGATCCGGAGATTGCCGTGGCCATCGCCATCGAGCGGGCGGACGCCGGCGCGGCCCTGGCCTCCACCGCCGTCAACATTCTAAACGCCTACTTTACCCCTGACGAGGACAGCTCCACCATCACCGGGGAGAATCAGCTTCTGCCCTGACCGGCGGGGACGCCCTGTCCCTCCGCCTTTGTCCTTTGAAAACGGAATGTTTTGTTTCACGTGAAACATCTCCCATACCAATCAACAAGGAGTATTCTGCATGAATGTACCTGCCGTTTTTGACTCTCGAGATGCTCTCTGCAAAAGCCCCTTCGGGGCGCTGATCTGCGGAGAGGAGTTCCGTCTCACCTGCCGTCCCCTCGCCAGCGAGGGCTTCACTCATTGTTCCGTCATTATTCAGCGGGAGTTCGCCGGTCACCGGCTGGAGGTGGAAATGCCCTTCTCCGGCTTCTGGGAGGATCGGGCCTGCTTTTCCGCTGCTCTCCTCCCCTTTCAGGAGCCGGAGCTGGTCTGGTATTTCTTTCGCTTCTGGCGGGACGACGGAACCGGCTGCTTTTTGGATAAGAGCGGCTACCGAAGCGAGGGCGAACCCCATCCCTGGCAGCTGACGGTCTATCAAAAGAGTCATACCCCGGCCTGGTTCGGCGAAGGCGTAACCTATCAGATTTTCCCGGACCGGTACTGCCGCCTCTCCCTCCCCAATCCGGAGGGCATGCCGGGAAACCGCTGGGTTCACGAGGACTGGAACGACGCTCCCGCCTGGCGTCCGGAGAACGGCGAGGTGAAAAACCGGGATTTCTTCGGCGGGTCCCTGGCGGGCGTCGCCGCCCACCTGGACGATCTGGCGGCCCTGGGGGTCACCAGCCTGTATTTCTGCCCCATTTTCGAGTCCGCCTCCAACCACCGCTACAACACGGCGGACTATACCAAGATCGACCCTATGCTGGGAAGGGAACAGGACTTCCGGGACCTCTGCGCCCAGGCGAAGGCCAAGGGCATCCGGGTGATTCTGGACGGGGTCTTCAACCATACCGGCTCCCAGAGCATCTATTTCAACGCCGACGGCTTCTATCCCACTCTGGGGGCGGCCCAGAGCAAGGAGAGCCCCTATTACAGCTGGTTCCATTTCAGCGAGTGGCCCTGGGCCTATGAGTCCTGGTGGGGCATCAGCACTCTGCCCAACGTGCGGGAGGATTGCGAGAGCTACCTGGACTACATCATTGAGAATGAGAACTCCGTGGTCAAACGCTGGCTGCGGGCCGGGGCTTCGGGCTGGCGGCTGGACGTGGCGGACGAGCTGCCGGACAGCTTCATCGAAAAGCTCCGGGCCGCCGTGGAAGAGACGGACCCGGACGCCCTGGTCCTGGGCGAGGTCTGGGAGGACGCCAGCAACAAAATTTCCTACTCCCAGCGCCGGAAATACCTGCTGGGGCAGGAGCTTCACGGCGTCATGAACTATCCCTTCCGAAACGCCCTGATCGTCTATCTCCTGGGCGGAGGCGCGGAGGATTTCCAGGAGGCCATGGAGACCCTGCGGGAGAACTATCCCCCCGCCGCCTTTTACTCCGCCCTGAATTTCCTGGGCACCCACGATACCCCCCGCATCCTGACCGTTCTGAGCGGCCGCCCCCTTCCGGAAAACCGGGAGGCCCAGTCCTGTTTCCGCCTCAGCCCCCAGGAGCGGGAGACCTCTCTCAACCGTCTCCGGCTGGCAGCGGCAGTGCTCTTCACCTTTCCCGGCTCTCCCATGATCTATTACGGCGACGAGGCCGGCATGGAGGGGGCGGCGGACCCCTTTAACCGGGGAACCTACCCCTGGGGCCATGAGAACGCTTCTTTGCTGGATTGGTTCACCCGTCTGGGCCAGCTCCGGAAAAGCCGGTCCTCCCTCCGCCGGGGCAGCATCCGCTGGGTGGAGGCCCAGGGTCACCGGTTGGCCTATGTCCGGGAGGTTCCGGGAGAGATGACCTGCACCCTGGTCAATACCAGCGGGGACCCCCAGTGTTTTTTTCTGCCGGACAGGGACTATCAGGACCTCCTCACCGGGGAAACCGTTCCCGGCGGAGCATACTCCGTGCCGCCTCACAGCGTCCGCCTGCTGGGCCGGGGCTGAAACGCCCCTCATGGAGAACCCCATCCGGCGGCGGTACTTTGCCGGAATCGAAATGGAATTGTTTCACGTGAAACAGGAAGACTGGTCTGAAACGCTGGTCTTCCTATTTTTTTCCCTTCCCGGCGGCGTTTTCCATAAAAATTGCATATTTTTTCTAAAATTTCTCCAATGGACCTTGCAAGCGGGAAGCGCCCTTGTTATAATGGCTGTTATGTACGGCCCCTGCGCGGCTTTGGTGGGAACCTTTTCCGCAGGCGGCTGAAAAATCGGAAAAGCAGGTGCTTTTGTGGCAAAAATCATAGCAATTGTGAATCAAAAAGGCGGTGTGGGAAAAACTACAACCTGTGTCAATCTGTCCGCCGCCCTGACGGAGGCGGGCAAGCGGGTTCTTCTCTGCGACTTCGATCCCCAGGCCAACGCCACCTCCGGCATGGGGGTGGACAAGACCGTCTCCAAGGGGGTCTATTCCGCGCTGATTGAGGAGCTTCCCGCCGCCGAAGTGGTGGCCCACACCCGCTACGGGGATGTTCTCCCCTCCAACAAGGCTTTGGCGGGAGCCGGAGTAGAGCTGATCGGCATGGAGCGCCGGGAGTTTCTTTTAAAAGACGCGCTGACCCCCCTGCGGGAGAGTTATGACTTCATTCTCATTGACTGCCCGCCCTCCCTGGAGCTTCTGACCCTGAACGCCCTCTGCGCCGCCGACTCCATTCTGGTGCCGGTGCAGTGCGAGTACTTCGCTCTGGAGGGGCTCAGCGACCTGATGAACACCGTCCGGCTGGTCCGGCGGTCCCTGAATCCCTCCCTGGAGCTGGAAGGCGTGCTGCTGACCATGTTCGACGGGCGGACAAACCTGGCCCTGCAAGTGGCGGACGAGGTGAAGCACTACTTCCCCGGCAAGGTCTATGGCGCGGTGATTCCCCGAAACATCCGCCTCTCCGAGGCTCCCAGCCACGGAAAGCCCATTACGGCTTATGACCGGACCTCCCGGGGGGCTGACGCCTACACCGCCTTTGCCTCCGAGTTCCTGAAATAGATTCTCTTGAAAGGAGCGTATGCTTATGGCAGGAAAAAAACCCTCCGGCCTTGGCCGGGGATTGGGCGCGCTGCTTGGCGACGATGTATTAAAACCAGAAGCCGCGGGAAATCTGTATTTGCCGATTTCCCAAGTGGAAAGCTGCTCCGCCCAGCCCCGGAAGCTCTTTGACGAGGCGGCTCTGGCAGAGCTGTCGGATTCCATCCGGGAGCACGGAGTCATTCAGCCTCTGACAGTGCGGAAGCTCTCCTCCGGTTATTATCAGATCATTGCCGGGGAGCGCCGCTGGCGGGCCGCCCGGATGGCGGGCCTTACGGAAATTCCCGCCGTGGTCATAGAAGCGGACGACCAGAAGGCGGCGGAGCTGGCCCTGGTGGAGAACCTCCAGCGGGAGGACCTGAATCCCATGGAGGAGGCCGCCGGTTACCAGTCCCTGATTCAGACCTATCACATGACCCAGGAGGAGGCCGCACGGCGTGTGGGCAAATCCCGCAGCGCCGTGGCCAACGCCATGCGCCTGCTGAGTCTTTCGCCCGGTGTGCGGAAGCTGGTGGAGGAGGGAACTCTCTCCGCCGGACATGCCCGGGCGCTTCTGCCCCTCTCCCCCCCTCTCCAGGAGAAGGCCGCCGGTGCCGTACAAAAGGACCAGCTCTCCGTCCGGCAGACGGAGGCCCTGGCCAAGCGGCTGATGGCAGAGCCCCAGGAGGAACCGGAGGAGCTGCCGCCCCCCAAGGAGGTGGACTACGCCGCCGAGGCCCAGCGGTCCCTGTCCACCCGGCTGGGACGGGGCGTGAAAATCGTCACCGGCCGGAAAAAGGGCCGGATTGAGCTGGAGTACTACGGATTGGATGATCTGAACGACTTGCTGGAGGCCCTGGCCCTCCTGCGGACCAATCGGAAAGGACCGGAGGCATGAAGCTGGAAAAACGAAGCAGCGGCGGCCCTGTGGAGCCGGCGGAGGAGGCCGCACCCAGAGGCAAGAAGCCCGTTGTGGTCTATATTATGGTCCTGTTCATTGCGGCCTTTCTGCTGATGGCCTGGTCCTTCGCCTCCCACCAGAAAAACAACACGGAGGTTTTGGGCCGCCTTCAGACCTCCGTCAGCGCCTTGCAGGAGGTTCAGGACCTCCAAGATCAGGTGATCGCCCTCCAGAAGGAGCTGGCGGAGGCGGAAAAGCGGGTAAAGGAACTGGAGGAGGAGTCCTCCGCCCGGCAGGACGCGGTGGAGAGTCTGGAACTGCAAAATGAGGCCATGCAGCGGCTCTATATGCTCCAGCAGCAATATTCCGCCGGAGATTATGGCGCCTGCCGCCAAATCATAGACGATTTCGAGGCCGCCGGTTACGCGGAACAGCTGCCCCGTCTGTCTGACGGAAGCGTGACCCGTCCGGAGGACCGCTACCGGCAGCTGAAAGAAGCCGTGGAGGCCCGGGAGGCGGAGGCGCAAAAAGCGGCGGAGGCAGAGGCCGGATAACGGCTTCCATTGGAATGCCGGGAGGCCGGCAAACCGCCTGGCAGGGGTCTGGTTGTCTTAAAGGAATGGGAGAGGACAAAATCTTTTCCCTACAGGAGAAATGCCTATGACTTGGCTGAAAGCTCATTGGAAGCCGCTGGCCGCCGTACTGGCCCTGGTGTTGTGGACGGCGTGGTACACCCGGCCCGTGGACATCTACACCGTTGTTCCCGGAATAAGAGAAGCCGATTCCATGGACTTCACCCTGCGGGAGCTGGGGGAGAACGGCGCGGATTACCCCATGAAAACCCTCTCCCAGGGGGACCCGGAGTGGAATACGGCGCTGGAAGCCGTGGAGGCTCTGCGCTTTCGCCGCCCGCCCTGGAATCCGGTGCTTCAATTTGTGCCTAAACACACGATCACCGGGCGCGTCACCCACGAGGGGGACCACCACATCCTGTTTTCCATGTACAAGGTGGGCGGCGGCCATATGCAGATGCAGTTTTTCATTGACGAGTGGATGTATTTCTCGTCTCCCCTCTCCTCTCGGAATCTCACCCTCTGGGTGAAGGACTCCAAGCAGACCGGGGACGCCCTGGCGAAGACTCTGCGGCCTCTGCTGGACGAGTCTGAAAGCTGTTTCACGTGAAACAAAATTGCGATGCTACTTATATATTTTAGGAAAGAAGGAAATCATCATGCTTGACATCCGTTTCATCCGGGAGAATCCCGAGGCGGTCAAGGAGAACATCCGGAAGAAGTTCCAGGACGCCAAACTCCCCCTGGTGGACGAGGTCATTGACCTGGACGCCAGACGCCGGGCCGCCATTGCCGAGGCGGACCAGCTTCGCTCCAACCGGAACACTCTCTCCAAGCAGATCGGCGTGCTGATGGGCCAGAGCAAAAAGGACCCCTCCAAGCTCCAGGAGGCCGAGGCCGTCAAGGCCCAGGTGAAGGAGCAGGCGGACCGACTGGCGGAGCTGGAGAAGCAGGAGAACGAACTGGAGGCGGAACTCCACAAGCGGATGCTGCTGATTCCCCAGATCATTGACCCCTCCGTCCCCATCGGAAAGGACGACAGCGAGAACGTGGAGGTCCAGCGCTTCGGCGAGGCCAAGACTCCGGACTTCCCCATTCCCTACCACACGGAGATCATGGAGTCCTTCGGCGGTATCGACCTGGACGCCGCAGGACGGGTCTCCGGCAACGGGTTCTATTACCTCCTGGGGGACATCGCCCGGCTCCACGAAGCGGTGCTGGCCTATGGCCGGGACTTTATGATCTCCAAGGGCTTCACCTACTGCATTCCCCCCTTCATGATTCACGGCAACGTAGTGGAGGGCGTCATGAGCCAAACGGACATGGATGGCATGATGTACAAAATCGAGGGCGAGGACCTGTACCTCATCGGTACCAGCGAGCACTCCATGATCGGCCGGTTCATTGACCAGATTCTCCCCGCCGAAAAGCTGCCCCAGACTCTGACCTCCTACTCCCCCTGCTTCCGCAAGGAAAAGGGCGCCCACGGCATCGAGGAGCGGGGCGTGTACCGCATCCACCAGTTTGAAAAACAGGAGATGATCGTGGTCTGCAAGCCCGAGGAGTCCAAGGACTGGTACGAGAAGCTGTGGCAGTACTCCGTGGAGCTGTTCCGCTCTCTGGACATCCCCGTGCGGCAGCTGGAGTGCTGCTCCGGCGATCTGGCGGACCTGAAGGTCAAGAGCTGCGACATTGAGGCGTGGTCCCCCCGGCAGCAGAAATACTTCGAGGTCTGTTCCTGCTCCAACCTGGGAGACGCCCAGGCCCGCCGCCTCCGCATCCGTTATAAGGACGAGTCCGGCAAGACCCAGCTCTGCCATACATTGAACAACACCTGCGTGGCCCCGCCCCGGATGCTGATCGCCTTTCTGGAGAACAATTTGCAGTCCGACGGCACCGTGGTCATCCCCGAAGTTCTCCGTCCCTACATGGGCGGAACGGAAAAGCTGGTTCCCCAGAAATAAATGCAGGGCCGCAGCTTCCAGGCCATTGAAAAACAGACCGGGGGCGGCCTCCGCAAAAGAAGAATGCCCATCGCCAAGCAGCAAAGCCATTCCACGCCGTGCGAACCCGCCTTCATGGAGCTTGATTCCAAAACGTATTAAACTGCCAGATTTATTGCCATTTGTTAAACCGCTCTCCAGCCAATAGAAGAAAGGAAAACGATGAAACATATTCTCAGTCTGATTTTAACGGCTGTATTCCTGTCTGTGCTCTCAATCCCTTGCGCCGCAACGGATACAGGGCGCACCTATCCCGGCTTTTCCGACGTGGCGGAGGGAAGCGCGTCCTATGAGGCCATCAAGCTCTGCTATGAGCGGGGATTGATGAACGGCACATCCGAAACCAGCTTTGATCCCCAGGGAAAACTGAACGTGGCCCAGCTGGTGGTGCTGGCGGCGCGGCTGTATGATTTGCAGAACGGCGGCGACGGGACAATCCCGGACCCTCCGGACTATGGCCAGCCCTACCTCCGGTTTTACGACGAGAGCGGCAATAAAATTATTTTCTTCACCATGGAGGAAATCCCCTCCTACAACGCCGTCGGAGAAAGCGTGTACATCGGCGCCACCAACGAAACAGACGGCTCCGAACTGCCGGAAAGCTGCAAACTGGAAATCGGCTATGCAGGTTATAACCACGTCAAAACCTTCCAGGGCGTGAGGGAATCCCACGAGGGCATTCCCGGCGCCATGAGCCATGGCCTCACCGGAACGGGTTACCGCTTCTCGGACCCGGACGCGGCCTCCTTCACAAAATTCATCCCCCTCCCTCTGCATCTGGAGGAGGCCTGGTGGTTCCCCGCGGTCTTTTGTCTTGGCAGCGAGGGCGTCGTGAGCTTCGACGGCGAACTGGTCTACCGGGTCAGCGGCGGAAATAACGGCAGCGGATACGACCCTCTGACCCGCTTCTCCAGCGACAACGCCTCCCGCTCCCTTTTCACGTGGCTGGTGAACCTCACCGCCGGGGAACTGCCGGTGCTGAATGAGACAGTACGCATCCCCGACGTAAACCCCGATGAAACCCAGGATGCGGAAGCCATACTCCAGCTCTACCAGGCGGGCATTCTCACCGGCATAGACCAAGCCGGGACCTTCCACGGTTCGGGCCAGCTGACCCGGGCCCAGGCCGCCATGATGCTGGCAAGGGTGCTGGAACCCTCTCTGCGGGTCAGGACGGGCTGACGGTCCATTCCAGTCCGTATGGAATATCATACTTTATACGAAAGGGAATCAAATTATGGCAGAAAAGACCTCCGGCTTCTTATTGGAATTTAAGACCTTCATCGCCCGGGGCAACGTGATGGACCTGGCGGTGGGCGTCATCATCGGCGGAGCCTTCTCCAGCATCACCACCTCCCTTGTAAACGATATTGTCATGCCCCTGCTGGGCATTCTCACCGGCAGCATCTCCTTCGCGGACCTCTCCGTATCCATCGGCAGCGCCACCGTCATGTACGGCAACTTCATTCAGGCCATACTGAACTTCCTCATCATGGCCTTCGTGGTCTTCTGCATGGTCAAGGCTCTGAACCGCTTCCACAAGAAGAAGGAAGCCGCCCCCCCGCCTCCGCCGGCCCCCTCCGCTGAGGAGCAGCTGCTGACGGAGATTCGGGACCTGCTGAAAAACAGATGATGGACTCCATCCTCCGGGAGGGGCTGACGGCTCTCGCCCTTCCCTGTGACGGCGTTCCGGCGCTGGCGCGCTACGCGGACCTGCTGGCGGAGAAAAACCGGGTGATGAACCTCACCGCCATCACGGACCCAGACGAAGTGGCCCGGCTCCACTTCCTGGACAGCGCCGCCCTGCTGACCCTGGCGGACTTTCGGGGAAAGGCCGCCGTCGACGTGGGCACCGGCGCGGGCTTCCCCGGCCTGCCCCTGCGGATACTGGAGCCCTCTCTCCGCCTGACGCTGCTGGACGCCCAGCGCAAGCGGGTGGACTTCCTCCGGGAGGTCTGCGGGGACCTGAAGCTGGAAGACGTGGAGACGATCCACAGCCGGGCGGAGGAATTCGCCCAGGAGCGCCGGGAATCCTTTGACATTGCGGTGAGCCGGGCGGTGGCGGCCCTGCCGGTGCTGGCGGAGCTGTGCCTGCCCCTGGTAAAACCCGGAGGCGTATTTCTGGCCATGAAGTCTGTGGACTGCGGCGAAGAGCTGGACGCCGCCGGACGGGCGGTGCAGATGTTGGGCGGGCGGATAGAAAAACCTGTCGATTACCGTATTCCTGGGACGAATGTCATCCATCGTCTGGTCATTCTCACAAAAATAAAGGAAACTCCAAAAAAATATCCCAGAACATTTGCAAAAATCAAAAAGAATCCGTTATAATAGAAGACACCATTTTCATTTTTGGAAAGGAGGCGCATTCCATGCCGGGCCAATGCATTGCCGTGGTCTCCGGCAAGGGAGGCACGGGAAAAACCTCTTTCACCGCCGGCGTGGGCTCCGCCCTGGCCCAATCCGGCCGGCGGGTACTCTGCGTCGACTGCGACGTCGCCCTGCGAAATCTGGACTTGGCCCTGGGTCTGACGGACCGGGCCATTATGGACTTTACCGACGTGGCCCAGGGCCGCTGTCCCCTGGAGACGGCGGCGGTGGAACATCCGGATATTCCCCACCTCTTCCTTCTCACTGCCCCCACCCGCAGCCGGGGCCGCCCGGTGACGGAGGAGGAGATGACGGCCCTGCTGGATCAGGTCCGGCAGTGCTTTGACTATTGCTTTCTGGACGCGCCGGCGGGCCTGGGAGGGGGGTTCCGGCTGGCGGTCTGCGGGGCGGACCGGGCGGTGGTGGTGGCCACGGCGGACGCCTCCTCCCTGCGGGACGCCCAGCATACGGTGATGGAGCTTCACCGCTTCCCCTCCGGGCGGCTGCATCTGGCGGTCAACCGGGTCCGGCGGAAAATGCTCCGCAACATGCACGCCACCATAGACGACGCCATCGACCGGGCGGGCCTACCCCTCATCGGCGTCATTCCGGAGGACGACGCCCTGCCCCTTCAGCTGAACAAGGGCGTGCCCCTGCTGCTCTCCCGCCGCCAGGGCGCGGCGGCAGCCTATCGAAACATTGCAAAACGCCTGGAGGGGCAAAAGGTCCCTCTGCTGCGAATCCGGTAAAGGGCCGCAGACACACGGCGGCTTATCCATGCTCCCACAGTTTTTCCAGAAAGGAGTACGACATGAACATCGCTCTCATGGCCCACGACAACAAGAAGGAACTGATGGTGCAGTTCTGCACCGCCTACGCCGGCATTCTGGCACAGCACCAGCTTTACTCCACCAACACCACCGGCCATATGATTGCCGATACTACCGGCCTGGACGTTCACTGCTTCCTGACCTATGCCCACGGCGGCAGCCAGCAGATCGGCGCCCGCATCTCTTACAACGAGTTTGATATGGTGCTCTTTTTCAATGACCCCTCCAACGAAGAGCGCGCCGGTGACATCTCTTACATCTCCCGCCTCTGCGACCAGAACCGGGTTCCCTTTGCCAGCAACATCGCCACGGCGGAAATGCTGGTCCTGGGCCTCTCCCGAGGCGATTTGGACTGGCGGCTCATCGTCAACCCCTCCACCTCCCGGCCCCTGGCCTGAGGGTTTTGACGCGTCCCATCCTTCCGTGTATTATTGCGCCCAAAAATGAGATTCCCAAATGATGGATATTTGGGCAAGTGATGAGCGCTATCGTCCCAAACTCCGTTTGGGAGGACGGCGCTCTTTTTTGGCGGTCCGCCCAGCCCGCCCCTACCGGCCAGAACGTTTATAGAACATAGAAAAAGGAGCAGTACTATGGCAAAGCAGACTCCCCGCACCCTCTCCGGTTTTATGGAGCTTCTCCCCGCGCCCCAGCAGCAGATGGAGCGGATCATGGAAATACTCCGGAAGACCTACGCCCTCTATGGCTTCACCCCTCTGGACACCCCGGTCATCGAGTCCAGCGAGGTGCTGCTGGCCAAGGGCGGCGGCGAGACGGAGAAGCAGATTTACCGTTTCCAGAAGGGAGATGCGGACCTCTCCCTCCGCTTCGACCTGACGGTCCCCCTGGCGAAATACGTGGCCCTGCATTACAACGACCTGACCTTCCCCTTCCGCCGCTTCCAGATCGGCAAGGTTTACCGGGGCGAGCGGGCCCAGCGTGGCCGCTTCCGGGAGTTTTATCAGGCGGACATCGACATCATCGGCGACGGGAAATTGTCCGTCCTCAACGAGGCGGAAATTCCCGCGATTATCTACAGGACCTTCTCCGCCCTGGGACTGAAGCGCTTTCTCATCCGGGTGAACAACCGGAAGATTTTGAACGGCTTTTACGCAATGCTGAACCTGGCGGAGCGGTCCCAAGACATCATGCGCACGGTGGACAAGCTGGACAAGATCGGCCCTGAGAAGGTGGAGGCCATTCTCACAGGCGACCTGGGCGTCTCCCAGGCGCAGGCTTTGGAGATTCTGTCCTTCATCTCCATCAACGGGGAGACACAGGCCGTCCTCTCTGCGCTGGAGCAGTGGCGGGGCCGGAGCGAGACCTTCGACCAGGGCCTGGAAGAGCTGAAAACGGTGGTGAAGTATCTGGGGGGCTTCGGCGTCCCGGCGGAGAACTTCGCCGTGGACCTGATCATTGCCCGGGGGCTGGATTACTACACCGGCACGGTCTATGAAACCATCCTGCTGGACCATCCGGAGATTGGTTCCGTCTGCTCCGGCGGCCGGTATGATAACCTGGCGGAATATTACACGGATAAACAACTCCCCGGCGTGGGCATTTCCATTGGCCTGACCCGGCTGTTCTACGTTTTGGGAGAACAGGGCATGCTGAATCCGGACCTGCTCACCGCTCCGGCGGATGTGCTGATTCTTCCCATGACGGAGGACCTGGCCCCCGCCGTGGCCCTGGCGACGCAGCTGCGGGAGAACGGCGTCCGGGCCCAGCTCCACTGTGAGGAGAAGAAGTTCAAGCAGAAGATTTCCTACGCGGACAAGCTGGGCATCCCCTATGTGATTTTTCTGGGGGAGGATGAGATCAGCGCCGGAGTGGTGGCCTGCAAGGACATGACCACCGGCGAACAGACTAAGCTGGACCCCAAGGCCACAATCTACCGCATCAAGGCGGGACTGGACGCCCGAAACGGCGGGTCCGTCATCTTGGGATAGTTTTGCGGACCCTCGATTGAATTTCAATCTGTATTATACAGAGTGTAAAATACAATTTGTATCAGAAAAGAGGATGTTTTATGACACAGAACCGCACCCACACCTGCGGCGAACTCCGGGCCTCCGACGCGGGAAAAGAAGTTAAGCTCTCCGGCTGGATGGAGAATATCCGGGAAGTGGGTTCCGAGCTGGCCTTTGTTGTTCTCCGGGACTTCTACGGCGCCACGCAGATCGTCGCCGAGACGCCGGAGATGGTGGCCCAGTTCAAGGCCATCAATAAAGAATCCACCATCTCTGTGGAGGGCCTTGTCCGGGAGCGGGCCAGCAAAAATCCCAAGCTCCCCACCGGCGATGTGGAGGTCGTCCCCTCCCAGGTGGAGGTTTTGGGCCGCTGCCAGCACAATGAGCTCCCCTTCCAGATCAACCGCAGCCGGGAAGCCGACGAGGCCCAGCGGCTCAAGTACCGCTATCTGGACCTGCGGAACCCGGCGGTAAAGAACAACATCGTCCTGCGGTGTCAGGTGGTCTCCGCCATCCGCAAGGCCATGACGGACCACGGCTTTTTGGAAATCACCACCCCGATTCTGACGGCCTCCTCCCCGGAGGGAGCCCGGGACTATCTGGTTCCCGCCCGGAACCACCCCGGCAAATTCTACGCCCTGCCCCAGGCCCCCCAGCAGTTCAAGCAGCTGCTGATGACCTCCGGCTTCGATAAGTATTTCCAGATCGCCCCCTGCTTCCGGGACGAGGACGCCCGGGCGGACCGCTCCCCCGGCGAGTTCTATCAGCTGGATATGGAGATGGCCTTCGCCTCTCAGGAGGACGTGTTTGCCGTCATTGAAGACGTGCTGCCCCCCATCTTCGCCCGGTACGGCAAGTACAGCGCCGCCTCCTCCGCCCCCTTCAAACGCATTCCCTATCTGGAGGCCATGGAGACCTACGGCACCGACAAGCCCGACCTGCGCATTGATCTGACGGTGACCGACGCCACAGAGCTGCTGTCCGGCTGCGGCTTCGGCCCCTTCGAGAACCAAACGGTGAAAGCCGTGGTGGTCTCCGGCTTCGAAGGCACCCGGAAGCAAATCGACAAGCTGTGCGCCGACGTGGAGGTGCAGTCCGGCAGCAAGGCCTATTGGTTCCGGTACGACGAAAGCGGAGAGATCGTGGGCGGCATCGCCAAGTTTATCCAGCCCATCAAAGACCAGGTTCTCCCGGCGCTGGGGCTGACTCCCGGCTGCCTTGTGGCCCTGTCCGCCGGGACCAAGGGCGCCGCCCAGAAAACGGCGGGCGTGTTGGTGAAGACCCTGGGAGCTTTCTGCCCCAATCATTTCAAGAAGGAGCAGTACGCCTTCTGCTGGATCGTAGACTTCCCCATGTACGAAATTGGGGAGGAGAGCGGCGAGCTGGAATTCTGCCACAATCCCTTCTCCATGCCCTCCGGCGGGCTGGAGACGGTGGAAAAGGCCATAAACGGAGAGATCGACCCCCTAAGCATCACCGCCGACCAATACGACCTGGTGTGCAACGGCGTGGAGCTCTCCTCCGGCGCGGTGCGGAACCACGACCCGGAGATCATGGTCAAGGCTTTCTGGATGGTGGGCCTGGGCGAGGAGGACGTGAAG
>NZ_CAJTUX010000022.1 GCF_910579365.1 uncultured Oscillibacter sp.
TATGTCCCGCTGGCGGAACGTTGAATCCTTGGATTACAGGAGGTATCCACTATGATTGCTCTGCATGGCAGCGGCGTCTTCCTCGCGGAGGGCGCGCTCCACACCGCCGCCCCCATCTCCCCCGAGGAGGGACGGCAGAGAACCCTGGCCTGGCAGATTCTCCAGGCCCACAGCATCTCCGGCGACCCGGAAACCTTGCGAATCCGCTTTGACGCCCTGACCAGCCACGACATCACCTATGTGGGCATCATCCAGCAGGCCCGGGCCTCCGGCATGCGGGAATTCCCCGTGCCCTACGCCTTGACCAACTGCCACAACTCCCTCTGCGCCGTGGGCGGCACCATCAACGAGGACGACCACGTCTTTGGCCTCTCCGCCGCCAGGAAATACGGCGGCATCTACGTCCCCGCCAACCAGAGCGTCATCCATTCCTATGCCCGGGAGCAGCTGGCGGGCTGCGGAAAGATGATCCTGGGCTCCGACTCCCACACCCGCTACGGCGCCTTGGGCACCATGGCCGTGGGCGAGGGCGGACCGGAACTGGCCAAACAGCTTTTGAAAAATACCTGGGACATTCCCTATCCCAAGGTGACTCTGGTCTATCTCACCGGCGCGCCCAAGCGGGGCGTGGGGCCCCACGACGTGGCCATCTCCCTGGTGAAGGCCACCTTCGAAAGCGGCTTTGTCAACAACTGCGTGCTGGAGTTTGCCGGTCCCGGCGTGAAGGACCTGCCCATCGACTTCCGCAACGGCGTGGACGTCATGACCACCGAGACCACCTGCCTCACCTCCATCTGGGAGACCGACGGCGAGACCCGGAGCTTTTACGACGCCCACCGGCGGGGAGAGGAGTACCGGGAGCTTCACCCCGGCCCCTTCGCCTGGTATGACCAGTATATCGAGGTGGACCTCTCCCGGATCGAGCCCATGATCGCCCTGCCCTTCCACCCCTCCAACGCCTGGACCATCCGGGAATTCCTGGACAACGCCCACGACATCCTCGCCCAGGTGGAGGCCGACGCGGCGAAGCGCTTCCCCAAGGCGGACATCCATCTCACCAGCAAGCTGCACGACGGCGGTGTCTGGGCGGACCAGGGCGTTATTGCCGGCTGCGCCGGAGGTCTTTTTGACAACATCGCCGAGGCGGCGGACATCCTCCGGGGCGGCAGCTGCGGAGACGGATACTTCACCCTGGACGTGTACCCCACCAGCGTTCCCGTCAGCCTGGAACTGACGAAGATTGGCGCGGCGGCAGACCTGCTCCAAAGCGGAGCGGTCCTCAAGCCCAGCTTCTGCGGCCCCTGCTTCGGCGCGGGGGACGTGCCCGCCCACAATGGACTGAGCCTCCGGCACACCACAAGGAACTTCCCCAACCGGGAGGGCTCCAAGCCCGGCGAGGGCCAGTTTGCCGCCGTGTGCCTGATGGACGCCCGGTCCATCGCCGCCACGGCCCGAAACGGCGGAAGGATCACCCCGGCCACGGAGACGGAGTACACGACCGTCCGCCGTCCCTATCATTTCGACGCCGGCGTCTACGCCAAACGGGTCTACAACGGCTTCGGAACCCCCCAGCCGGACACGGAGCTGATCCTGGGGCCCAACATCACCGACTGGCCCAAGATGCAGCCCCTGGCGGAGAATCTGCTGGTGGAGCTGGCGGCGGTGCTGCGGGACAGCGTCACCACCACCGACGAGCTGATTCCCTCTGGGGAAACCTCCTCTTACCGCTCCAACCCCCTGCGGCTGGCGGAGTTTACCCTCTCCCGCCGGGAGCCGGCCTATGTGGGCCGGGCCAAGGCCGCGGCGGAGCTGGAGAAAAAGCGCCTGGCGGGGGAGGTCCCGGAGAAGCTGAGGGCCCTGCTGGACCGCTGCGGCGCCGGGGCGGAGGAGACCCAGTTCGGCTCCTGCGTCTTTGCCAACAAGCCCGGCGACGGCTCCGCCCGGGAGCAGGCCGCCAGCTGCCAGAAGGTGCTGGGTGGCTTTGCCAACATCTGCTACAGCTTCGCCACCAAGCGCTACCGCTCCAACTGCATCAACTGGGGCATCCTGCCCTTCACCCTGGACGAGGGGACGGACTTCCCCTGCGAGGCGGGGGACTGCGTCTTCGTCCCCGGCATCCGAACGGCCATCCGGGAGGGGCGGGAGGACATCCCCGCCAAGGTGCTGAAGTCCGGCGGCGGCGAGGCGGACATCCTGCTCCACGTCCGGGGTCTGACGGCGGAGGAGCGGGAGATCATCCTGGACGGCTGCCTTATGAATTACTACGCCCGGCGGGCAGAATGAGGGAGGAGACCCGGCATGAAAACCATCAACATGACCACCCCCCTGGTGGAGATGGACGGGGACGAGATGACCCGCGTCCTCTGGGGGCTGATTAAAGAGAAGCTGATCCTGCCCTATGTGGACCTGAAAACGGAGTACTACGACCTGGGCCTCCTGAACCGCAATGCCACGAAGGACCAGATCACCGTGGACGCCGCCAACGCCACCAAGCGCCTGGGCGTGGCGGTGAAGTGCGCTACCATCACCCCCAACCGCCAGCGGATGGAGGAGTACCCGGAGCTGACGGAGATGTGGAAGTCCCCCAACGGCACCATCCGGGCTATCCTGGACGGCACCGCCTTCCGCGCTCCCATCGTTCTGCCGTGTATCAAGCCTGTGGTGAAAAACTGGGAGGCGCCCATCACCATTGCCCGCCACGCCTACGGCGACATGTACAAGGCCGTGGACATGGCCACCGGCGAACCGGGCGCCGCCACCCTCACCTTCCGCGGCGAAAGCGGAGCGGAGAAGACCCTGACCGTCCAGACGGTGGACGGTCCCGCCGTCTGGCAGGGGCAGCACAACAAGGATTCCAGCATCCGGGCCTTTGCCCGCTCCTGCTTCCAGTACGCCCTGAGTCAGAAACAGGACCTGTGGTTCTCCACCAAGGACACCATCGCCAAGGTTTACGACGGGGCGTTCAAGCAGATTTTTGAGGAGGAGTACGAGGCCGGCTACAAGGCCGAATTCGAGAAGCAGGGCCTCACCTATTTCTACACCCTCATTGACGACGCGGTGGCCCGAGTCATCCGCTCCAAGGGCGGCTTCATCTGGGCGCTGAAAAATTACGACGGGGACGTGATGAGCGACATGATCGCCGCCGCCTTCGGCTCCCTGGCCATGATGACCTCCGTGCTGGTCTCCCCTGACGGGACTATGGAGTTCGAGGCCTCCCACGGCACCGTCACCCGGCACTACTACCGCTATCTCAAGGGGGAGAAGACCTCCACCAATCCCATGGCCACCATCTTCGCCTGGACCGGCGCGCTGAAACGCCGGGGCGAGCTGGACGGTCTCGCGGACCTGGTCCGCTTCGGCCAGCGGCTGGAGGCCGCCTCGCTGGAGACGCTGGAGAGCGGCGTCATGACAAAGGACCTCCTGCCCCTGGTGGAGCCGGGCTTCCAGGCCCGGGGCGTGGACAGCGAGGAATTCCTGGACGCCATCGCCGCGCGGCTTTCCTGAGCGGCGCACAAGTCCCGGGCGCGGCTCTGCGGCGGCGTCCGGGACCTTTTCAAGGAGGGAAGGAGTTATGTACCGAATTTTTATGGCGGAGGACGACGGCATCATCGCCGGGGCCGTCCAGCGGCACCTGGAGAGCTGGGGCTATCAGGTGGCCTGCGCCCAGAGGTTTGACGCCGTGCTGTCGGAGTTTGTGGAGTTCGATCCCCAGCTGGTGCTGCTGGACATCTCCCTGCCCTTTTTCAACGGCTACCATTGGTGCCAGGAGATTCGCCGGATCTCTCAGGTGCCCATTTTGTTCCTGACCTCCGCGTCCGACAATGTGAACGCCGTCATGGCCATGCAGATGGGCGGGGACGATCTTCTGGGCAAGCCCTTTGACCTTCAGGTCCTCTCCGCCAAGGTCCAGGCCATGCTCCGCCGGGCCTACGACTTCACCGCGGCCCCAGCCCTTCTCTCCTGCGGCGGGGCGGTGCTGAATCTGGGAAACGGAACGCTGACCATTCACGGCCAGCGGGTGGAGCTGACGAAGAACGAGGGCAAGCTCCTCCAGCTGCTGCTGGAGAAAAAGGGGCAGACCGTCACCCGGGACGCCATGATGACCGCCCTGTGGGAATCGGACAGCTTTGTGGATGAAAACACGCTGTCCGTCAACGTGAACCGCCTCCGCCGGAAGCTGGAGGCGGCGGGCCTGCCGGACTTCATCCACACCCGGAAGGGCGTGGGCTATCTGGTGGAGGACCGAATGGTATGAGGACTCTGGGAGCGTATTTCGCGCGGCACTGGAAGCTGCTGCTGCTTTTGAGCGGGTGCACGGGCATCTGCGCCGCCGTCTTCTCTCTCTACGGGCTGCCGCTGGAATCGGTGGGGTACGCCTTTGTGCTCTGCCTCGCCTTGGGACTGGCGCTGTTCGCCGCCGGGTACTGGCAATTCCGCCGCCGCCACCGGGAGCTGGAGCGTCTGCTGGTCCAGGTGAGGGAAACGGTTCTGCCCCTCCCCCCGCCGAAAGGACTGCTGGAGGAGGATTACCAGGCCCTGGTGCAGGCCCTGGCCTCGGACCGGGCCGCCCTGGCGCTGGAGAACCGGAACCGCCTCCAGGATATGACGGATTACTACACTCTCTGGGCCCACCAGGTCAAAACCCCCATCGCCGCCATGCGCCTCCTTCTTCAGGAGGAACCCCATCCGGAGCTGGAGGGGGAGCTTTTAAAGGTGGAGCAGTACGTGGAGATGGTGCTGGGGTATCTCCGCCTGGGCAGCAGCGCCACGGACTACGTGCTGCGAAGCTGTTCGCTGGACAGCCTGCTCCGCCACTCCATCCGGAAGTACGCGCGGCTGTTTATCCTGAAAAAAATCTCCCTGGTCTTTCAGGAGACGGGGCGGACGGTGCTGACGGACGAAAAGTGGCTGTGCTTCGTCATCGAGCAGCTTCTCTCCAACGCCCTGAAATACACGCCTGAGGGGGGCCGCATCCGCGTCTACGGCGACGGGGAAACCCTGGTCATTGCCGACAGCGGCATTGGCATCCAGCCGGAGGACCTGCCCAGGGTCTTCGAACAGGGCTTCACCGGCTTCAACGGCCGGGAGGACAAGAAGTCCACCGGCATCGGCCTCTATCTCTGCCGCCAGGTGACGGACCGGCTGAACCACGGCATCTCCATCTCCTCCCGGCCCGGCCAGGGGACGCTGGTCCGTCTGGACCTCAGCCGGCAGCGGCTGGAAACGGAGTGAGGGCCATGGCGGAAATCACGAGGATCATCCCGCCGGAGGAGGACGGGGCCACCGTCCGGCACATCCTCCGCTCCCGGCTCCACTTTTCCTCCCACGCCGTCTCCCGTCTGGCCCACGGCGGGGAGGGCTGCCTCCTGGTCAACGGCGTCCCGGTGCACACGCCCCACATTCTCCGGACCGGGGACGTGCTGACCGTGGAGAGCGGCGATCTCCGGCCTCCGAAAACCCCCGTTGTCCCAGGGCCCTGGCCCCTGCCGGTGGTCTGGGAGGACGCGCACCTGCTGGTTGTGGACAAGCCCGCCGGCATGACGGCCCACGCCTCCAACTTCCTGCCGGGCACGCCCACGGTGGCGGGGGCCCTGGCCTGGTCCCGGGGGACGGATTTCGTCTTCCACCCGGCAAGCCGCCTGGACAAGGGCACCACCGGACTGATGGTCATCGCCAAGAGCGGCTATGTCCACGATCTCCTCCGCCGCCGGCTGCACAGCCAGGACTTCTGCCGGGAGTACCGGGCTGTCTGCCTGGGCTGCCCCTCGCCGGAGCGGGGCACGGTTCGCGGGCCCATTGGGCGGGACGAAACCTCCGTGGTGGCCCGGCGCGTCCGGTCCGACGGCGCGCCCGCCGTCTCCCATTACGAGGTGCTGGCCCGGGGAGACGGCCTCAGCCTTCTGGCCCTCCGGCCGGAGACGGGGCGCACCCACCAGCTCCGGGTCCATATGGCCCACCTGGGCTGCCCCCTGGCGGGGGACTGGCTCTACGGCACGGAGAACCCATCCCTCATCCCCCGGCCCGCCCTCCACTCTCAGGCCCTGACGCTGACCCACCCCGTTACCGGGGAATCCCTCCGTCTGACCGCCCCTCTGCCCGAGGACATGCGCCGGCTGCTTCGGAAGCATTTCCCCCAAGGGACGGCGGAGTGAAAAAGCGGAACCCGCCTTCAAGCGGGTTCCGCTTCTTTTTTTGCAGGCCGCCTGCTTGAACCGCCAGCCCCTCACTCCTCCTCGTCCGGTTCGGACTCCTGGGGCTCTTCCGGCATGGGAGACTTGTACATTCTCCAGGCCAGAAAGCCCAGAAGCACCGCCCCTCCCCCCAGGATCACCAGTCCCAGAAGGAACTGAAACCGGGTGGGGCCATAGGGATCATGGGTCAGATAGGGCTTGGCGATCTGATAGAACAGGTACGCCAGGTACAGCGCCGCCAGGGCATAGACATTGGCGCGGACCCGGGGATTGGCGGGCCTCTTGGGCGTCTTGGACATGGGGTTCCTCCATTCTGCCGGAAGTCCGGCGCTTTTATGCTTCCGCCCCGTCGGGCCGTGTGACGCTCCGCACCCACTTCCAGCTGTGAAGCCGGAGGGCCACGGGAATGATCTTGTAAATCTGGTCCCACTTCAAAAGGAAGAACACCGCCGCCGGCGGGCTCTTCCACCAGAATGCCGCCATGGCGGAGAGGGGCACCACAATCCCCCACATGCTGATCAGGTTCATCTTGGCGCTGAAGGCGGTGTCCCCCCCGCCCCGGATGATGCCCGTGTCGCAGGCCATCTGATAGGAAGTGCCCACAGTGGTCACGGCGAGGACCACCATGAATTGCAGGGCCAGTTCCTGGGCCCGCTCCGTCAGCCTGCCGCCGAAGACCGAGAGAATGGGGTTCCGGGCCAGGAAAATCAGCCCGCCGGAGGCAATGCCGATGACCACGAACAACACCTGCAAGGTCGCCGTCAGGGACCGGAGCGCGTCCCTCCGCCCCTCTCCGATGCTCCGCCCCACCACAATGCCGGAGGCGGAGGCCGCGCCGTAGGCCACGACGGAGAGGACCTGATAGACCTGGACCGCAATGGCGTTGGCCGCCGTCACGTCGCCCCCCAGGTGGCCCAGAATGCCGGTCTGCACCATCTGGGCCACGCCCCAAAGCGCCTGATTCACCAGCACCGGGGCGGAGACGCGGTTGTAGTCCCGGAGATAGCTGCCGTCAATAAAAAGGAGCTTGCGCAAGGTGAGCCTCAGCCGCTTCTCCCGGTACTTTAAGTAGCAGACCACGATCAGCAGCTCCACACAGCGGGAAACCAGCGTCGCGATGGCCGCGCCCCGGACCCCCAGCTCCGGGCAGCCGAAATGCCCGTAGATCAGCAGGTAATTCAGGGTGACGTTGATGCACAGCGTGGAAAAGGAGATCGCGTAGCCGATCTTCACCACGCCGATGGAGCGGAGCGAGGCCACCAGAATGTTCGTGACGGTGAAGATGACATAGGAAAAGCAGATGATCTGGAAATACCGCGCTCCCTGGGCAATCACCGCCTCGTCGCTGCTCAAAAGGCCCAGCAGCTCCCGGGGGAACAGCAGCACCGCCGCGAACAGCAGCGCCGACAGCGCTCCGCCAAAGCGGAGGGCCACGCCGATGATGTGGGGAATGGGCTCCAGACTGTTTTTCCCCCAGTATTGGGAGCCCAGCACCACAACCCCCTCCCCGGCGCCGCCCACCAGCATCTGGAGCAGAAACTGAATCTGGTTGCAGAGGCTGACGCCGCTCATGGCCTCCTGGCTGTAGCGGCCCAGCATGACGGTGTCCATCAGGTTCACGCCGAAGGTCAGCAGGTTTTGCAGGGCCAGGGACAGCGTCAGGGCGAAGAAGGCGCGGTAAAAGGCTTTCTCGCGTATCATGGGAACAGCTCCTTTAAAAGGGGGCCGGGCACCCGAAGGGTGTCCGGCCCCGCCGCGTCTGGCTTACTCTTCGCCGTCTTCCTCTTCGTCCTCATCCAGGCTCGCCAGGTCAAACTCCAGCTTCTCGCCACAGTTGGGACAGACGACCTCGCCGTCCTCCAGGACGGACTCGTCGAAGTAAATCGCCTCCTCGCAGGTGGGGCAGGTGGTGGCATAGCAGTCCTCGTCCTCCCCCAGATCGTCCAGCTCATACTCGCCGCCGTCTTCCTCGTCCTCGCCGTAGAGCAGGTCCTCCACGTCCTCCAGATCGTCGCTGACGGCGTCCAGCCCGTCGCCCAGCTCCTCCTGGGCGTCCTCGATATCCGCAAGCTCCAGGGCAATATCCTCCAGCACGTCAATGATGGCGGCCAGCAGCTTGCCCTCCTTCTTTCCGGTGTCCAGCTCCATGCCTTCCGCCAGGCCCTTCAGGTACGCGACCTTCTCCGTGATTTCCATTGTAAAACCTCCTCGTTCTGAAAATAGAGTTTTATGGGGAATCGAAAGGGGGGATGCACTCCCCCCTTTGCTCTCTCATTCCTTGCAGCGGCCCAGATACTCGCCGGTGCGGGTGTCCACCTGGATCTTCTCGCCCTCGTTGATGAACAGGGGCACCTGGATGACCGCGCCGGTCTCCAGCGTCGCCTTCTTGGTGACGTTGGTGGCGGTGTCGCCCTTCACGCCGGGCTCGGTCTCCGTGACCTCCAGGTCCATGAAGTTGGGGACCTCCACAGTGAAGACGCTGCCCTTATAGCTCACCAGCTTGCAGACGGTGTTCTCCTTCATGAATTTGAAGGCGTCGCCCAGGACGTCCCGGTTCAGGGGAGACATGTCGTAGGTCTCCGGGTCCATGAAATAGTACAGGTCGCCGTCGTTGTAGCTGTACTCGGCGTCCTTGCGCTCCACGCTGGCCTGCTCGAACTTGGCGGTGGGGTTGAAGGACTCCTCGCGGATGGCTCCGGTGATGACGTTCTTGTACTTGGTGCGCACAAAGGCGGCGCCCTTGCCGGGCTTCACGTGCTGAAAGTCCACCACCAGCATGGGCTTGCCATCCATCTCAAAGATCATACCCTTCCGGAACTCGCCGGCAGAAATCGTAGGCATACAAATATCCTCCTTACAAATCTTGTATGAGAAAACGACCCGCAAGGAGGGCATTTTCTCTCTTTCCATGGTTCTTCCATTATAGGCGTAGTTATTTTATCCCATATAGGCCGCGATTGCAAGTATTTTTCCTCAATTGGGGCGGCGTCATGCGAAAATATTTTCGGAACGCCCGGAAATGGGAACCTCTCCCCGGCGGAACCGGGCCCTCAGCCCCGCCGGCAGCAGACGGCCTTGAACGGGACCTGAAGGGCGTGGAGCACCTTCTGCCACAGGGTCACCGCCCCGCCCAGGGGCTCCACCATCAGGGCCAGCACCCCCGCCCGGTTGGCCGCCAGCATGTCGGTCAGCAGCTTGTCCCCCAGCATGGCGGTGCGGCTTTGGTCCGC
The DNA here is from genome assembly GCF_910579365.1 of uncultured Oscillibacter sp. Taxonomy (GTDB): domain Bacteria; phylum Bacillota; class Clostridia; order Oscillospirales; family Oscillospiraceae; genus Oscillibacter. Next base: position 9,422 of record NZ_CAJTUX010000022.1, read on the forward strand.
CCCGGCCCGGGCCATAGCGGCCCGCAGCCCTTTTGTCGAAGGTTTCCCCGCCCGGCCCTGATAGGGGATGCCCAGGTCCGCGCAGAACTCCGTCACCCGGGTTCCGGAGCGGTTGTTGGAGACGATCATCACTTGGATTCCAGCCGCCCTCATCTCCGCGATCCACTCCCGCAGAGCCGGGTCCGGTCTTCGGACGGACTTGGGGGCTAGGGTGAAGTCCAGGTCGCTGAGCAGCAGCGTCACGCCGCGGCGGCGCAGGAACTCCGGCGTCACCTCCCGATAGGATGCAAACAGACAGTCCGGAATCAGGGAAAGGGGCATAGGCGGCAGCCTCCTTGCATACAGTCTTTTGAAGTCACTTTCAGTATACCAGCTTTGCCGTCTTGGCGCAAGGGGGAGAGAGATTTGCAGATTTATCTGGCCGTGACGCCGGAGGCGTCTCAGGAGGCCCAAACCCACTGCCGGAACCTGGCCCACGTGGCCTACCGCATCGGCCCCGGCTCCGCCCTGCTGCGGCAGAGCCTGCTGCTTCAAACCAAGGGGGGGCTCCTGTCCGTCAGCGACCGCGAGGCCCCCTTTATCGACAGCCCGGAGGCCCTGCGGGACGCGGTGCTCCGGGAGTGCGGGCGGCGGAACTACTCCGGCGTGCTGCTGGACTTTGAGGAGACACCCCGCCGGGACCGGACCGCCTTTGTCTCCGCCCTGGCTCCCGCGCTGTCCGCCTCCCGGCGGACCCTCTATCTGCCGGAGGGTTACGCCGGCGCCGCCCCCGGGGCGGTGGTCCTGCTCTGCACCGCCGTCTCCGGCGGCAGCTTCTCCCAATATCTCCAGGAGGCCGTCGCCCAGGCCGGCGGGGCCGGACACCTGGCCCTGGACGTCCAGCGGCTGCGGATGGACTTCCGCCTCCCTGCCCGGTCCGGAGAGGGCGAGCCCCTTACGGGGGAGGCCCTGGACTCCCTGATGGAGCGGGAGCATCCCGCCGTCTTCTTCTCCCAGGACCTCTGTGCCCGGTATTTCACCTACAGCCGCGGCAGCGAGTCCCACTTCGTCCTCTTCGACGACGCGGACACCCTGAATCAAAAGCTGCGCCTGGGTGCGGGCATGGGCTTTTCCGCCGCCTTCTTCATGTGGCCGGAGGTTCGGGACGTGGCGGAACGCCTCTTTGCCCCCTGGCGGGGCGGAAAAAAACCACCGTGATTGCTCACGGCGGTTTTTTTATCCTCCCGTAATGCCGGAGACCAGCTCCAGCAGGCGGTCCACGTCCAGGGGCTTGGCCAGGTGGGCGTTCATGCCGCTCTCGGCGGACTGCTTCCGGTCCTCGTCAAAGGTATTGGCGGACAGGGCCACGATGGGCACCTTGGCAAGCTCCGGGTCCTGCAAGGCCCGGATGGCCCGGGCGGCGGCGTGGCCGTCCATCACCGGCATCCGCAGGTCCATCAGAACCAGGGCATAGTCCCCAGGGTGGGAGGATTTCACCTTCTCCACCGCCTCCGCGCCGTTGACGGCGGTATCCACCAGGAAACCGGCATCCTCCAGGAGGTCCGCCGCAATCTCCCGGTTCAGATCGTTGTCCTCCACTACCAGCACCCGGCGCTGGACGGAGGACGAAACCCCAGCGGAAGGCTTCACCTCCGCCTCCTCCTGCAAGCGGAGATTCAGCGCCGCTGTGAAGCGGCCCCGCCCCTCCGGCAGGGACTCCGCCCCAATGCGGCCGCCCATCATCTCCACAATCTGCTTGACAATGGGCAGGTCCATCTCCGCACCCCCGGCCTCTCCGGCGGCGGTGATCTCCCGGCGGTCAAAGGGGTCGAAGACCTCGTCTGTCAGCGGCTTATTCAGGCTGAGGCAGTCCGCCGTGAAGTAATAGGCCCCGTAGGCCCGGGTAGCGCTCCGCTCCCGGAGGGACAGCTCAATCCTGCCCCCCGACGGAACACAGCCCAGCGCGCCCAGAGCCAGCCGCACCAGCGCCTGCCGGAGCTTGGGCCGGTCGCACCAGACCCGGGGATGCTCCGCCTCCGGCACGACCAGGATCATCTCCACATCCTTGGCCTTTCCATGAGAGCGAACCTCATCCCAGACCTCCCGGGCCAGATCCGGCAGGGCGCAGGCTGTCTCCTCAATGTGGAGCTGGCCGGACTCCAGCCAGCTCAGCTCCAGCACATCGTTCACCAGGTGGAGCAGACGGCTGCTGGAGGAGGCGATGCAGTCCAGGTCCTTCTCCAGCCGCTCCCGGTCGTTCAGATGACGCTTGGCCAGGGCCGTGAAGCCCACAATGGCGTTCAGAGGGGTGCGCATATCGTGGGACATGTTGGAGAGGAAGGTGTTCCGGGCCTCTCCCGCCAGCTTGGCCCGGTGGAGCGCATCTTCCAGCATGACGGTCCGGGTCTTTTCCCGGCGGACCTCCTCGTCCACCGTCCGGCAGCCGAACATGATCTGGGTCACGCCCTCCTCCGGACTGACATTGACCACAAAGGCCTGCACATACTCCGGCTCCCCGTCCCGCAGAATCCGGTAGTTGATATGAAAGGATTTCTGCCGCTCCAGAGTCTTGCGGATATAATCCGGCTCCAGCTCCCGGCAGAAGCGCTCCCGGTCTTCCGGGTGAACCCAGCGCTGGGCGTAAGCGTCCGCGAAACCGGCAAAGGGCCGGACCTGGAGGTCCCGGCCAAACTGGTAGTCCTTCCGGCTGCTGACCCGGTAAGGCTGAATGACATTCTCCTCCAAATCGGCGTGAAAGACGGACTCGTAGTCCGCGCTGAGGCCCTCGATCAGCTCCAGCCGGCGGACAAGCTCGTCGTTCATCTGCTCGAGAAAGCCGGTGTGAAGCTCCGCCTGCTCCTGGAGCTTCTCCTCCAATATGGCGTCCCGCTCCGCCGCGCGGCGCTGGCGGCGCTCCGTCACGTCGGCCAGGAAGACGTAAAACACACCTCCCATGCGCTTGGTTTCAATATAGTGTCCAAAATCCTCCACCCAGCTGATGGAGCCGTCCCGGCGGATAATCCGGTACTCCACATAATCCAGGTCAAAACGGCTATGGGTAATCTGTTCTTCGATGCTCTCCTCCACGGCCTCCCAGTCCTCCGGACAGACCATACCCTGAAAGCTCCCGCCGGTGAGGCGCTGAAACTCCTCCCAGCTCTCGCAGCCAAAAATACGAAGGAGGGCGTGGTTGGCGTAGATAACCTTGCCGCTATCCTTCTGGTAGATGAAAAAGCCGCCGGGCATTTCGTCGGTAAAGTGCCGGACCCGTTGCGCCATGGCGCCCTCCCGGCCCTGGAGGTCTGTCTCGGCGGAGAATAAATATTCGATCAGGCCCTGGTTTTCGATCACGAAGCCGCCTCCTTCCAAGGGGTTTTCCTGATTATACCACATCCGCCCGCGTTTGTCACCACCGATTTACAAGGAGACTTCCGCCTTGCGGAGCGGGTCGAATTCTGGTATAATGAATACGCTGCCCTTTCCAAACTGGCAACAGGGAGGAGGTGAGGTTCATGCAGGAAATCCTGGATTTCTTGACTGCGGTTGCGGCAAGCATGACAGGCTACTATGTCTGCAAATGGCTTGACCGCCGCCACAAAGGCAGCTAACCCCAGCAAAGGGAACCCCCGGAGAGGCACCACTCTCCGGGGGTTCCTTTTTGCTGCCTTGGTTCATGCCGTCCTGGATTTCTTGGATCGGTCAAGAGTATTATACCACAGCCCCACTCCGATATGCAAGAGAAAGTTTTGACGGGGTCCGGCGGCGCATTTCATCAGCCCGGCTTGCGCCTGCCTTTCAAGGGGGCGGAGATAGGGAAAGGACCCGCCCCCGGAGGGGCAGGTCCTTCGTGCTTAGGGATTAGGATTTGCTGTAGCCTGAAAATCAGTTGGTAGCAATGCCGGTGATCGTCCAATCAGCAGTGCCAATGGTGATCTCAACCTCGAACTCCGCAGGCTTCGCAGCAACGAAGTCGGTGAAGAACGCACCGCCACTCAGACTAGCAAAGACCGTATCGGCAGTAATGGTAGTGAAGCTAGTGGTATCCCCAGCCGCAGCCGCAAAGGTGCCATAGTAGAGGGTCTTGCCGTTATTCGCTTCATTCGTCAGCCAAGCAGTCATGGCGTCGGTATTAGCAATGGTCACATCGGTCCTAGTCGCGTTAACACCAGCCTTGGCGCTGTTGGCAACCAGGGCGATCGTATTGCCGTCGGCAGCAGCGGGGGTGATGGCGCCAAGGGAATTGATCGCGGTAGCGGCAGAACCAAGAGTGCTGGAAACGAACTTGACAGTCAGTTTCTCACCCTTAGCAGCCGTCTTCGTCAGAGTAGCGCCATCCGCAGAAGCATAACCAGTGACAGCATTGCTCTTAACCTCGACAGTGTGGGTATTCTTGGACCGGTCGATGGTCACAGTGCCATCATCCGCCACCTTGACCAGCGCGGTGGTAGCGGTGCTGCTCAGGACACTCACACCACCATCAGCGGTCACAGGATCAGCCTTGGTGTCGCTGTTGTCATCAATCAGGGCGATGGTCAGGTTCAGAGAAGCACCCGCCTCAACCTCCAGGGTGTCACCGTTGGTCTTGGTCTGGCCGTTGACGGTAACATAGCAGTTGGTCAGGTTGAAGGTAACGGTCTTGGTGGTCTTGACAGCGTCACCGCACACGACCGCAATCGTGCCAGCCATGCCGCCGTTGATAACCAGCATGCCGTCCTCGATGGTGACAGTCTCAGTGGTACCGTCAGCCTTGGTCAGAGTGGCGGTGGCAGGCAGCTGCTTGCCGGTGCCCGCAGTGATGGGCAGCAGCAGGCCGTTGTAAGGAACGGTCAGCTTCGCGTTCTTAACGGTGTTGCCGTTGTGCACGAAGGTACCGCCGGTCACAGTCACAGTAACCTCGGTGGTGGCAGTGGTGACATCCTCATTCAGAGTGATGTCCTTGCTCGCCGTCGCCTTGTTGTAGGGAGAATTGTACTTGTTGTCGGTGTTGGTCACGGTGACACGGACCTGCTCGCTGCCGGAGCCCTTGGTGAAGTTCACCTTGGAGGCGTCGGTGCCGAAGACAGTCCAGGTGGAACCACCGTTATTGCTGTACTCCCACTTGTAGCTCAGGGTGCCGTACTTGCCATCGGCAACAGCGGCGTTGAGCTCGATGATCTCGCTCTTGCTATAGCTGGCCTTGGGGCTGGTCACGGTCAGACCGGACACAGTGGGAACGGCAGCGCGCTGGTCAGCCTTGACACCGTTGACAACGATCGCCAGGTCAACGTTACGGAAGCCGTCGCTGTCCTTGTTGTCGTTGAAGACCAGGTGCAGACGCACGTCCACATAATCCTTGAGGTCCTCAACATCGTCGATGTCGGTGTTGTCGGTCAGGTTGATCCAATTCGCCTTGGTGAAGTTCGCAACCTGCTTGGCGTTATTGCTGTCGGAGGGCAGCATGTCGCTGGTGCCGCGCTGGTTGGACATGATCCAGGAATCGCCGTCAACCAGCGGGTTGTGACCAGTGGGATCCGCCAGGGCGGTTCCGTCAATCTTGGTGGGATTGCCCAGCTTGACCAGCCACTTGTTGATGACGCTGCTGCCATCGCCAGAGGCGTTGACGGTCGCGGAGGCAACAGAGGTGGTCTTGGTCTGGGTGTCGTAGGAGTTGACCTTGTAGAAGGGCTCATAGCCTTCCTTCTCAGCCTTGGTGAAGGTAGCGAAGGTGTTGTCCTTCAGGTCCTTGTCGGTGTAGATGTTGGTGCTGCGGACCAGGCCGTCCTCGCCCAGCATGGCGACGGTCAGGCCGATCACCTTGCCGGTCTCGGTGGTGTACTCGTGAGAAGCCCAGTGCTCGCGGACATACAGCAGGTTGTTGGTCTTGGCCTCGTTGCTCTGGGTCTTGATGACCACGGCCTTAACCTCGCCGTTCTTGTCCAGATAAGCCTGCGCAGGATGGTTGGCACCGGCAGTACCGTTGCCGCCGCTCTGCTGCATCAGCTCGTCGGTGGTAACGTTCTTGATGCCCTTGACAAACTGGATGTTCTCCACGTCGCCGCTGTTATCGAAGTCCACATAGATGAACATCGGGTTCTTGGCGAAGTAGAAGGAGTTGTCGGTGACAATGTCGCCAGCCTGAACAACCAGGTCCTTATCAGCGTTCTTGACAGTGGGGACCTTGGAAATCCGATCGGTACCGCCAACGGTCAGCCCGCCAGCGCCGTCGGGAGTGAAGGTCACATTATCGCCGCGCAGAGCAAGGCGGATGTTGCTGGACTTGATCTGATAGTTGGCCTTGTCGCCAGCGGTGAAGGTACCGCTGCCGTCAACGTCAATGTAGTTCGCACCAACGGTGAAGTCCGTGCTCAGACCGAACTCGGAAACCTCATAGATCTTAACCAGGTTCTTGTAAACGTCGTTGGCAGCGATGGCGGTATCGTCGTCGTTGCACAGCAGGACCCAGTCAGCACCGGCGGGAGCGCCGTCGTTGGTGTACTTCACCAGGTCGCCGGGCAGGAACTCGTTCGCATAGCTCTTGCCGTTGATGGTATCGCCATAGTACTTGCTGACGGTCTTGCTGGAACCAACGTTCAGGGACAGGGGATCGCCATTGACGTCCCAGCCCTCAGCGATGTCAACGAGCTTGCCGTTGACCAGGGACTTGCTCCAGCTGCCGATAACCATGTAACCGGAGACCTCGCCAACCTCGTCGGCCAGCAGAGCGTTGCCGCCCTCGTCCAGATACAGGGTGACATCCTTGACGGTGACCTTGATGATGTCAGCGTCGATGTCCTTCATGTCCTTGTTCCACTGAGAGACCTTGTAGCTGGTGCCGCCAACAACGATGTCGGTGACGTCGCCGTCATAGGTCTCAACCTTGCTCAGCTTGCCGGTCACGGTCTCGGGAACATAAGCCTTGGAAACTTCCCAGGCGTCGTTCTCGTGGTCGGCATTGACGGGGATGGTCACCACATAGTCGCCGGCCTTGAGGTCCTTCACGACGTCGTAGTAATCGTCCTCAGCCTGGAGGTCCTCCAGCTTGTCGATCTCGTTCATGCCGCGCTGAGCGCCGTCATTGTAGTTGTCAAGAGCATACTGGTTGAAGCCGTTGCCCTTGTCGTCCGCCTCGATCAGCTCGAAGGAGACATAATCGCTGCCAACGTTCTTGACCTTCACCAGCATGGGCTGGATAACGGACACGTAGGAGATGAAGTCGGCGTCCAGCTCATCGACATACACGTACACGGTCGCGCCGTTGTCGGTGTAGTCGGCGATGGTGGCCAGCTTATCCAGATCGTTGACCTGACGGCCGTTCACGAAGACCTGGGTCTTGTTGTAGCCGGAAGCGATGCCATGGGTGCTCTCATTGCTGGAGACCTCGAAACCGTTGAGCTTCAGGGCGCGGACCTTGGCGGCGTCCTTGTCGGCCAGGTGGGCCACCTGCTCGGTGTAAGTATAGTCAGCCTCCAGGGGGAAGGTGCCGATGGTGACCTTCTTGTAGCTCCACTCGTTGGAGGGACGGCCGAAGTCGTCAATGGCGGGGTCGAAGCGGTCATGCTCCAGACGCAGGTCCTTGAAGTGCTCCTCGCCGAACTCCAGGGTGTAGTAGTCGCGGCCGCCCTGGTCGCTCTCGTTCTTGCCGATGTTGCGGTTGATGTCCTTGTTGTTGCTGGTCACCATGGTGGCGGTGGTGCCCTGCATGGTGAAGCTGCCGGTGCTGCCGTTGATGATGGTGCTGCCGCCGTAGGTCACCATGGTGGCCTTCAGGGTGTTCAGCGCCAGCTGGCAGGCCTGCTCACGGTTGACAGCGGCGCTGCCGTTGAACTGCAGGCGGTCCAGCAGGCCGGCAACGTTGGCGATACGGGCAACGTTGTTGGTCCAGCCAGAGCCGGTGAAGCCCTCAATGTTGCTGCTGTAGCCCAGGGCGCCCAGCAGCATCTTGGCGAAGGCATAGCCGGTCAGGGAATCGCCGGGCCGGAAAGTGCCGTCACCATAACCGCTGATGATCTCCTCAGTCTTGCAGAAGCTGATGACGCCCGCAAAGGTGTGGTTGGCGGGAACGTCGGGATAGGGGCTGCTGTTGTTGGGGAGATTGCCAGCGGCCTCGGGGCCGATCAGAAGGGAGACAATGATCTTGGCGGCGGCGCCGCGGGTCAGCTCCTTCTTGGGCTGGAAGCTGCCGTCGTCATAACCGGTAATGATACCGATTCGATTCAGAACGGCAACGGCTTCCTCGTACTGGATCTCATCCTTGTCGGTGAGCTCCTTGTACTCGGTGGCCCCGGCGCTGATGGTGACCAAAGACATGGCCATAACCAGAGCCAGAACCAGGGATAAGAACTTCTTCATGGATTTTCATCCTCCTTGTTTTGCAGCGGGAAGTTCACCGCTGTTATTTGCGGTCGGGACGCGTCGGCTTTTCCGGCGCACATACAGTGGCTAGCCGTTCCCGTATCTACCCCGGGAGCGCCGCCTCATCCGTGCCGCATGATGAATATAACACAGCAATTTTCCGAAATCAATATGTTGCTCATGTTTGTAACATAACAGTAACAAAGCATCCTGCCGCTTCCATGCTATCAATTTTCATGAAATTCGCGTATTTTTATGAAAATTGAACGACATCCCGATGTATGCCGCCAATATAGCGCTCCACCTATTCAGTCTTCTTTTATCATATATGTGTAACCTTCCTTCCGCCGGCCGCCGCCCCCCCTCCCGCCTTCTTTTTTTGACACATTTTTAAAAAATGTCAAAATTCCAGCGCCGTTCGCGTCCGGGCGGAGCCGGGTCCTCCCCTCCGGCCCCGCGGCAAAATGCGGCTTGACTTGACGCCGGAGGACGGTGTAACATAAAAGCATGATCCCGCAAACGTTTGAGCACCGACTGTTGAGAGGAGGCCACGCGTGAAAACGATTCTCAGCTACCTCCGCCCTCACGCTCCCCGGGTTGCCGTGGGCGTGACGGTCAAGTTCACCGCCGCCGTTCTGGAGCTGCTGCTCCCCCTTCTGCTGGCCCATATCATCGACGACTGCGTCCCCGCCGGGGACCTGGCCGCCATCCGCCGGGCGGGGGGAGGGATGCTGCTGATGGCCTTTGGCGCGGCCTTCTGCAACATCACTGCCAACCGCATGGCCGCCTGGGTCTCCATGGAGATGACCCGGCGGCTCCGCCGGGACCTCTACCGCCGGACGCTGCTGCTCTCCCAGGCCCAGCAGGACCGGCTCTCCGTCTCCTCCCTGGTCTCCCGGCTGACCAACGACACCTATAACGTCCATCAGATGTTTGACAAAATCCAGCGGGGCGGCATCCGGGCCCCCATGCTGGTCCTGGGGGGGCTGGCGCTGACCTTTTTGCAGGCCCCCTCCCTGGCCCTGGTGCAGCTGGCGGTCTGCGGAGCCACCTTCCTGTCCATCTGGCTGGTGACCCGCCGGGGCATTCCCCGCTACGCCAAGGCCCAGGAGGCAGTGGACACGGTGGTCCGGGTCATCCGGGAAAACGCCTCCGGCGTCCGGGTCATCAAGGCTCTGGCCTGCCAGGAGCGGGAACGGCAGCGCTTCGCCGGGGCCAGCCAGTCCGCCCGCCAGGCGGAGGAGACCGCCGGACAGATCATGGCCGCCGCGAATCCTCTCTCGGACTTTCTTCTGAATCTGGGGCTGGTGCTGGTGGTTCTGGCCGGGGCGGCCCTGGTGGACCGGGGGCGGCTGGCCTCCGGGCAGATTGTGGCCTTCCTCTCCTACTTCACGCTGATTCAAACCGCCACCCTGGGCCTGGCCAAACTCTTTGTCAAGTTCAGCAAGGGCGTGGCCTCCGCCCGGAGGATTGAGGAGGTTCTTCTGACCCCGGAGGGCCAGCCCGTCCGGACGGCAGAGACAGCGGACCGCCCCGGCCCGGAGCTGGGGATGGAGCACGTCTCCTTCTCCTATCTGGGGGTGGAGAAGGACTTGGACGGCGCGAACTTCTTTTTAAATAAAGGAGAGACCCTGGGCGTCCTGGGTCCCACCGGCGCGGGGAAGACCACTCTGCTCTCCCTGCTCCTCCGCCTGTACGACGCGGACGAGGGCGTGGTCTGGGTCAGCGGGGAGGATGTCTCCACCCTGAGCCGGACCGCTCTGCGGGGCCGCTTCGGCGCGGTGTTCCAGAACGAGACCCTGCTGAACGACAGCGTCTATGAAAACATCTCTTTCCTGCGGAACCTCCCCCGGAAGGAGGTGGCCGCCGCCGCCAAAACCGCCCAGGCCTGGGCGTTCATCCAGGCTCTGCCGGAGGGACTGGACACCCGGCTGGACATCCGGGGGGCCAATCTCTCCGGCGGGCAGCGCCAGCGGCTGCTGATCGCCCGGGCCCTGGCCGGCCGTCCGGGGATTCTGGTCCTGGACAGCGCCGACAGCGCCCTGGATTACCGCACCGCCGCCGCGCTCCACGCCGCCATCCGGCGGGACTGTCCCGGCGTCACCCTGGTGGTCATCTCCGAGCGGGTGGCCTCTCTCCGGGAGGCGGACCGGATATTGGTGCTGGAGGACGGCGTCATCGCCGCCCAGGGCCGCCACGACCAGCTTTTGGAAACCTGCCGGCGCTACCGCCGCATGGCGGAGCTTCAGATGGGAGGGTTGATATGAAGAAATCCGTACTGCTTCGCATGGGCCCCTTTCTCCGCCCCCACGGTCCCCAGTTTCTTCTGCTGCTGGTGCTGCTGCCGGCAGGGAACCTGCTGGCCCTGGCCGCGCCCCTCCTCTCCGGCAAGGCGGTGGATGCCATCGGCATCCGGGCCGGGGGGGTAAACTTCCCCGCCGTGCTCCGCTGCTGCGCTGGAATGCTGCTTTGCTACGCGCTCTCTTCCTTATTAAATTACCTGGTGGCCTCCCGCCTCATCCGGCTGGCCCAGGCCGTTTCCCACGATCTGCGCCAGGCTGCCTTCGACCGTATGAGCGAGTTGCCCGTGGACTATTTTGACACCCACCCGGCGGGGGACCTCATCAGCCGGGTCTGTTACGACGTGGACACCGTCAACGCCACCATCTCCACGGATCTCTTGCAGCTGGGCGCCAGCGTCTTCACGGTGGCGGGCTCCTTCTTGATGCTGCTGCTCCTCTCTCCCCGTCTGACCCTGGTGTTCTTCGTCACCGTTCCCCTCTCGGCGGTGCTGACCCGTTTTCAGATGAAGCGCATCCACCCCCTCTTCCGCCTCCGCTCCAAGGAGCTGGGGGCCCTCAACGGCTTTGCCGAGGAGCGGATGGGCTGCCGCCGGTCCATCCGGACCTACGGCGTGGAGGAGGCGGACCTGTCCCTCTTCGAGTCCCGCAACGCCGCCGCCTCCAAGGCCTATTACGACGCGGACCGGGCCAGCGCCGCCCTGGGCCCCTCGGTGAATTTCATCAACAACGTCTCCCTGGCGGCCATCAGCATGTTCGGCGCTTTGCTGTACCTGGGGGGCGGCCTGTCTTTGGGCGGCCTCTCCTCCTTCGTCCTCTACTCCCGGAAGTTCTCCGGCCCCATCCGGGAGGCCGCCAACCTCCTGGCGGAGCTCCAGGCCAGCGCGGCGGCAGCGGAGCGTGTGCTGGACCTTCTGGACGAGGAGCCTGAGGCGGGAGACCCCGCCGGAGCCGTTCCCGCGGCGCGCCTCCGGGGCGACATCCGCTTTGACCATGTGACCTTTGGCTACGATCCCACCCGCCCCGTTCTCCGGGACTTCACCGCCCACATTCCGGCGGGAAGCCTCGCCGCCGTGGTGGGCCCCACCGGCGCGGGGAAGACCACCCTGGTCTCCCTGCTCCTTCGGTTTTACCGGCCCCAGAGCGGTTCCATCGCCATCGACGGCGTCCCCCTGGACCAGTACAGCCGGGACGGCCTGCGCCGCCGTCTGGCCCTGGTGCTCCAGGACACCTGGCTCTTCGGTGGCACCATCGCGGAAAACATTGCCTACGGCGCGCCCGGTGCCGGACGGGAGGAGATCGTCCGCGCCGCCAAGGCCGCCCGCATCCACCGCTTCATCTCCTCCCTCCCCCAGGGCTACGACACCATTCTCACAGACGAGAACATCTCCAAGGGCCAGCGGCAGCTGCTGGCCATCGCCCGGTGCCTCCTTACCGACGCGGACATTGTCATCCTGGACGAGGCCACCAGCAACGTGGACACGGAGACAGAGGGGGAAATCAGCCTCGCCATGGATCGTCTCCGCCAGGGGCGGACCTGTTTTGTCATCGCCCACCGTCTCGCCACCATCCGGGGGGCGGACCGCATTCTGGTTCTGGACCAAGGCGGCGCGGCAGAGCAGGGAACCCACGAGGAGCTTTTGGCCGCCGGAGGCGTTTACGCCGGGCTCTACGCCGCCCAGTTCCAATGACGCGCGTGGAGAAATTTGCCGAAAACGTATCCGCACATTCAGAAAATCCCAAAAAATGCAATTGCAAAATAGCAAAATCCTATACTTTCCATTTGTCTGAATTGTAAACAAACCGTGAAAACAAACAAAAAAGCCCCTCTAAAATCGGGAGGCTGACAATTGACAAACCTACTTGGGATTCTTTATAATGAACCCAGGAAGTCGCAAACGTTTGCGCAAATGCGCCCGAAGGCGGGCCGCGCAAATCTTCCCGGGCAGGGAGACGGATGGGAGGATCATTGGAAGCGAACCTTGCCCGGCAAGTCCCCAGCAGTCATCAGAAAGAGGTGTTATCGTGTCAAATGCAGTAACTGTGACCAAGGAAAGACCCCCCCGCAAGAAACTGACGGCACGTCGGCTGAAGAACCTGATCCTGAACGTGCTCAAAAACCCGTTCAACATGGTCGTGCTGGTCAGCCTGATCGTGTTGTTCTGCCTGATCGTCATCCCCCTGCTGACCATGATCAAGTCCACCTTCACCCTGGCCCAGGGCGAGCTGCGCCGGGTGGACGGCAAGGTGGGCGACTTTACCCTGTACTATTGGAAGTACATGCTGATGAGCAACATGTCCAAAGCCGTTTTGTGGGAGCCTCTGCTCCACTCCTTCGTCTGCGGCTTCTTCACCACGCTGATCTCCGTGCCTCTGGGCTCGGTGCTGGCCTGGCTGATGATCCGTACCGACCTCCCCGGTAAGAAGGTGCTGGGCATTCTCATTACGGTGCCCTACATGATCCCCTCCTGGACCAAGGCCATCGCCTGGCTGGCGGTGTTCCGCACCCCCACCAGCGGCGCCAACGGCTTCCTCACCGGCATGGGCATACCCATTCCCGACTGGCTGGCCTACGGGCCCACGGCCATTGTGCTTTGCATGTCCATGCACTATTACGCGTTCTCGTACATCCAGGTCTCCGGCGCTCTGCGCTCCATCAACTCGGAGCTGGAGGAGATGGGCGAGATTCAGGGCGCCAACAAGGCCCAGATTCTCCGCTACATCACCTTGCCGCTGATCCTTCCCTCCGTGCTCTCCGCCCTGGTCATGACCGTCTCCAAGTCCATCGGCACGTACGGCGTGGCCGCCAACCTGGGCAACCGCATCGGCTATTACACCCTGGCAACCCGCATGCGCGTCTACATTGACCAAGGTCCCCGGGGCGTGGGCTACGCCATGAGCATCGTCCTGGTGGGTCTGGCGGCCTTGATTCTTATGAGCAACCAGAAGGCCATCGGCGTCCGCAAGTCCTATGCCACCGTGGGCGGCAAGGGCGGCCGCAGCACCCTGATGCCTCTGGGCGCGGCGAAGAAGCCTATGATGGGCTTCCTGGCCATCTTCCTGTTCCTGGCCATGGTCATGCCCTTCTTCGTGCTGATTATGGAGACCTTCCAGGTCACCACCGGCGCGGGCTACGGTCTGGACAATCTGACCCTCTACAACTGGATCGGCGAGGCCGGCGAGGCGGCAAAATACACCAACTACGAGGGCATCTTCCGCAACAAGGAATTCTTCAACGCTCTGTACAACACCGTGCGCCTGACCATCATCACCTCCCTCATCACCGCTTTCTGCGGCCAGTTCCTGGGCTACATCAGCTCCCGCGGCCGGGGCAAGTGGTACGGCAACCTCACCGAGCAGCTGGTGTTCGTCCCCTACCTGATGAGCGGCGTGGCCTTCTCCACTATGTACTTCTCCATGTTCAGCGTGCCCCACCTGGGCGGGCTGATTCCCTCCCTGTACGGCACCTTCACCCTGATCGTTCTCACCTCCGTGGTCAAGCACTTCCCCTTCGCCAGCCGCTCCGGCACCGCCAACATGCTCTCCATCAGCGTGGAGCTGGAGGAGGCTGCGGACATCGCCGGCGCCAGCTTCTGGAAGCGGATGGCCACCATCATCGTTCCCCTGGCGAAGAACGGCTTCATCTCCGGCTTGATGCTGGTGTTCATCTCCATCGCCAAGGAGCTGGACCTCATCATCATCATGATGACCCCCACCACCCGGACCATGTCCTATCTGGCCTTCACCTACTCTCAGGAGGGTTACGCCCAGATGTCCGACGCCATTTCCGTGTGCGTGCTGCTGTTCATCCTGTTCTGCTACATCTTCGCCAACAAGGTCGCCGGCGCGGATATCGGCAAGAGCTGGTAAGCGGCGTCGGAAATTCCGCCCACTCCGCTTCCGCCGCCTTTGGCGGCGAAAGCTCCGCTCTGCTCCATTCCCTCCGCCGCCCTTCAAGAGGGGACTTTGTCCCCCCTTGGGCATTCCCCCTCCCCTGCCGGGGGACGGGGGACGAGAGGCGGGGGGATGGAACGGGAAGTGGGGCGGATCGTATCGGGATTTCAAAGTCAAGATCAGAAAGGAAACGTGCCATATGAGCCGCATTGAACTGAAAAACATTGATAAATTTTACGGCAACAACCACGTTCTGCGCAACATCAACCTCACCATTGAGGACGGGGATTTCATGACCCTGCTGGGCCCCTCCGGCTGCGGCAAGACCACGACCCTCCGGGTGGTCTCCGGTCTGGAGAAGCCCCAGAACGGCATCATGACCATTGACGGCGTGGAGATGATCAACGCCGACGACGCTTACTACGCCGAGCCCAGCAAGCGCGGACTGAACCTGGTGTTCCAGTCCTACGCCCTGTGGCCCCACATGACGGTGTACAACAACATCTCCTTCGGCTTGAAGATTCAGAAGATGAGCCACGACGAAATTGACCGCCGGGTCATGGACTCTCTGCGGATGATGCGCATCGACATGTACAAGGACCGCTATCCCACCGAGCTCTCCGGCGGCCAGCAGCAGCGCGTGGCCATCGCCCGTGCCGTGGCCTCCAGCCCCAAGCTGCTGCTGCTTGACGAGCCCCTTTCCAACCTGGACGCCAAGCTCCGCATCGACATGCGCTCCGAGCTTCAGCGCCTGCACAAAGAGCTGGGCACCACCATCATCTACGTCACCCACGACCAGGTGGAGGCCCTGACCATGTCCACCAAGATCGCCCTCTTCAAGGCCGGCGAACTGAACCAGGTGGCCACGCCCATGGAGCTGTACAACAACCCCATCGACCTGGAGGCCGCCGACTTCATCGGCAACCCCCGGATCAATCTGGTCCCCGGCAAGGCCGAGATGAAGAACGGACAGCTGGTGGTCAAGAGCGAGCTGGGCGGCCACACCTTCCCCGCCGAACACCTCACCAGCGAGGAGAAGCCCTCCAGCGGCGAGTTCGACTGCGTGCTCGCCATGCGGCCCGAGCAGATCCTCATCTCCCGGGAGCCTGTGGACGGCGCCCTCCCCGTCACCGTGTACGCCAGCCAGCCCGCCGGTTCCGAGACCATCGTCACCCTGAAGGCCGGCGAGGACGAGTTCCTCTCTAAGGAGCTGGGGCAGGCCCACTACGACATTGACCAGAAAGTCTGGGCGATTATTGACCAGGATAAGATCAACGTGTATAATAAGGCTACCACCCGCCTGATCAAGCGCTCGGTCTGAGTCCCCCTTTTCTTGATAGACAAAGAGGCGCACCCCCGGCGGCGGGCCCGCCGCCGGGGAACGGGCTATTTCCCCGCCTCCGCCTTTTTGACTATATTCCAGCGCTCAGAAATTCCCCAAAACGAAAGGAGAAGATCCGATGAAAAAGAAACTCTTTGCACTGCTGATGGCCCTGGTCATGGTTCTCAGTCTGGCCGCCTGCGGCGGAAACGACGGCGGCAGCCAGCCCGCCGGCAGCGGCTCCCAGCCCTCCGGCGACGCGCAGCCCGCCGGCGATTCCGGCAGCGGCGACGCCGCCGCCACCACCGACCTGAAGCTGGGTTATGACCTGGAGACTGGCATCAGCGTCTACGGCCCCTATTACGACGAGTGGAGCGAGAAGACCGACGACGAGCTCTATCAGATGGCTCTGAACGAGGATAAGGATCAGACCATCACCGTCTACGCCACCTCCTCCAAGATGCTGAAGGCCGAGGAGCCCTTCGAGGAAATGTATCCCGGTCTGGACCTGGTGGTTGCCGACCTGGACTCCGATGAGGTTCTGAGCAAGGCCAAGATCGAAAACGAGACCAACAATATCACCGCCGACGTGCTCCAGACCAAGGACGTCAACGGCGAGGTCTTCCACGAGTACTATGACAACGGCGTTATCGAGCCCTTCTATCCCAAGGACATCTGCTCCCACATCACGGAAGAGAACCTGAAGTACAGCTATCCCCTGTACTCCTCTCAGTCCTTCTGGTATTACAACACGGAAATCTTCCCCGATGGCCAGCCCATTAACAGCTGGTGGGAAATCATCGAAAAGGATGACGCCGGCAACCAGAAGTTCGCCCTGTACACCAAGGAAATCGGCCAGGAGACGGCTTACCTCTCTCTGTTCGCCAGCTTCATCATCAACGCCGAGGAGATGGCTCAGTCCTATAAGGATACCTATGGCAAGGACCTGGAGTACACCTATGACGCCTCCAGTTTCGACTTTGAGGTTCCCGAGAACAACGCCGGCGTTGAGTACCTGTGGCGCTTCACCCAGGCGAAGATGACCTTCATCGGCGACGGCGACGAGCTGGTGCTGGCCGTCCACAACTCCACCAAGGATCAGCCCGCTCTGGCCCTGGCCTCCGCCGGCAAGATCGAAAACCGGGAGGAGTCCGGCTACAACATCGACTGGTGCATCAGCCTCAGCCCCTACACCGCCCTGCTGAACACCGAGAGCATGTTCGTCGTCAGCGGCTGCGACAGCCCCGCCGGCGCCCGCCTCTTCATCCGCTACATCACCGGCGGCGCGGACGGCCAGAGCGGCGGCCTGAAGCCCTTCACCAAGGTGGGCAACTGGCCCCTGCGCGACGACTTTGAGGACAAGAAGAACCCCGCCAAGCTCAACGAGCTGGGTGCCCGGGCCAACGACCTGGTCTCTATCTACGACATTTATCCCGACGTGCAGGACATGTGGATGTACTGGCTGAACCAGTAATCTTCTCATATCGCCGCGTTTCACAGCTGGGCGGGCGGCCGCATGGCCGCCCGCCCGCTTTCTAAGAAGCCGTATTCACAGGTGAGAATCAAAACGGGCTTCCCGCCTGTGAATACAGTTTCTGAGCATGAAGGAGGAATCCCATGGCAAATCCCATCCGGCAAAAAGAGATCGACGAGCGCATTGGCAAGTTCGCCGACAAATTCTGGGGCGCGTTCCAAATGACAGAGAACGGCAGGGTGAAGAGCACGATTCTGCTGTACTCCTTCTGCCTCTGCTGGGTTCTGCTGGCTCTCTACGGCGGATGTTACGCCCTTTTGATCGACCCGCTGGAGGCAATGCTCCAGGGCGCGCCCGTCCCGCTGGTCAACCTGGCGGAGACCCTGGTTCCCTCCCTGGCGGGAACGGCGGCTGCCTCCCTGGTGTGGCTTCTGCCCGGCGACAAGCGCCTGCTCCCCGCCGCCTATATCTGGCTGGCGCTGCTGCTTCTGGCCTGCCTGATCTCCCTGATGATTCTGATGGGGCTGGAAAGCGCCGGGCTGATTCTCCAATTCTTCGGGATGTTTGTTCTGGCGCCCTTGGTGACGGGCCTGGGCTCCTCCCTTTTGGCGTATTATCTATATTGGAAAAAAAGGCCCCCTGCCGGCGACCCGGCACGGCCTTGGAAAAGGCAGTGAGAATTATGATCGATACCGTATTGTTTGACATGGGCGGGACCTTGGAGGACATCTGCATCGACGAGGAGAGCAAGAAAGCCTCCGCCCAGGGCGTTCTCCGCATTCTGGAGGCCCACGGCCACCCCCTTTCCCTGGACATCCCTGCCGCCATCCAGGCCCTTGCCGAGGGCTGGGACCGCTACGCCGCCTACCGAGGCCCCACCAACCGGGAGCTCAAGCCCGAGGAGATTTGGGGCAACTACGTCCTGACGGAGCTGGGCCTGGACTTTGACACCGTGAAGCCCTTTTCCGAAGAACTGGCCCACATGTGGGAAATTACCCACTACCACCGCCGGCTCCGCCCCCGGGTCAAGGAGATGCTGGAGGGGCTGAAGGGGCTTGGCATGAAGCTGGGGGTCATCAGCAACACCGCCAGCCTCTATCAGGTCTTCCGCATTCTGGAGGAATACGGCATCCGGGACTACTTCCAGGACGTGACCCTCTCCTCCGTCACCGGATACCGCAAGCCGGACCCCAACATCTTCCTGGTCTCCTTGAATCAGGTCCGCTCCGAACCCGGGACCTGCGCCTACGTGGGCGATACCTATTCCCGGGATGTCATCGGCCCCCAGAACCTGGGCTTCGGCGCCACGTTCCACATCCACTCCTTCCTGACCCAGTCCCGGGACACGGACGTCCCCAAGGAGGTCCGGGCTACGTACTCCATTCAGGACATCTACGAGGTCTACACCATCCTGAGCCGTCAGGCAAGCGGAAAGGCGGTATAATATGTTTACCTTTAACCACTTCAACTTCAACGTCGCCGACCTGGAGCGGTCCCTCCAGTTCTACAAGGACGCCCTGGGTCTGGAGCCGGTCCGCCGGAAAGAGGCGGAGGACGGCAGCTTTGTCCTCGTCTTCCTGGGAGACGGAAAGACGGATTTCCGCCTGGAGCTGACCTGGCTGCGGGACCACCCCCAAAAGTACAATCTGGGGGAGTGCGAGTTCCACCTGGCCCTGAAGGCCGGAGACTACGAGGCCGCCCACGCGAAGCACAAGGAGATGGGCTGCGTCTGCTTTGAAAATCCCGCCATGGGCATCTATTTCATCACCGACCCGGACGGGTACTGGATCGAGATCATTCCGTGACACCCCGCGTGTTTCCGGCAAAACAGGAGGGCGGATTCTTCCGTCCTCCTGTTGGTTTTATTCCCAAAAATTCCTCTTGTTTTCCCACAGGAGCGCCCTGCCCATCCCGCCGGAGAAAATCGAGGAGATGACGGACCTGATAGCCGGCGACGGGAAGCTGCGGCCATAAAAAACGCGTCCGGCAAGTGCGGAGGGCCCTGACCCAGACGGTCAGAGCCCTCTTTTTTATCCCGCCATAACGCCCACTACCAAAAACACCACGGTCAGCAAAAGAAAATACAAAATCAGCTTCCAGACATACTTTACCCATTTGTCATAGGGCACGTGTCCCAGGGCCAGCGCCCCCATCACCACCGCCGCCGTGGGGGTGATGATGTTCACAAGTCCCGAGGCGGACTGGAAGGCCGTCACCACCAGGTCGCCGCCCACGCCCGCGAAGCGCCCCAGGGGGGCCACCACCGGCACCGACAGCGTGGCAAGGCCCGAGGAGGATGGAATCAGCACCGTCAAGGGCAGATACAGGAAATAGACCAGCAGCACGAAGCTGACGGGCCCCGCGCCGGACAGCGCCTCCTCTCCCCAGTGGAGAATGGTGCCGGTGATCTGCCCGTCGTTCATCAGCACGGTGATGCCCCGGCTGATGCCGATGATCAGCGCCACGCCCAGAAGGTCCGCGCAGCCGGCCACATAGGTCTCGGCGATCTCCTCCTCGCCCATGCGGTCCATAAGGCCGATGATGACGCCGCTCACCAGGAACAGGGCGCTGAGCTCCGGGAACCACCAGCCCAGAACCGGCAGGGGCAGGCCCATCTCGTCAAAGGGAATGACGCCGTAGATCATGATGAGGAAGGTCAGCGTGAAGACCGCCATAATGGCTTTCCGCTTTGGCGTGAATTCCACCGTCTCTTCCATATTGGCCTGAATCTTCCCCGCGCCCACGCCCACCACGGACCGGGAGGGGTCCTTTTTTACCCGGGCGGCGTAGGACATGACAAACCAGATGGCCGCGCCCTCAAAGACGATCCACTGGAGCGCCCGAAGGAGGATGCCATCCCCCAGGGACACCCCGGCAAAGCCCGCCGCGATGCCTGTGGCGAAGGGGTTCACCGTGGAGCTGATGATGCCCGCCCCGGCCCCCAGAAGGATGACGGAAATGCCCACCACGGCGTCATAGCCCGCCGCCAGGAAGACGGGAATCAGCAGCGGGTAGAAGGCCATGGTCTCTTCCCACATGCCGTAGGTGGTGCCCCCCAGGCCGAAGGCGATCATCAAAATGGGGATAAGCCACTTCTCCCGGCCTCCCAGGCGCTGGATGATCCGGCCCACGCCGGCGTCCACCGCGCCGGTCTTCATCACCACGCCCAGGAAGCCGCCCACCATGAGGATGAAGACGCAGACGTCCACCGCGTCATAAAAGCCGGAGAAGGCGGCCCGCAGCACCGCGCCGGCTCCCTGGGGGCTCTGGGTCACGGCGTGATAGCTCCCCGCCACGGGCACCTCGTCCACATAGCGGTAGGTCCCCGCCGGAACCACCCAGGTGGCGGCGGCCACCAGAACGATGAGGAGGAACAAAATGGTGTATGCCGTGGGCATACGGAATCTCGCTTTTTCCAAAAGGGATGCCCCCCTTTATTTTCCGATGGTGGCCACCAGGACGGCCTTGATGGAGTGCATCCGGTTCTCCGCCTCGTCGAACACCACGCTGTGGGGGCCCCGGAAGACCTCGTCCGTCACCTCCCGGATGTCCACGCCCTTGTCCATCCACTCCTTGGCCAGCTTGGTCTCGAAGTCGTGGAAGGAGGGCAGGCAGTGCATATAGAGCACGGCGGGGTTGCCCGTGGCCTTCATGGTCTCCTCCGTCACCCGGAAGGGAGAGAGCAGCTCCGCCCGCTTGGGAATCAGCTCCTCCTCGCCCATGGAGGCCCAGATGTCGCCGTAGATCATGTCCGCGTCCTTGAGGCTGCCCATGTCGTCTGTAATCTCGATGAGGCCGCCGTTCTTCCGGGCCTCGGCGAAAACCCGCTTCACCAGCTCCTGGTCCATCTCCCGGGCCAGCTCCTGGGGGCCCAGGCCCACGAAGTGCATGCCCATCTTGGCCGCGCCGATCATCCAGGCGTAGCACATGTTGTTCCGCACGTCGCCGGGGAAGACCACCTTCATCTTGTTCAGGGGCTTGGCGCAGTGCTCCTCCAGGGTCATCATATCGGCGAGAATCTGGGTGGGGTGGTCCCAGTCGGTGAGCCCGTTCCACACGGGGACGCCGGACCACTTCGCCAGATCCTCCACCACCTGCTGCTGATAGCCCCGGTACTCGATGCCGTCGAAGAAGCGGCCCAGCACCTTGGCGGAGTCCTCCAGGGATTCCTTCTTGCCCATCTGTGAGCTGCCCGCGTCCAGATAGGTGACGTGGGCGCCCTCCTGGGTGGCGGCGACCTCGAAGGAGCACCGGGTCCGGGTGGAGGTTTTCTCAAAGAGCAGCACAATGTGCTTGCCCTTCAGGGCAGGTTCGCAAATTCCGGCCCGGCGCTTGGCCTTCAGGTCGTGGCCCAGGTCCAGGAGATAGCGAATCTCGCCGGGGGTGAAGTCCTCTAACGTCAAAAAGCTGCGGCCTTTCAAATTCAGTGCCATAGTTGGATTACCGTCCTTTTTCATAATAGTCCATAATACAAGGGGCTGCCCCTCCCCGCCGGGGAGAGGCCGGCTCCGGCGGGAAATCAGGGGTCGTCCCGCCAAAGGGGCATGCTCATACACCGGGGGCCGCCCCGGCCCCGGCTCAGCTCCGCGCTGGGGATGGTGTGAACCTTGACGCCCGCCTCCTCCAGGGAGCGGTTGGTCACATAGTTCCGGGAATAGACCACCACCTCGCCGGGGGCGATGGCCAGGGTGTTGCTGCCGTCGTTCCACTGCTCCCGGGCGGCGTCCACCTCGCTGCCCCGGCCGCACTCGATGAGGGTCACGTGGTCCAGACCCAGGTGCGCTTTCAAAATGTCCTCCAGGCGGCCGTCCTCCTGGGTGATCTTCATCTTTTTGTTCTCGTCCAGCTCCATGACGAAGACGGTGATGCTGGAGAGGATGTTGGGATGCACCGTGAACTTGTCCCGGTCCACCATGGTGAAGACCGTGTCCAAGTGCATGAAGGACCGGCTCTTGGGGATATTGAAGGCCAGAATCTTCCGGAAGCTCGTCCGGCTGTAGGTCAGCACCGCCTCCGCCAGGGTATCGATGGAGTCCCCCTTGGTCCGCTGGGAAATGCCCACCCCCAGCACCTGGGGGCTGAGAATCAGGATGTCCCCGCCCTCCAGAGAGGAGGTCTCGCCCCGGTCGTACCACCGGGGGGCGTGCATATACTCCGGATTGTGCTCAAAAATAAACTTGCCGAAGAGGGTCTCCCGGTTCCGGGTTTCCGTCAGCATCTTGTGGATGGACACGCCGGTGCCGATGGTGGCGAAGGGGTCCCGGGTGAAATAGAGGTTGGGCATGGGGTCCACCACGAAGGGATACCCGTCCTCGGAGGCGGAGAGGAGGTCTGAAAGTTTCTCGCTCTCGCCCTGAAGCTGGCTTTTCCGCACGCCGGCCATCATGGTGGAGACCATCTGCTTGTCCGGCATTTTGCCCAGGTACTCCCCCAGAAGCACCCGGTTCCGCTGGTCCTGGATGCCCGCCTCGTCCAGGAACTGAACCACCAGTTCCTTGCGGACCTCGTCGGATGTGATGGAATTCACCACCAGGTCCGTGAGGTAGACCACCTCCACGCCTTGCTGGCGGAGGCAGTCGGCGAAGGCGTCATGCTCCTTCTGGGCCTCCCGGAGGTAGGGGATGTCGTCGAATAAAAGACGCTCCAGATACTCCGGCATCAGGTTTTCCAGCTCCTGGCCGGGGCGGTGGAGCAGGACCTTTTTCAGCCGCCCGATCTCGGAGGTGTTATGGATTCCCGTTTCCAAATGGGCTCACTCCTTTTCGCGTTCAAATCCTTGGGTGGTTTTAGGGTCCCTGGTTTTTCCCGTTTCATGCGCGGCGGAAAAAATTACAAAATCATACCCCATAATAAGGAGGCGGCTTCTTACGAAGCCGCCTCTCCGCTTTCCGGGTTCTCCGGATGTTCCGCGCCCGCCGCCTTCTCCAGCAGTACCGCCGCGAACCGCTCCGCGAAGAGCCGCCCCGCCAGGACGGCCTCCTCCGGGGAGTTCCCGGCGGCCCCCACCTCCAAGAGCAGCGACCCCGCCGTAGCGTGCTGGTTGTACCGGGAGTTTCGCAGCAGCACCGGGCGCATCAGGGTGGGGTAATGCTCCAGAACGTCCTGCTGCACCGCCGCCGCCAGGCGAAGGTTCTCCATCCAGTCCGGATGCTCCAGGCCGCTGCCGTCGCTGCCCATCACCAGGGACATCTGCGCCGGAACGCCCACGCCCTCCACCTCCGAGACCGCCTTGTACTGGTTCCCCTGACCGTCCTCAATAGCGTCCCGGTGGACGTCCAGGACGAAGCGGATGGAGGGGTACTCCTCCAAATACTTTTGGATGGAGACCAGGGCCCGGTCATAGGCCCCGGTATAGTTGGGGTAGTCGTACAGCGTCCGGTCGTGGAGGACGGAAATGCCCGCCGCCCCCAGGACCTCCGCCATCTCGTCTCCCACCTTCACCACATTGTAGCGGTAATCCGTGGTCCGGTAATCTCCGGACCAGACAATTCCCTCCGTTCCCGGGACGGGGGTGTAGGCCTCGCTGCCGTGGGTGTGGAGAATCAGCACCTGGGGCCCCATCTCCCCCAGGGTGGCCGCGAAGGGCTTTTGCAGCTCCGGGACGGAGAGGGCGTAGCCCGTGGAATTGCTGATGTACACCCGCCCGCAGACGGTGTAGCCGCTGGGGTCCGTGGGAATCAGCGTCTTGGCGGGAACGCCGTTGTCCTCCGCCGGGGGGGCGGCGGGCTCCACCGGCGTCTCCTCCACCGGCACCACCGCCGGCGTCTTCGTCTCCCCGTCCTCCTCCGGGGGCTCCTGTCGCTCCAGGGACCACAGGGCCGTCACCTCTTCCCGGGCCGCCAGCAGCAGCGGGGACTCCCGGATGGCCAGCGCCGCCGCCGGAGACAGACTGTCCCGCCGCCAGAGGTCCCCCAGCTCCCAGCGGAGCAGGCTCACCGGCAGCGCCGCCTCCAGGGCCGACGCGGCGGAAGCCGCCGTGTCGCTGCCCGCCGTGACAAAGACCAGCCACAGCGTCACCGCGGCCAGCAGCGCCGCCTCCGCCCGCCGGAGCAGTTCCCGGATGGATTTCTTTTGTTTCATGGCTTTTCACCTCTGGGACAACCTATGTTTCAAGGCGGGAAAATATGTCAGTCTTGCAATCCCGTCCTATTCAGTATATACTTGGATACATCACATCCACGACGCAATACTATACACTATGCCATGATTCCACAAAAGGAGCTGAACTTCGTGACCAGAACGCAGCTTGCCAGCGGCGTGCATCTCACATACCTGCCGGCGAAGAAATTCAAAACAAGCCTCCTCTCCGCCCAATTCGTCGTCCCCCTGCGGTGGGAGTCCGCCTCCGCCAACGCCCTGTTCTCCGCCATTCTCCGGCGGGGCACCGTCACCTGCCCCGACATGGGGGCCCTCTCCGCCCGGCTGGACAGCCTCTACGGCGCCCGGATTGACGTGACCGTCCGCAAAAAGGGCGAAGCCCAGTGCGTGGGCTTCGTGGCCAGCCTGATCGACGACTGCTTTGCCCCCGGGGGGGAGCGTCTGCTGGAGCCCGCGGCCAACCTCCTGGGGGAGCTGATCTGCGCTCCTGTCACCCGGGACGGGCGCTTCCTCCCCGAATATTTCGAGAGCGAGAAGACGAACCTTATCGACGCTATCCGCAGCATCCTGAACGACAAGCGGGCCTATGCCGACAGCCGCCTGCTTCAGGAAATGTGCACCGGCGAGCCCTACGGCGTGCCCCGCCTGGGCAACGAGCAGATCACCGCCGCCCTCAGTCCCCAGCTGGTCTACGACGCCTACCAGGCGTTCCTCTCCTCCGCCCGGCTGGAGATTTTCTACAGCGGCAGCGCGGAGCGCCAGCGGGTGGAGGACGCCCTCCGGGCCGCCCTGGCCGGCCTTCCCCGTTCCCAGGTGGAGCCCGCGCCGGAGCGCAGCCCCCACCTCCCCCCGGAGGAGCCCCGCTTCCTTACCGAGCGGCTGGACGTCACCCAGGGAAAGCTGGGCATGGGCTTTTCCTGCGGCAGCGCGGACGCCGCCGCCCTGCTGACGGGCAACGCCCTCTTCGGCGGCAGCAGCAACTCCAGGCTCTTCCTCAACGTCCGGGAAAAGCTCTCTCTCTGCTACTACGCCTCCTCTCTCTACCACCGGCAGAAGGGGCTGATCACCGTCTCCTCCGGCATTGAGTTCGACCACTACCAACGCGCCCTGGACGAGATTCTGCTCCAGCTCTCCGCCCTCCAGGAGGGCGAGCTGGAGGACTGGGAGCTGGAAGCCGCCAAGAGCACCCTCCTGAACGCCTACGCCTCCATGGGGGACTCCCAGGGCAAGCTGGAGAACTTCTATCTCGGTCAGGCCGCCACCGGACAGGGCGAGTCTCCGGAGGAGCTGGCGGAACAGGTCCGCTCCGTCACGCCGGAGCGCATCTCCGCGGCCCTGTCCACCGTGAAGCTGGATACCGTGTACTTCCTTCAGGGAAAGGAGGCGGAAGCATGAAGCCCGTCTATTACGAGGCCCTGGGCGAGACCGTCTACTGCGGCGCCCTGCCCAACGGCCTTTCCATCCGCGTCGTCCCCAAGCCGGACCACGCCAAAAAATACGCCTTTTTCGCCACCCGCTACGGCGGCATGGACACCCGCTTTCAGCTGGGGGGCCGCTGGCTGGACACCCCCGCCGGCATCGCCCACTATCTGGAGCACAAGATGTTTGACACCAAGGAGGGCAACGCCCTCCAGGAGCTGGCGAAAAACGGCGCGGAGCCCAACGCCTTCACCTCCAACGCCATGACCGGGTACTACTTCGACTCTACGGAGCACTTCGAGGAGAACCTGGAAATCCTCCTCTCCTTCGTCTCCGTCCCCTATTTCACGGAGGAGAGCGTCGCCAAGGAGCAGGGCATCATCGGTCAGGAAATCCGCATGATCGAGGATAACCCGGACTGGCAGCTCTACGTCCGGATGCTCCGGGCCCTGTACCACGCCAATACCGCCCGCACCTCCATCGCCGGCACGGTGGAGAGCATCTCCCATATCACGGCGGAAACCCTTTACGACTGCCACCGGGCCTTTTACACCCCCTCCAACATGATTTTGACCGTGGTGGGCAACGTGGACCCGGTCCAGGTTGCCGAACTGGCCCGCCGCGTCCTCCCCCAGGAGGGCGGCCCCGCCATCCCCAGAGACTATGGAGAGGAGCCGGAGGCCGTGGCCACACGGGAGACCCGCCTGGAAATGGAGGTCTCCAGTCCCCAGTTCCTGCTGGGCTTCAAGTGCCGCCCCGCGCCGGAGGGCGAGGAACGCCTCCGGGCCATGGTGCTGGGGGACATGGCCTGCGACCTGCTCTTTGGCGAGTCCAGCCCCCTCTACCAGCGGCTCTACAGCCAGGGCCTCATCAACGCCAGCTTCGGCGGCGAGTTCGAGCTGCTGCCCGGCGCGGCCTATCTCTACGCCGGGGGCGAATGCAAAGACTCCCGGGCCGTGGCCGCCGAGATTCAAAAGGAGTCGGACCGCCTGGTCCGGGAGGGCGTGGACGAGGCGTTCTTCCAGCGGGTCCTCCGGGCCAATTTCGGCTCGAATCTCCGGGGGCTGAATTCCTTTGAAAACATCGCCGTCTCCCTCACGGAGGGGTACTTCGGCGGCTACGACCCCTTCCGCTTCCCCCAGGTCTTTGACAGCGTCACCCAGGAGGACGTGCTCTCCTTCCTCCGGGACAGCGTGACGGAGGAGCGGGCCGTCCTGTCGGAAATCGTTCCTAAGGAGGACCAGCGCCATGTCCGCCCCTGAACTGACCGCGCTGAAGGACATGCCCATCAGCTTCCCCGGCCTCTTCGGGGACTGGTCCTTCAACCCCGACCCCGTCGCCATCCACGTCGGCCACGGCGTCTACTGGTACGGAATCATCCTGGCTCTGGGGTTTCTGGCGGGGCTGCTGCTGTGCATGAAACAGGCCAGGCGCTATGGCCTGACGGAGGACCATGTGCTGGACTTCGTCCTCTGGGCGGTGCCCTGCTGCATCCTGGGCTCCCGCATTTACTACGTCTTATTCTACCTGGACCTCTACCGGGACGCCGGCGGCGCCCTGGACTGGAGCCGGATCATCGCCATCTGGGACGGCGGCATCGCCATCTACGGCACCGTCATCGCCGGGGCCTTGGTGGTCCTGGTGTTCACCCGGCGCCGGAAGATTCCCTTCGGCGCCATGACGGACCTGGCCGTCATGGGATTGCTGCTGGGCCAGATCATCGGCCGCTGGGCCAACTTCATCAACCGGGAGGCCTTCGGCGGGCTGACGGACCTCCCCTGGCGGATGCGGGTGTGGGTCAGCGCCTCCCAGTATGTGGAGGTGCATCCCACGTTTCTCTATGAAAGCCTGTGGAACCTGCTGGGCCTGCTGCTGATCCTCTTCGTCGTCTCCAAGGGCCGCCGGTTCGACGGGGAGAACACCTGGTTCTATTTCCTCTGGTACGGCCTGGGCCGGGCCTGGATCGAGGGGCTTCGCACCGACAGCCTGTATCTCTTCGACTGGACCTTTATAGGCCGGCCCATCCGGGTCTCTCAGGCCCTGAGCGTCGCCATGGCGGCCCTGGCGGCCCTGGCGCTGTTCTATCAGATTTGCGTCAAAAAGCCCTCTCCGGAAAACCTGCTGGTAAACCGTCTGGCGGCGGAGGCCAGCGCCCCGGAGCCGGAAGAGCCCCCCGCCGGGGAGGACCCGCCGGGCCCCGTCTCTCCGCCGGAAGGAGGTTCCGACCATGGCGATCCGGCTTGACGGCGCGGCTCTGGCCGCGCGGCTCCGGGCTGAGGTCCGGGAGGAGGCCGCCGCCCTGCCCCGCCCCCCCGCCCTGGCAGTGATTCTGGCGGGAGACGACCCCGCCTCCCAGATCTACGTCCGGGGCAAGGAGCGGGACTGCGCGGAGTGCGGCATCCGCAGCTTTACCCACCGCCTCTCCGCCAGGGAGGCCCGGGAGGCCCTTCTGCCCCTTGTCCGCTCCCTGAATCAAAACGGGGACGTGGACGGCATCCTGGTCCAGCTCCCCCTGCCGGAGGGGCTGGAGGAGCGGACGGTTCTGCACACCGTCTCCCCGGAGAAGGACGTGGACTGCTTTCATCCCCTGAACGCCGGTTTTCTGGCCCTGGGGGAGCCCCGCTTCCTCCCCTGTACCCCCGCCGGCATCCTGGCGCTGCTGGACGCCTACGAAATCCCCATCCGGGGCCGCCGCTGCGTCATCATCGGGCGGAGCCGCCTGGTGGGCGCGCCCCTGGCCCGGCTGCTCACTCTGCGGGACGGCACCGTCACCCTCTGCCACTCCAGAACAGAGCGTCTGCCGGAGCTCACCCGGCAGGCGGACATCCTGGTCTCCGCCGCGGGCCGCCCCGGTCTGGTAACGGGGGACATGGTGAAGCCCGGGACGGCGGTCATCGACGTGGCCATGAACCGAACCGCCGATGGAACCCTCACCGGCGACGTGGACTTCCCGGCAGCGGAGCGCCGGGCCGCCTATATCACCCCGGTTCCCGGCGGCGTGGGCCCCATGACCCGGGCCATGCTGATGCGAAACGTTCTCCAGGCCTCCCGGGCCCGGCAGAGGGCCGGGGGAAATGGGAAAAACTAGAAGTTGCAAAGGCCACGGTTCCCCCGTGGAAATTCACGCAAACGCTGGTCGGTTTCGCTGAAACCGGCCAGCGTTCTTTGTCATAATATCCAATTCCCTCCAGGCATGCCCCCAGAGCAGTTGACATTTTCAATAATTCTGTTATAATCAACAAAAAAAGTACATTATATTTGAGGTGGTTTTTTGCTGATTACAAGAGAGATGGACTACGCCCTGCGCATCCTGCGGGCGCTGCACCGGGACGGACAGCTCTCCGCCGCCGCCGTGGCCCGGCAGGAGCACATGCAGAAGGCCATCACCCTGAAGCTGCTGAACCGGCTTTTGGCCGCCGGAATTGTGGAGAGCCGCCGGGGCGTCAGCGGGGGATATTTCCTCAAGCGCCCCTGCGAGGAGCTGCGGATTTACGATCTCTTCCAGGCCATCGGCGAACCCCCCCTCATCAACCGCTGCCAGCGGGAGGGCTATTCCTGCGAGAACTTTCCCAAGGGCGGATGCACCATCTGCCGGGAGCTGTGCCGCATCCAAGGCGTTTTGAACCAGGAGCTCCAGCGGACGCCGCTGAGCGATATTTTCCAGTAGGTTTACCCACTCATTTCTGATATGCCGCATCAAGGGAAAAGGAGGCAAACACATGCTGTATCAAACCACGCAGGCCCACGAGGAACTCCGGGCAAAGGTCCGCGAATTTGCCGAAACGGAGGTCAAACCCATTGCGTTCATGCTGGACCAGCAGAACCAATTCCCCAGGGAAGCCGTCCAAAAACTGGGGAAGCTGGGCCTGATGGGCATTCCCTATGAGACCGAGTACGAGGGCGCGGGGCTGGACGCCCTGAGCTACGCCATCGCCGTGGAGGAGCTGGCCAGAGTGGACGGCGGCGCCGGCGTCATCCTCTCCGCCCACACCTCCCTGGGCACGTATCCCATCCACGCCTTCGGCAGTGAGGCCCAGAAGAAGAAGTACCTGCCGGACCTCTGCTCCGGCCGGAAGATCGGCGCCTTCGGCCTAACGGAGCCCAACGCCGGGTCCGACGCCGGCGGCACCGAGACCACCGCCGAGGACATGGGGGACCACTACCTCTTAAACGGCGAGAAAATCTTCATCACCAACGGCGG
>NZ_CAJTUX010000023.1 GCF_910579365.1 uncultured Oscillibacter sp.
GCGGGCACCAAGAAGGGCATCACCGCCATCCAGATGGACCTGAAGAACGACGGCCTCACCATGGAGATCATTAAAAACGCCCTGGACATCACCTACGACGGGCGCTGCCAGATTCTGGACCAGATCATGCTCCCCGCCATCTCCGAGCCCCGGAAGGACGTCAGCAAGTACGCCCCCAAGATGCTGACCATGCACATCGACCCCTCCCGGATTCGGGAGGTCATCGGCTCCGGCGGCAAGGTGATTCAGAAGATCGTGGCGGACACCGGCGCGAAGATCGACATCAACGACGACGGGTCCATCTTCATCGCCGGCGTGGACGCCGCCAGCTGCGACGCCGCCAAGAAGTGCATTGACGACATCGTCTTTGTCCCCGAGATCGGCGCGCTGTACTATGGCCGGGTGGTGCGTCTTATGACCTTCGGCGCCTTTGTGGAGCTGGCCCCGGGCAAGGACGGACTGGTCCACATCTCCAAGCTGGCGGACCACCGCATTGAGAAGGTGGAGGACGCCTGCAAGATCGGCGACATGATGTGGGTGAAGGTCACCGACATCGACGAGAAGGGCCGGGTGAACCTGAGCCACAAGGACGCCGTCCGGGAGATCAAGGCCAAGGAGGCTGCGGGCGAGCGGGCCAAGTGATGGGTTCTTGAAAGAGCGTATCCAAAGCGAACATGCGCGCGCTGGCGGTCCGGAGCTCATCCGGGCCGAAGCGGCGGCAGACGATACCGCAGGACGGGCCGGAGGGCCCGTCCTGCTTTTTCCAGCCTGGAAAATTTCGCGCCAGGCGTTGAAAGCTGGAAAGGTTTGTGCTATGCTGTATCTGTGAAAGAAGCGCGGGACGCGCCCGCGCAGGAGAAGGAGGAGCGGAACATGAGGCGTTGGGTTTGGAGAGTTCTGCTGGCGGCTCTGCTGCTGGCGGCACTGACAGGAACCGTTTCCGCCGAGACGGTGGCGGACGGTTATTTTGAGTATACCTCGCTGGGAAACGACTGCTGGGAGGTGACGAAGTACAACAGCAGCGCCTCCAGCGCCACGATTCCGGATAAGTTCCGGGGGCGGCCGGTCACCTCCATTGGCGACAACGCCTTCGCGGGCAAGAGCAGCCTGAAGACCGTCACGATTCCCGAGACGATCACCAACATCGGGGCGAACGCCTTTTTCGGCACGGGGCTGACCAAGGTGGCGATTCCCTCCAGGGTGGAGAAGATCGGGGAGAGCGCCTTTGAAAACTGCACCTCCTTGTCGGCGCTGGAGTTCCGGGACAATGTGGCCGTCAACAACGGCGTGGCCACCGTCGGCGCAACGACCGAGATCGGCAACCGGGCGTTCTACCTGTGCAAGGGCCTGCGAAGCATCCAGTTTTCCGGCAGCGTGAAGAGCATCGGCGACAACGCCTTTTCCGGCTGCGCGGGACTGGGCAGCATTGTGCTGCTGCCCGGTACGACCCACATCGGCGAGAAGGCCTTCTCCCAGTGCGATAGCGTCACCATGGTGGTCATCGCCGGTACGGTGACGGACACGATTCCCACGAACGCCTTCAGCTATGTGAGGCTGAACGTGATTCACTACGGGGGAGACTCCTATCCGGGCGACCTGCCGGACGGCTGGACCCAGGAGGACAACATCCACAAGGTGGAGGCTCTTCGCAGCGTGACCGCCCCCACCTGCACCAAGGACGGCTCTGTCGACGAGCCCATCTCCTGTGAGAAGAACTGCAACCTCCGGCACGAGGCCGTCCGGCCGGTCCCGAAGGGGCACGATTATACGGACGCGAGCAAGTGGCAGGTGACCTACGACCCCGATCCCCCGCTGGCCTGCCAGGACCAGAGCGTGGTTTACGTGCGGGCGTGCGCCGTGTGCGGCCTGGAGAAAACGGAGCGGGAGACCATCCGGGCCACTGCGGACCATACGGTGAAGGTTTTGACGGAGGCCGAGCAGGAGGACGCCAAGTATATCAAGTCCGAGGAGCCCGCCACCTGCGGCGAGGATGGCAGCAAGGTCGTCGTGGCGGAGGTGTGCAGCGTCTGCGGCAAGGAGCTGAAAACCGAGGAGAAGACTATCCCCGCCACCGGGGCCCACGTTTACGACAAGGGACAGGTGACGGACGACTTCCTGATTGAGGCCCGCTGCGACCAGGAGGGACTGAAGGTGGTGCTGAAAACCTGCGACGTCTGCGGGCAGACGGAAAAGCGGCCCTCCTGCGACGTCTGCAAGGACGCCGAGGAGATTGACAAGGACCATTGGATCGATGACCACGGCGCGGAGGTTGTCACCGTTGCGCACCAGTTCCCGGCGGAGCCCTCCTTCACCGTGGACACCCCGGCCACCTGTGTGGACGAGGGGGAGGAGAGCGAGAAGAAGCTTTGCGAGGTCTGCGGCGCTCCGGACCCTGCTTTTACCGGAGGGCAGACCCGGCCCATCCCCGCCCTGGGCCATGACCTGGAACAGGGGACGGAGACGGTCACCAAGCAGCCCACCTGTACGGAGGCGGGCGAGAAGGAGATCAGTGAGCGGAAGTGCCTCCGGGAGGGGTGCGATTACGTGGAGCCCAAGACGACGGGAACCGTGCCTCCCCAGGACCATAACTGGAGCGCGGCCAGCGAGGTGGTGATCAAAGAGGCCACCTGCACCGAGGAGGGCTTGAAGCAGCTGGGCTTCCAGAAGTGCAGCCGCTGCGGCCAGACGAAGACCGGCGAGGTGGTGAATACCCCCAAGCTGCCCCACGAGTGGGGCGACCCCGTGGTGGATGAGGAGAACGCCACGGAGCCCACCTGCGGCGAGCCGGGAGAGATTCCCGCCACCGTCGCCTGCAAGGTCTGCGGCGAGGTCCGGGAGGAGGTCATCCCCCTCCCCGCCACCGGCGAGCATGCGTACGGCGAGTGGACCACGGAAAAAGAGCCCACCGCCACGGAGGACGGCTCCCGGAGCCGGACCTGCGGGACGTGCGGCCATGTGGAGACCCAGGTTCTCCCCGCCACGGGCACGCCGGAGGATCCCGACGGTCCGGACGACCCCGATAATCCCACGGATCCCGGCAATCCCGACAAGCCCACAGACCCGGACAACCCCACCACGCCGGAGACCAAATACAGCATCGACCTCATCCAGGCGAACCACGGGTCCGTCTCCACTTCCCGGAGCACCGCCGCAGAGGGAACCAGCGTGACGCTGACCGTCTGGGCCGACTCTGGCTATGAGCTGGACACCATCCGGGTAACCACCCCCGCCGGGTACAGCGTGTCTCTCTACGGAGACGGGCGGGACCGCTATACCTTTACCATGCCGAATTCCCGGGTGGAGGTGCGGGTGAACTTCACCCGGCGGTCTTACAGCAGTTCCTCCGGCTCGTCCAGCTCCTCCGGTTCTTCCAGTGGGAGCAGCGCTCCGGTGACCTCCGTCATCCAGAGCGTGCCCCGGATCAGCGCCTCCAGCCAGCTCTTCAGCGACATTCCCCTGAGCCACTGGGCGGCGGGCGAGATCAACTGGGCCAACCAGATGGGCTATATGAACGGCAGCGGCGGCCGGTTTAACCCCGACGGCAGCATTACCTTCCAGCAGCTCTGGATGGTTATGGCCCGCCTCACCGGCAGCCGGCCCGCCAACATGGAGGACGCCCGGCGCTGGGCCGTTAACGGCGGCTTCGCCGAGGGGGCCAACCCCGACATGGCTGTGAACCGCCACCAGATGGTGACGGCCCTGTACCGCTGCGCCCGGCTGATGGGCAGCACCAACAGCAATACCACCAGTCTGGCGGCCTACACGGACAGCCGCAACATCCCCATCTCCGCCAGAGGCGCCATGTCCTGGGCCGTGGCCAACGGCATTGTGAGCGGCACCGCCAACGGGAAGCTGAATCCCACCGGGACCCTTACCCGGGCCCAGTTCGCGGTGATCCTGTACCGATTTGCCCAGAGAATCTGACAACGTCTGACAGGGGCGGGCCCGGAGGCCCGCCCCTGTTTTGGAGGAAAGGAGCCTTGCATGGATACCATTGCCGCCATCGCCGCCGGAGGGAACGCCCCCTCCGCCATCGGCGTCATCCGGGTTTCCGGGCCGGAGTGCTTCGCGGTCTGCGGCCGGGTCTTCCGGGCCGCCCGGCCCTTCGAGGCGCTGGAGGCCCGGCGGATGGTCCTGGGAGAGATGCTGGACGGAGAGGGCCGGACCGTGGACCGGGGTCTCGCCGTCCGCTTCCCCGCGCCCCGCAGCTACACCGGGGAGGACTCCGCCGAGCTCCACTGCCACGGGTCCCCGGTGGTCCTGCGGGAGGTGCTGGCGGCCCTCTTTGCCGCCGGGGCCCGGCAGGCGGGGCCGGGGGAGTTCACGAAACGGGCCTTCTTGAACGGGCAGCTGGACCTGACTCAGGCGGAGGCCGTCATCGACCTCATTGACGCCGAAACCGCCGCCGCCGCCCGGAACGCCGCCGCCCAGCTGGACGGGGGCCTCCGCCGCCGGCTGGAGCCGGTGCAGGAGGCGCTGCTGGAGGTCACTTCCCGGTTTTACGCCGTGGTGGACTACCCGGACGAGGACATCGAGGACGTGAGGCCGGAGGAGGTGTCCGCCGCCCTCCGGGAGGCGGAGGGGGCCCTGTCCGCCCTGCTGGCCACCTGCCGCCGGGGCCGGGTGCTGAAAAAGGGCGTTCGGACCGCCATCGTGGGGCTGCCCAACGCCGGGAAGTCCTCTCTGCTCAACGCCCTGGCGGGGTATGAGCGAGCCATCGTCACGGATGTGCCGGGCACCACCCGGGACACGGTGGAGGAATCCGTCCTCTGCGGCGGGGTGCTGCTGCGGCTGATCGACACGGCGGGCCTCCGGGAGACGGAGGACCAGGTGGAGAAATTAGGTGTGGAGCGGTCTCGAAAGGCGATGGAGGAGGCGGAGCTGATTTTGCTGGTGTCCGACGACCAAGTGGACATGGAGAACCGGCCCCGGGCTTATTGGGAGGACTTCCGCCAGCTGTTGGCTGCGGTAGGCGGACAGGAGACGCCCTGGATCTTCATTGCCTCTAAGCGGGACCTGTCCGGAAAAACGGCTGGGTCTATCGGCGCCTGGGGCGGCGAGAGGGCCTGGAACGGTCCCGCTGCCTATGTGTCCCTTTCCTCCGTTACCGGAGAGGGCCTGGAGGACCTGGAAAAGGCCGTGACGGCTCTCTTCCCCGCCGGGGAGCCCGGGGAGGCGGGGAGCCTCCTGACGGACCAGCGGCAGGAGGACGCCGCCCGGCGGGCCCTGGAGGCCGTCCGCCGGGCCCTGGAGGCCCTGGAGAGCGGCCTGACCCCCGACGCGGTGCTTACCGACGGGGAGGCGGCGCTGGACGCCCTGGGAGAGCTGACGGGCCGAACTGCCAGAGAGGAGATCGTGGAGCGGATTTTCTCCCGGTTCTGCGTGGGGAAATAGCCCCCTCGCCCCCCCCCCTGCGGGGCAGGCGCCGCCGGGGTGGGAAGCGGCTGTGGAAGCCCATGAAAAAATATGTTTTTCAATCCCCCAAAATATGGTTTACAAAACCGCGTCCCGGTGTTACAATAACCATTGCGCAGCCGTCCGGTCCTGCCGGGCGGCTTTTTCATTGCAAACGGAACGGAATTTCAAGAAAGGACGACCCATGAACGATTTGACCGATCTCCAAGCCCGCCTGCGGGACCAGCGGCCCGTGGAGTGGGAGCAGCTGCCGGATTTCTCGCTGTATATGGACCAGGTTCTCTCCTACATGGACCGGCAGGTCATCCGCTTCGACGGGGACGACGGCCTCACCGCCGCCATGGTGAACAACTACACAAAAAGCGGCCTGGCCCCCCGGGCCGAGGGCAAGAAGTACGGCCGGGAGCATCTGGCCTATTTCACGGTGATCTGCGTATTGAAACGGGTCATGTCCACCCGGGACATGGACCTTCTGATTCGGGAGGAGCTCCAGGGAGACCGCCCGGTGCGGGACGGCTACGCCGCCTTCCGCCAGAGTCTGGACGAGGCCCTGAACATCACCGCCAGAGAGCTGGAGGCCCGGACGGGAGGCGGGGAGCTGGACGATGCCGCTCTGGCGGACGCCGCGATTCACTTCTCTCTTCTAAGCTATGCCGCCGGCGTGGCGGGAAGCCGCTGCGTGGCCCTTCTCCGGGAGGGAAAGGAGCCGCCCGCCAAGGGGAAAAAAGAAAAGGAGCGTGAGTGAGTATGGCCGGATACGTGATGATGACCGACAGCTGCTGCGACCTCTCCGCGGAGATGGCGGCGGAGCTGGAGCTGGAGGTGCTGCCTCTGCGGCTGGAGCTGGAGGGCAGGAGCTTTCAAAATTATCTGGACGGCCGGGAGATCGGCTTCCGGGAGTTTTACGAGAAGGTCCGCAATGGCGCCATGCCCGTCACCTCCGCCGTCAACGTGGGGGAGTTTGAGACGGCTATGCGCTCCGCGCTGGAGTCCGGGCGGGACGTTTTGTGCCTCTGCTTCTCCTCGGCCCTCTCCACCACCTACCAGTCCGCCGTCATCGCCGCCGGGGAGCTGAGAGAGGAATTCCCGGAGCGGAAGATTCTGGTGGTGGACACCCTCTGCGCCTCCATGGGCCAGGGGCTGCTGGTCTGGCTCTGCGTCCAGGAAAAGCGGAAGGGAAGGACCATCGAGGAGGTCCGGGACTACGCCGAGAGGACCAAGGCCAACATCTGCCACTGGTTC
Organism: uncultured Oscillibacter sp.; assembly: GCF_910579365.1. GTDB lineage: Bacteria > Bacillota > Clostridia > Oscillospirales > Oscillospiraceae > Oscillibacter. The sequence continues at coordinate 6,658 of NZ_CAJTUX010000023.1, forward strand.
ACCGTGGACGACCTGAACCACCTGAAGCGGGGCGGCCGGGTCAGCGCCACGGCGGCGCTGTTTGGGACCATGCTCTCCATCAAGCCCGTCCTCCATGTGGACAGCCAGGGGCGGCTGATCCCCATGGAGAAGTTCCGGGGCCGCCGGGCGTCCCTGCTGGCCCTGGCGGACCACATGAAGAAGACCGCCGCCGCCCCCGGGGAGTATCCGGTGTTCATCAGCCACGGCGACTGCCGGGAGGACGCGGAGTTCGTGGCGGAGGAGGTCCGCCGCCTGGGGGTGAAGGAGGTTCACATCAACTATGTGGGACCCGTCATCGGCAGCCACACCGGAGCCGGGGTCATGGCACTGTTTTTCGTCGGCAGGAGCCGGTGAGGAAAGGGGCGGTTTGGATATGCGCTGGCTGGAGGTACACATTGACACAAATCACGCCGGCCTGGAGACGGTCCAGGCCCTGCTGTCCGCCCTGGACGTGGACGGCGTGATGATCGAGGACGAGGAGGAGTTTCAGGACTTCCTGGAGAACAACCGGGACTACTGGGATTACGTGGACGAGGACCTGGAGCGCCATATGGCGGGCCGGTCCCGCATCACATTCTATCTGGAGGCCAGGGAGGCGGGCTTCGCCAAGCTGGGAGAGGTCCGCATCGCCCTGGAGGGACTGAAGCGGGAGCGGAAGGACCTGGGGACGCTGCTGATGACCCTGGAGGACGTCCAGGACGCGGACTGGGAGAACAATTGGAAGCAGTACTACAAGCCCATGGAAATCGGAGAGCGGCTGCTGGTCATCCCCCAGTGGGAGGAGGCGGACCCGGGAGACCGGACCCCCCTCTACCTGGACCCGGGCCTCACCTTCGGCACCGGGGCCCACGCCACCACCCGGCTGTGTCTGACGGTGCTGGAGAGTCTGGTTCGGGGCGGAGAGCGGGTGCTGGACCTGGGCTGCGGCAGCGGCATTTTGTCCGTGGCCGCCCTGCGGCTGGGAGCCGGGTCCGCCCTGGCGGTGGATATCGACGACAAGTGCCGGGACGCCGCCCGGGAAAACGCCGGACTGAACGGCATCGGCCCGGACCGGCTGGAGGTCCTGGTGGGGAACATCCTGACGGACGAGACCGTCGCGGAGCAAATCGGCGGGGGGTATGATCTGGTTCTCGCCAACATCGTGGCGGACGTGATTATCGCCCTGGCCCCCCGGGTCCGGGGACTGCTGAACGAAGGCGGGACCTTCCTCTGCTCCGGCATCATTGAGGGCCGGGCGGAGGAGGTGGAGGCCGCTCTGGCCGCCGCCGGACTGGAAGTCCGGAACCGGCGGGAGGACAACGGCTGGCACGCCTTCACCTGCCAATGAGGAAAACGGCGGCGGACCCCAACGGGTCCGCCGCTTTACGGTTTTCTAAGATGCGCTTTCCGCCGCCTGATCCATGACCAGGACCAGGCCCACCTTGTCCAGCTGGAGGTGTCGGACGGCGCCCCGGTAGAGGTCCGGGATGAAGCGTATCCCCTCGATTCTCTCCTGGGGGATGCAGAAGAGCGTGCTGCCCCCGGTGTCCAGGAAATAATGGACCCGAGGCTTGCCGCTGTCCCGGTCCGCGGCGATGACGTGGAAGAAGGTTCCGTCCCCGATCTGCGCCGCGTCCTGGTCCGCGAGGACGAAGGTCCCCTCCCCCAGGTGCTCCTGGGCCAGGCCGCTGTTTTCCAGAATGTAGCGGCAGAAGGCGGGGCCCGCCTGGGCGTAGCGGCTCAGGGCCTCCTCCGTGTCAAAGCCCTCCTTGGACGGGGCCTCATAGAAGGCCAAACCCCTGTGGCAGAGATACACCGTGTACTCCGCCGGTTCCCGGACCAGGTATTCCGTCTGGAGGCTGGGGTTTGCCAGAGGGACCTGATGCCACTCCTGCCGCGACAGCTCCTCCAGCAGCGCCCCCAGGGCGGCCACGTCCTCCTCCGCCCCCAGCAGGGGCAGGCTGAGGAGATAGGCCCCCGGCGCGTCGCCGGCGTTGTGGGAGTAGGACGCCAGGTCCAAATTCAGGTCCCGCTCTCCGGCGAAGTCCTCCAGAGCCTGTCTGACCAGAATGTGGGGATAGTTGGTCTGATAGCCCGGCCAGTATTCCGTGCGCTCTCCATAGGGGGAGGCGCGGAAGTGCAAATCCGGCTTCGCCGCCGGAGCAAAGACGCCGTCGGACGCGTCGTGGAGGAAGGGCTCCCCATAGTCCTCCTCCAGCCATTGGAGGGCCTGGACCTCCCAGCGGGCGGCCGCCCGGCGGGCGGTGAAATCCTCGTAGGCGGTGCGCAGGTTCACAGCCGTGCCCAGGGAAAAGAACGCCGCCAGAATAACGGCGCAGACCACGATGACCGCCTTCCGCCAGGGGGGATAGCTCCGCCAGGCGGTTCGCCAGGCGCTTTTGGCCCGGGCGGCCCGGCGCTTTTCCCCCCGGCCCACGTTCAGCAGCTTGTACAGGCGGTTGTACACCGGGTATTTGGAGCCGTTCTGGGCCTCATAGGCGGCGAAAATGGCCCGGCGGATCTCCAGGGAGAGGTCCGGGCGCTGCTCCAGAAAGTCCTCCAGAGCGAAGACGAAGTCCAGGTTGGCCCGGACGTTCAAAAACACCGGGTCGTTCAAAAACCGCCGCCACTGGGACAGGGGCGCTCCGGAGGAATCCAGCAGCTCCAAAGCGTGGGCCGCCGCCATCACCGCAGTCCAGGACGCCTCCTCTTCCTCCGCCCGCCGCCGCTGCTCCCGCTCCTGTCTGGCCCAGCGGGCCCGGTTTTTCTCCCGGAGCTCCTCCAGCTTCCGGCGGCGGGCCGCCTGGGCCTCCGCCTCCCCCTCGGCGAAGAGGCGCTCATAGTCCCAGTCCGCGCTCTCGGGTTCCGCCTCCGGCTCCTTGGGGTCCTCCGGTTCCTCGTGCAGAAGCCCGTCGTAATCCCAGTCCGGAGCGGCCTCCGGCGGAGGCTGGGGGGCCTGGCGGTCCTTCAAAAGCTCGTCATAGTCCCAGTCCGGGGACCCGGAGGTCTCCGGGGCCTCTGGGGGACCGCCATGGGCCCGCTCGGGGGCCCTGCCTTCCGTATCCTCCCGCTCCGGGGCGGAGCGGGCCCGGCGGCGGGCCATCCGGCTGGCCTCCTGATAGGCGGCGTGGAGGCGCTGGAAGCCCTCCGGGTCCTCCTCGGGGTGGGTGGTTTTCAGGCGCTGGGCATAGGCTTTTCGTATCTCCGGGAGGTCCGCCGGGCTCTCCAGTCCCAGCTCGGTCCAGGGCCAGCTCACAGGTCCTCCTCCTCGTCGTCCGGGGACTCCGGCGGCGGCAGGGCCGCGTCCCCCAGATAGGCCTCCGCCTGGTCGAAGAAGCGGTCCAGCCGCCGGGTGGCCTTGGCGATTTTCAGGGCCTCCTGGGTGGAGAGGACCCGTTGATACCAGTCCAAAAGCTCCGCCACCTGCTGGCGCAGGGACCCCACGGTGACGGCGTACAGCCGCTCGCCCCGGGCGGTCATGGCCCGGTACTCCTCCTGGTCCCGGGGATGGAGCTTCAGACGGGAGAGCTCCTTCAGCCGCCGCTCCGCCTCCTCCGGCGTCATGTCCCGGTTCTGGAGGACCAGACGCTCCGCGTGGCCGGTCTCGTTGACCACCTCCACCTCCAGAAGGCCGTTGATGTCATAGGTGAAGCGGATGCGCACGCTCTGCCGCCCCCGGGGGGCCGGGGGCACGGGGACCAGGAGCTTGCCCAGAAGGGTATTGTCCCCGCAGTAGCGGTGCTCCCCCTGGAAGACCTGCACGTCCACCTTATCCTGGCCGTCCCGTACGGTGTAGTAGATTCCCATCTTGCTGGTGGGCAGGACGCTGTTGCGCTCGATGATGGGGCTCATCAGGTCCCTCCCCGGCTCGCTCTCGTTGTACCGGGCCACGCCCAGGGTGAAGGGGCACACGTCGGTAAGGACCAGCTCCCGGAGGTCCCCGGCCCGGGCCTTCATCCCGGCGCAGACGCCGGCCCCCAGGGCGACGGCGGTGTCCGGCCGGCTGTCCTTCACGGGCTCCTTGCGCAGAGTCCGGGCGATGTAGCGCCGGACGGCGGGCATGCGGCTGGACCCGCCCACCAGGACGAGATCGTCCAGCTCCTGGGGGGAGATGCCGCCGTCCAGAAACACCCGCTGGATGGGGACGGTCATCCGCCGGAAGAGGGCCCCGCATTTGCGGATCAGCCACTCGTTGGAGAGGGTCAGGGAGGCGGAGATGACGCCGTCGTCCACGGAGAGGATGACCATCTCCTGCTGGGTCAGGGCCATTTTGCAGGTCTCCGCCTGCCGGACCAGCATCTCCCGCTGGCGGGGGGTGAGAGCGTCAAAGTCCAGCCCGCAGTCCTCGCAGAAGCCCCGGGCGATGGCGAGGTCGAAATCCGCGCCGCCCAGGCGGTTGTCCCCGCTGACCGCCGTGACGCTGACCACGTTTTCAAAGCGCTCCACCAAAGAAACGTCCAGGGTGCCGCCCCCCAGGTCGAAGACCAGGCAGACCTTGTCTCCCTCCCCCTCCCGGATGTGGCCGGTGACGGCGGCGGCGGAGGGCTCGTTTACCAGCCGCTCCACCTTCAGCCCCGCCAGGGCGGCGGCCCGCTTTGTGGCGGAGCGCTGGGCCTCGGCGAAGTAGGCGGGGACGCTGACCACCGCCTCCTCCACCGGCTCGCCGAGATAGGTCTCGGCGTCCTCCCGCAGGGAGCGGAGAATCAGGGAGGACAGGTCCTCCGGCGTGAAGGTCCGGCCCCCCAGGGAGTAGGTTTTGGAGGTGCCCATGTGCCGCTTGAAGCGGGCGGCGGTCCGCTCCGGGTGGGAGACCAGCCGGTCCCGGGCCGCCCGGCCCACCAGAATGCTTCCATCCTCGTCCACGCTGACCACGCTGGGGGTCAGCACCTCCCCGGCGGCGTTGGGGATGAGCTGGCTCCGCCCGTCCCGCCAGACGGCGGCCAGGGAGTTGGTGGTGCCCAGATCGATGCCGATGATTGCCATGTTGTGTCACCGCTTTCGTCGCGTTTTCGCTGGGGATATCATAGCATTTTGCGTCCGGGTTTGCAAGAGCAAACGCCGGGGACCGCCCAAGAGGGCGGTCCCGAAAGGGCGATGTTACGCGCGGCTGTACACCGTGGTGACGCCGTGGCGGTCGATCAGGCCGGAGAGGGGGCCCCAGGCGGACCAGCTGACCTTGCCGTTCTCCTTCAGCTCGCAGGCGGCGAAGGAATCTTTCTCCCGGTCTACGCCGGTGAGAATCAGCACCCGCTCGGCATAGCCGCCCTTGATGTGGACCATGTCCCCCGGCTTCAGCGTGTCGAAGCTGCGGTGCTGGGTGACGGGGGTCTCCTCGCCAAAGAGGAAGTCGCTGACCGCCATGCCGAAGGAGAGGCAGCCCTTCACGGGCCCGGCGCTGGGGGCGCTGTAGTCATAGCGGGTGGTGGAGCTCCAGACGGCGCCCTCCGGGCAGCCCTGCTTCACCAGCTCCAGAAGCTCCAGGATGTGCTCCTCCGTCCGGGTCTTCCCGTTGGGGAGGCAGCCCTCCTTGCAGCGGGGAGTCCCGGCGTTGACCCGGTCCATCATCTGCTGGACCGTCTCGTCCCCCTGGAGGCCGAAGGCGGGCATGTCCCTTTCCTCCCCGCCCGGATCCTCCTCCGGGGACTGGCCGGATTCTTGGAGCAGGCCGTCCAGCCGGGACCAGATCACGGCGGCCTGGGCGCGGTTCAGGGTGTCCTCCCCGGCGAAGCGGCCGCCGCTTTGTCCCCGGAGCAGTCCCATGGACCAGCAGGCGGAGACGGCGGCGCGGTAGCCCTCGGGAATTTCCTCCCAGTCCGCGATTTCCGGCCCGGCGGCCCGGGCGGCTTCCTCGCCGGGGGCCGCGCCCTCTTTGGAGACGAGGCTGCAGAGAATCCGGGCCATGTCATAGCGGCTCAGAGGCCGGTCCGCAAAATCGCCCCAGCGGTTTCCCGCCTCCTGGTAAGCGGCATAAACCTCCGTCCCCTCCAGAATGGGGAGGCAGGCGTCCAGATAGCGGTGTTCCCAGCTGGACTGGCCGGAGAGCTCCTCCGCCAGGAAGGAGCGGGAGAGAACGGCGCAGAAGTGGGCGGCGGTGACCTCCGCCTGGGGGCGGAAGCTGCCGTCCCCATAGCCGGAGATGACCCCGGCCTCCGCGGCCTCCTGAATGGGACCGGCGGCCCAGTGGTCCTCCGGCACGTCGGAAAAGCCCGCCGCCTGGGCCGGAAGGGTCAGGCAGCAGAGGGCCAGCAGCGTCAGCAGAGCTTTTTTCATAGTCAGGGAGTACTCCTTTTCGTTGGATTTCCCCGCTATTGTACCATGTCCCGGGGGAAACTGCAAGCGCGGGGTCCGCCTCCGGCGGCGGGACTGGAAATCGGAGACAATTAAATTCGCGAAAAGACTTGCGCTTTTTCATGAGCTGTGGTATATTGCATATGTTAGGTATGATGGAAGTGTAAGGGTTGGAGTGGACCGGCGGTCCGCTCTTTTTATTGGCCCTTTTCCCTTCCTTAAAATCCACCGGGAGGCGTTGCGTTTATGAAGAAGATCACCGAGCTCACCGCCGAATTGGCGGCCCCTGCCATCGCGGAGGCGGGCTGCACGCTCTGGGACGTGGAGTACGTCAAGGAGGGCGGAACCTGGTATCTCCGGGTGCTGCTGGACAAGGAGGGCGGCGTGGACATTCTGGACTGCGAGGCCGTGTCCCGGAAGCTCAGCGGCCTTTTGGACGAGGCGGACCCCATCGAGGGCAGCTATACCCTGGAGGTGGGCTCCGCCGGGGCGGAGCGGGCGCTGAAGCGCCCCGGGGACTTTGGGAAGTTCATGGGCAGCCCCGTGCTGGTGAAGCTCTACCGCGCCCTGGATGGGCAGAAGGAGATTCCCGGCGTTCTCACGGCCTATGACATGGAGAGCGGGGCTGTCACCGTGGAGTCCGGAGGGACCTCCCGGACCTTTGAGAAGAAGGACGTGGCCCTGGTCCGGCTGCGGGTGGAATTCTGAGAGAGACGCATGAACAACGTATTTTACAGTGGTAAGGAGAATCAGCAAAGATGAGAGGCAAAAAACAGAAGGAACCCGCCGGCATGAACCCCGGGGAGATCTTCGCCGCGCTGGAGCTGCTGGAGAAGGAACGGGGCATTTCCAAGGCCGGCATGCTGGAGCGGGTGGTCATGGCCATCACCACCGCCTACCAGAAGGACCACAAGGATGTGGAGAAGGAGAACATCCTGGTGGAGGTGGACGAGGTCCATAAGGATATCCGGATGTTCGTCCAGAAGACCATCGTGGACGAAGAGGACTATGTGGACCCCTTCAACGAGATGCCCCTGGCGGAGGCGCGGGCCATCTCCGCCCGGTATGAGGTCGGCGACGTGATCAACATCCCCGTGGATAAGATGGAGTTCGGCCGCATCGCCGCGGGCAACGGCAAGCAGGTCATCATCCAGGGCCTGCGGGAGGCGGAGCGGGGCATGGTGTACGACGAGTTCAACTCCAAGCAGCACGAGATTCTCACCGGCGTCGTCACCCGCATCGATCCCCGGAATGGCGCGGCCTCCCTGCGCATCGGCACCGGCTCGGAGTCCACCGAGGCGCTGCTGCTGGCGGGGGAGCAGGTCCCCGGCGAGCCCCTGGAGGAGGGGATGCACATCAAGGTCTACGTGGTGGACGTCCGCCGGGCCACAAGGGGGCCCCAGGTACTGATCTCCCGGACCCACCCGGGTTTGGTGAAGCGCCTTTTCGAGCTGGAGGTGCCGGAGATTTTCGACGGGTCCGTGGAGGTGAAGTCCATCGCCCGGGAGGCGGGCAGCCGCACGAAGATGGCCGTCTGGTCCCAGGAGGAGAACGTGGACCCCATCGGCGCCTGCGTGGGCCCCAAGGGCCAGCGGGTGGCCGCCATTGTGGAGGAGCTCCGGGGCGAGAAGATCGACATCATCAAGTGGAGCGAGGACCCCGCCGCGTTCATCGCCGCCGCCCTGGCCCCCGCCGCCGTGGTGGAGGTCCGCGTGGCGGAGGAGGGCAAGGCCTGCCGCTGCGTGGTGCCGGACGATCAGCTGTCCCTGGCCATCGGCAAGGAGGGGCAGAACGCCCGCCTGGCCGCGCGGCTCACCGGATATAAAATTGACATCAAGCCCCAGAGCTATCGGGAGGAAGAGGACCCCTTTGAGGAGCCCGAGGCGGCGGAGGCTTTCGCAGAGGAGCCGGCCGCAGAGGAAGCGGAGACTCCCGCAGAGGAACCGGCCGCAGAGGAACCGGCTGCGGAGGAGTGAGGAGGAGGCCGCCTTTGGAAGCGGCCCGCCGCCGGACAGACGGGGAGCCGTCCCCGGAGTCTCCTCAGAAAGCGCAAATCCAGAGAGAAGGGTGGTTTGAAACGTGCCCAAGGTGAAGAAGATTCCCCAGCGCCAGTGCGTGGGCTGCCGGGAGATGAAGGACAAGAAGACGCTGCTGCGGGTGGTCCGGTCCCCGGAGGGGGACGTGAGCCTGGATTTTTCCGGGAAGAAGCCCGGGCGGGGGGCCTATGTGTGCCCGGACGCGGCGTGCCTGAAAAAGGCCCGGAAGTCCCGGGCCTTAGAGCGGGCCTTTGAAACCGCCATTCCCCCCGAGGTGTACGACGCCATGGAGGCGGAGCTGGGAGGCGGAACATGACGAACAACCACATTCTCTCCCTCCTGGGGCTGGCGCTCCGGGGCGGGAGGCTGGCCGTGGGAGAGGAACCTGCGGCCCTGGCGGCGAAGAGCGGACAGGCGAGGCTGCTGCTCCTGGCTGCCGACGCGGCGGACAACACCCGCCGCCGGGCGGAGCATCTGGCCGGGGAGGGGCACTGCCTGTTTTTGACCCTTCCCTTCTCCAAGGCGGAGCTGGGCGGGGCCCTGGGCCGGGGCAGCGCCGCCATCGCGGCCCTGACGGACACGGGTCTTGCCGCCGCCGTGACGGAGCGGCTGGCCGCCCTGGACCCGGAGCGCTATGGCGGGGCCGCCGCCCGGATGGACCTGAAGCTCCGCCGGGCCAAGGAACGGAAGACGGCTCCCCGCCGGGACCCGCCGTCCAAGGCACCGCCGGGACCCCGCCGGGAGGAGCGGCCCGCGTCCCGCCGGGACCGCCGTCCCCCAAGGGACGGGCGGAAGCCGGAAGAGCGGCCCCCCCGCTGGAGCGGCGGCGGAAAGCCGGGCCGCCCCGAAGAGAGGAAGCACCCTTACGGCGGAAAGCCGGGCCGCCCCGAAGAGGGGAAACGTCCTTACGGCGGAAAGCCGGGCCGCCCCGAAGAGGGGAAACGCCCCTACAAAGGAAGACCCGGGCCCTCCCAAGGCGGGAGGTCCGGACCGCCCCGGAGCGAAAAACGGGATCATCCCCCCCGGAACCGGGGCGGGGGGCGCTGAGGTGCCGCCGCGCACAGGGGCCCCGGCCCCTTCTATCATAAAATTTCTCCGCTCCTGAGTCCGTCTGAAAGCCGGCGGCGGTCCGCCGGTTTTCAAACGGGCTTCCGGAGGGGAACAGAACGAGGTGTTTCGATTGGCAATTGAAAAATACAGAGTCCATGAGGTGGCGAAGGACTTCGGCCTTCCCACCAAGACCATTACGGAGATTCTGACCAAGTACGCGTCCGCGCCGAAGAACCATATGCAGGTGCTGACGGACCGGGAGCTCTCCATCATCTTTGACCGGCTGACCCAGGACCATCCTGTCTCGGACATCCAGGTCATTTTCAGCGAGACCTATCAGGAGGCCAAACCCGCCCCGGCGGAGCAGAAGCCCGCTCCCCAGAAGGCGGGCGGCAAGCCAGCCGCCCCGCAGCAGCCCCAGCGGACCCAACAGCCCCAGCGGCAGCCCGCCGCCTCCCAGCAGTCCCCCAATCAGCAGGCGGCCTCCGGCCAGCAGGGCGCGCCCGGCCAGCAGCCGGCTGCGGCCCAGCCGGTTGTGCAGAAGCCTGCCAGCCGGGTTCCCCAGAAGAAGATCGTGGACACCCGGAAGGGCGGCGACGTGAACCTCGCCAAGTACGACGAGCGGCTGGAGACCCTGGGCGGCCAGCAGGGCGAGCGGATGCAGCGCCAGCAGCGCTCCGGCCGGGAAAAGGTTCGGGGCGGCCAGCAGCGCCGGGGCGGTCCCGCCTTCTCCAACAAGCGGCGGCAGGATGAGCAGGAGCGCATGCGCCGCCTCCAGCTGGAGATCGCCAAGAAGGCCCCCGTCAAGGTCCAGATTCCCGACGAGATTTCCGTGGGCGAGCTGGCCAGCCGAATGAAGAAGACCGGCGCGGAGGTGGTCAAGGCCCTGATGAAAAACGGCATCATGGCCTCCCTGCCCCAGATGATCGACTTTGACACCGCCTCCTTCATCGCCGAGGAGATGGGCTGCAAGGTGGAGCGGGAAGTCGTCGTCACCATTGAGGAAAAGCTCATCGACGTCTCCGAGGACAAGGCGGAGGACCTGGTTCCCCGGGCCCCGGTGGTCGTGGTCATGGGCCACGTGGACCACGGCAAGACCTCTCTGCTGGACACCATCCGGAACACATCCGTGGCCTCCGGCGAGGCCGGCGGCATCACCCAGCACATCGGCGCCTATCAGGTCCAGGTGAACGGCAAGCCCATCACCTTCCTGGACACCCCCGGCCACGAGGCCTTTACCTCCATGCGCGCCCGGGGCGCCATGGTGACGGACATCGCCATTTTGATGGTGGCGGCGGACGACGGCATCATGCCCCAGACCGTTGAGTCCATCAGCCACGCCAAGGCCGCCAACATCCCCATTGTGGTGGCCGTCAACAAGATCGACAAGGAGAACGCCAACCCCGACAAGGTCATGCAGCAGCTGACGGAGCACGGCCTTGTTCCCGAGGACTGGGGCGGCGAGACCATCTGCTGCAAGGTCTCGGCCAAGAAGAACATCGGCATTGACAACCTCCTGGAGATGGTGACCCTCACCGCCGAGATGGCGGAGCTGAAGGCCAACCCCAACCGGGCCGCCTCCGGCACCGTCATCGAGGCCCGCCTGGACAAGGGCCGGGGCCCCGTGGCCACCCTCCTGGTGCAAAACGGCACCCTGCGGCAGGGAGACGTCATCATCGCGGGCACCGCCGTGGGCCGGGTCCGGACCATGCTGGACTACAAGGGCGGCCGCCTCACGGAGGCGGGACCCTCCGTCCCCGTGGAGATCGCGGGCCTCAGCGAGGCGCCCACCGCCGGGTCCTCCTTCTTCGCCGTCAGCGACGAGCGGATGGCAAGAGAGCTGGTGGAGCAGCGCAAGGCGGAGGAGCGGGCCAAGGCCGCCGCGCCGGTGCAGAAGGTCAGCCTGGAGAATCTGTTTGACCAGATTCAGGCCGGCGAGCGGAAGGAGCTGGCCCTCATTGTCAAGGCCGACGTCCAGGGCAGCGTGGAGGCGGTGAAGGCGTCTTTGGAAAAGCTCAGCAACGACGAGGTCAACGTCCGGGTCATCCACGGCGGCGTGGGCGCGGTGAACGAGTCCGACGTGATGCTTGCCTCCTCCTCCAACGCCATTATCGTGGGCTTCAACGTCCGGCCCGACGCCGCCGCCCGGGACGGCGCGGCGCGGCAGAATGTGGATATGCGGATGTACCGGGTCATCTACGACTGCATCGACGAGATCACCGCCGCCATGAAGGGCATGCTGGCCCCCAAGTACCGGGAGGCTCTGCTGGGTCACGCGGAGGTGCGGCAGACCTACAAGGTCTCCGGCGTGGGCACCGTGGCGGGCTGCTACGTCCAGGACGGCAAGATCGTCCGGAACTGCTCCGTCCGTCTGGTGCGGGACGGCATCGTCATCCACGAGGGTGTGCTGGGCTCCCTCCAGCGCTTCAAGGACGCCGCCAAGGAGGTCGCCAGCGGCTACGAGTGCGGCTTGACCATTGAGAAGTTCAACGATATCAAAGAAGGCGATATCGTGGAAGGCTATACCATGGAGGAAATTCCTCAGTAAGGCACACAATAAAGGCGGCGGGATCACCGCCGCCTTTATTTGAAAAGGAGAATACCTATGGCTTCAAACCGAATCAACCGGATCAACGATGAGATTCAGCGGGAGCTGGCGGCCCAGATCCGCAGCTTGAAGGACCCCCGGGTCTCCGGCACCGGCATGGTTTCCATCACCCGGGTGGACACCACCAACGACCTGCGCTATGCCCGGGTCTACGTCAGCGTGCTGAACAAGGACCAGGAGAAGGACGTGCTGAAGGGCCTGAAGTCCGCCTCCGGCTTCCTCCGGCGGGAGCTGGGGCACGCCCTCCAGCTCCGTTATACGCCGGAGCTCCAGTTCACCGGGGACGACTCCATCGAGCACGGGGCCCACATTCTGGAGCTTCTGCGCAAGGAGGAGGAGAAGGACGCCGCCCGGGGCCCCAAGCCCGAGGTGGAGGAATGACCGCGCTGACCGTCCGCGAGGCCGCGGAGCGGCTGCGGTCCTTTGACCATCTTCTCCTTCTCACCCACCTCCGCCCCGACGGGGACACCGTGGGTTCCGCCGCCGCGCTGTGCGCAGGACTGCGGGCCCTGGGCAAGACGGCGTACCTCCTCCCCAATCCGGAGCTGACGGAGACCATCGCCCCCTACTTCCTCCCCTACGCCGCGCCGGAGGGCTTCCGGCCGGAGAAGGTGGTCTCCGTGGACATCGCTGCGGTGAAGCTGTTCCCGGAGAACGCGGCAGCCTACGCGGACCGGGTGGACCTGGCCATTGACCACCACCCGTCCTTTGAGGGCTTTGGCCGGGAGAATCTGGCGCGCCCCTCCGCCGCCGCCACCGGGGAGATCGTCTACGACATTCTGGCCGCCCTGGGCCCTATTACGGCGGAGATGGCCCTGCCCCTCTATGTGGCGGTTTCCACGGACTGCGGCTGCTTTGCCTACAACAACACCACCGCCCATACCCACGCCGTGGCCGCCGCCCTGCTGCGAACCGGCATTGACGTTCAGGCGGTGAACAAGACCTTTTTCCGCACCAAGAGCCGCAGGCGTCTCCAGCTGGAGGCCGCCATGCTGAACGGTATGGAATGCTACGACCGGGAGCGGACGGCGTTCCTCTTCGTTCCCCTGTCCCTGCTGGCGTCCGTGGGAGCCTCCGAAACCGACGCGGAGGACCTCTCCGCCCTGGGGGGGCAGATTCAGGGGGTGGACTGCGCCGTCACCATGCGGGAGCTTCGGCCGGACGTCTGGAAATTCTCCCTCCGCACCGGTCCCCGGGTCAACGCCACGGAGGTTTGCGCCCTTCTGGGGGGCGGGGGCCACGCCGCCGCCGCCGGATGCACCGTGGAGGCCTCCTTCGAGGAGGCGAAGCGGCGGATGCTGGAGGCCATCGCTCAGGTGGCCCCGGACTTCACTCTTTAAAATCAGGAGGGCGGTTTCCATGCCCAACGGCATCCTCATCATCGACAAGCCCGCCGGGTGGACCTCCATGGATGTCTGCGCCAAGGTGCGGGGCATCCTCCGCGAGAAGCGGGTGGGCCACGGCGGAACCCTGGACCCCATGGCCACGGGAGTGCTGCCGGTCTTCGTGGGCCGGGCCACCCGGGCCGTGGAGTTCGCGGAGAACGGGCGGAAGGAGTATCTGGCGGGCCTCCGTCTGGGCCTGGTTACGGACACCCAGGACGTCACCGGAACGGTTCTGGAGACCCGCCCGGTCCCCGCGGGCCCGGCGGAGCTGGAGGCGGCCCTGGGGGCCTTCCGGGGGGACATCCGGCAGATTCCCCCCATGTACTCCGCTGTGAAAATACAGGGAAAGAAGCTCTATGAGCTGGCCCGGAAGGGCCAGGAGGTGGAGCGGAAGCCCCGCCCGGTGACCATCCACGAGCTGGAGCTTCTGGGGGCGGAGAGCGAGACGGACTACCGACTGCGCTGCCTCTGCTCCAAGGGCACCTACATCCGCACCCTCTGCCACGATCTGGGACAGGCTCTGGGCTGCGGCGGGGCGCTGTACAGCCTCCGGCGGACCATGGCAGCGGGCTTCACCCTGGCGGACGCCGTCACCATCCAGGACGTTCAGGAGCGGGGGGAGGCGCTGCTCCGCCCCCTGGACGGCCTGTTCGTCCAATACCCTGCCCGGACCGTCCGGTCTCCGGGGCAGGAGAAGCGGGTCCGCTGCGGAAACCCCATCACCCTGCCGGGAACGGAGGATGGTACTTACCGGCTCTACGGACAGGAGGGGGAATTCCTCTGTCTCTCCCAGGCGGCGGGGGGGACCCTGACGTCCATCAAGAACTTCTTTGGAGCGTAGTATGAAAGAACGTGTCATTGCCCTGGGCTTCTTCGACGGGGTCCACCTGGGCCACGCCGCCCTGCTCCGCCGGACAGCGGAGGAGGCGGCCCGGCGGGGCTGCACCCCCGCCGTCTTCACCTTCGACCGCCCGCCGAAGGAGGTGGTCACAGGGGTTCCCTGTCCCCTCATCAACTCGCCGGAGGACCGGCGGGATCTGGTCCGGAGGCTGTACGGCATCCGGGACGTGATCATCGCCCCCTTCGACCGGGAGATGATGACCACCAGCTGGGAGGACTTTGTGGAAACGCTGCTGGTGGGCCGCTGGCACGCCGTCCATTTGGTGGCGGGCCACGACCACCGCTTTGGCCACAAGAACCAGGGCACGCCGGAGCGGCTGGCGGCGAAGTGCGAAGAGCTGGGCCTTGGGTGCGACATCATCCCAAAGGTGGAGATCGGCGGCGTCACCGTCAGCTCCACCTACATCCGCCGCCTCATTGAGCTGGGGCAGGTGGAGCGGGCGAACCGCTTCCTGGGCCATCCCCACACCCTGACGGGGACGGTTCGCCACGGGCGGGGTCTGGGCTCGTCCCGGCTGTTCCCCACGGCGAATCTGCCGGTGCCGGGCCGTGTGCTGGTCCCCAGCCACGGGGTCTATGTGACCCGGGTCTATTTCGAGGATGGAACCAGCTGTCCCGCCGTCACCAACGTGGGCACCCGGCCCACGGTGAACAGCGGGACCGACGTGACGGTGGAGGCGTGCCTTCTGGACTTCCAGGGGGATTTGTACGGGCAGACCCTGCGGGTGGAGTTTTACGGGCATCTGCGGGACGAGATTCGGTTCGACTCCCTGGAGGCCCTCCGGGCCCAGATCGCCGCCGACGCGGAGACGGCGCGGCGGTATTTTCAGGAGAAATAGGGGGGAGTTGCATTGGGACCTTTGGATTACCAGTATGTATGCAAAGACGCACTGGAATTCAGCCGGTCGTTGCCTGCTGATTCTATAAAGTTAATCATTACCTCACCTCCTTACAATATCGGAAAAGAGTATGAAACCCGGCGGAGCATTGACGAGTATGTTGCCGGTTTGTCGCCTATGCTGGAGGAATTTGCCCGTGTTCTTTCCACTGATGGAAGCATCTGCTGGCAGACCGGAAATTTTGTTGACAGCGGTGAAATCTATCCGCTTGATATCTATTTTTATCCGCATTTTAAGCAATTGGGTCTCCATTTGCGCAACCGGATAATTTGGCACTTCGGGCATGGCCTGCATTGCTCGAAGCGGTTCAGCGGCCGCTATGAGACCATTCTTTGGTTTACGAAGTCAGACAACTATACCTTCAATTTAGATGATGTCCGGATTCCTGCGAAATATCCTGGAAAGAGGTATTTCAAAGGGGAAAAAAGGGGACAAATTAGTGGCAATCCCAAAGGGAAGAACCCGGAAGATGTCTGGGAGATGACGGTGGAGCGCCTGGTTGACGACTGGGACGCGCAGATATGGGAAATTCCTAACGTCAAAAATAACCATCCAGAGAAGGTGGAGCATCCTTGCCAATTTCCTGTGGAGCTGGCAGAGCGATGCATCCTTGCGTTGACAAACCGGAATGAGATTGTCTACGATCCGTTTGCCGGAGTTGCTTCTTCTCTGATTGCTGCGCTGAAAAATGAACGCCGGGCCTATGGTACGGAGTTGGAACCCTCCTATGTCCGGATTGGAATGGACCGAATTCAAAAGCTGGCGGAAGGAACGTTGACTACCCGGCCGATTTATCAAAAGATATGGGTACCGAAGCCGACGGATAAGGTGGCGCAGATACCGGAGGAGTGGAGGCAGGCAAAATGAAAATTGGACAGGTATACAGTCACTTGAACGGATTGGAATTTCTCCTGGTGCACCAATCGGCTTTATGGGACGAGGTGCGAAGCGCGGTTTGGAGGGTTGACGCTGAAAAGGCGTTTGATAAGATCAGTAAGGAGAAAACGATGGTGGGGAGAAGATTGTATTCTCCCTCCGCGCTGAACCGCCTTTTTAAAATGGAACTGTCCCCGAATGGCTGGCGTGAAATGAGGACGCCCTACTTTGTCAATGAGGACTTGCAGACAACCCGGGAAACTGTGGACATGCGGGACAAAGAAGCACAGAGGCAGGCGATCTTACACCGGGGCTTTCAGGCTTTTGGCACCTATAATCAGGTGGATTTTGTCAAAAATCGTGTTGCGGTTGAGGTACAGTTCGGGAAATATTTTTCCGTACAATATGATCTGCATGTGAAACATACTTTCTTCTATGAGCGGGGCGATATTGACGTTGGCATTGAAATCATTCCTATGCACAGTCTGATGTCTCAAATGTCAAGCGGGGTGGCTTGGTATGAGAACGAGTTGACGAATATTGTCCGTGAAGGACGCTCCAACCCGTCGGTTCCGATTGTGTTGATCGGAATTGAGCCGGACTAATGACACGGGCCGGACGGATTTCTCCGTCCGGCCCGCGTGGGTTCACTTTTTAAATTCATCCACCTGCAAACACCGCATGGCGTTTAAAATGGCGATAAACGCAACGCCTACGTCGGCGAACACCGCCTCCCACATGGTGGCCACGCCGAAGGCGCCCAGCAGCAGCACCGCCCCTTTGACCCCCAGGGCGAACCAGATGTTCTGCTTTACAATCCGCAGGGTCTTCCGGGAGATGCGCATGGCGGCGGCAATCTTCGCCGGGTTGTCGTCCATCAGCACCACGTCGGCGGCCTCAATGGCGGCGTCGGAGCCCAGGGCCCCCATGGCGATGCCGATGTCTGCCCGGGTGAGGACCGGCGCGTCGTTGATGCCGTCCCCCACAAAGGCCAGGGCCGCGCCGGGGGACTTCTTCGCCAGTAGGGACTCTACCCGTTCCACCTTGTCCGCCGGGAGCAGCTGGGCGTGGTACTCGTCGATTCCCAGGTCCCGGGCCACGGCCTTGGCGGTAGCCTCCGTGTCGCCGGTGAGCATGACGGTCTTTTTCACGCCCGCCGCCTTCAGGCCCTCCACCAGGGTTTTGGCCTCGGGCTTGGGCAGGTCGGAGATGAGGATGTGTCCGGCGTAGCGCCCCTCCACCGTCACGTGGACGATGGTTCCCGGCAGGTTGCAGGACGCCCACTGGACACCCGCCCGTTCCATGAGGCGGCTGTTGCCGGCGGAGACGGCCCTGCCGTCCACCCTGGCGGTGACGCCGTGGCCGGCGATCTCCTCCACGTCCGTCACCCGGCCGGGGTCGATCTCTTTGCCCCAGGCCTTGCGGAGGGAGACGGAAATGGGATGGCTGGACCAGCTCTCCGCCAGGGCGGCGGCCTCCAGCAGGGCGGTTTCGGTGAAGCCCTCCGCCGGGTGCAGGGCGGTGACGGTGAAGCTGCCCTGGGTCAGGGTGCCCGTCTTGTCGAAGACTACGGTCTCCGTTCGGGCCAGGGTTTCCAGATAGTTGCTGCCCTTCACCAGAATGCCGCACTTGCTGGCCCCGCCGATGCCGCCGAAGAAGCTCAGGGGCACGGAGATGACCAGGGCGCAGGGGCAGGAGATGACCAGAAAGATCAGGGCCCGGTGAAGCCAGCCGGTCCAGTGGGTGCCCGCCAGGAAGGCGGGCTGAGCGGCGGGCGGAATCAGGGCCAGAGCGGCGGCGGGCAGAAGGAACAGCGCCAGGGCGGCAAGGACGACGCAGGGGGTGTAGTACCGGGCGAAGCGGGTGATGAAATTCTCGCTGGCGGCCTTCTTCTCTCCGGCGTTCTCCACCAGGTCCAGGATTTTGGAGACGGTGGATTCCTCACAGGGCTTGGTGACTCTGATCCGCAGTAAGCCGGACTGGTTCACGCAGCCGCTGATAACGGCGTCTCCCGGTCCCACGTCCCGGGGGACGGACTCGCCGGTGAGGGCGGCGGTGTCCAGGGCGGAGACGCCCTCCAGCACCTCGCCGTCCAGGGGAACCCGCTCGCCGGGGCGGACCACCACGACGGAGCCAACCTCCACGTCCTCGGGGTCCACCTCCTCCAAAGAGCCGTCCTCCCCCTCCAGGTTGGCCACGTCGGGGCGGATGTCCATGAGGGCGGCGATGGACTGGCGGGACTTGCCCACGGCGTAATCCTGAAAGAGCTCGCCGGTCTGGTAAAAGAGCATGACGAAGACGGCCTCGGCGTACTCCCCGGTGGCGAAGGCCCCCACGGTAGCCAGGGCCATGAGAAAGTTCTCATCGAAGACCTGACCGTTGAGGATATTGCGGACGGCCTTCCAGAGAACGTCCCAGCCGATGACGGCGTAAGGAATCAGATACAAGAGCCAAAGGACCGGCGTGTCCTCTGCGGGCAGCAGTTTTACAGCGATGAGCAAAACCGCCGCCAGAAGGATTCTATAAAGCGTTTTCCGCTGTTTGCGGGTGAGGTTTTTCATATCAAACGCCTCCTTAAAAGTTTGCGTTCTGTGTCTTGCATTTCTCTTTAAGGTCTGCTATACTGGAGGCAATCAGACGGAAGGTTCCGACAAACCGCCCCTCTGGTGTGTTTAGCAGGCTCTTGTGGTTCGTTAGGCCAGGAGCCTGCTCTTTTTTTGCGTTGGATGGCAGAAAGGAGAACCCGGAGACCGGGCAACAGATTGCCGCCCCTGCAAGGTGATCTACCGATAGAAAGGCGGCCCCGGGGGACAGGTGGCAGGCTGCCGTCCGTCTGCCAAGGCAGGAACCATCCGGCATCCCAGCCGCCAAAAACCGCCAGGGCAGCGGCAGCGGAAAGAGGAGCACGCCGATTCGACGCCCGCCAAAACCCCCGCCCGCACCGGGCCGCGGGCAGAGACATGCGTACCTGAAAACCAGTCCCCAGGCGCGCCCTTCGTCCCCCGTAAAAGCGCCTTTTCTCTTTTGGACCGTGCACGGCCCGTTTTCTCTTTTTGGCGCAACCAAAAAGAGAAAATGGGGGGTGCAAAGGACCAGCTATCTTCATAGCTGAATCCCCCCGCCCGTCAGGGCAAGCCCCCTTACAGGTTAATCACACAATCCGGCTCCACCTTCTTGCAGACGGCCACAATCTCCTTCATAATCTCATCAAACCGGCTGTCATCGGCGTCCACCGTCATCTTTTGAGCCATGAAGCTGACGGTGGCGTCGTTCACGCCGTCGATTTTCTTGATGGCCTCTTCCATCTTCGCGGCGCAGTTGGCGCAGTCCAGATCGGTGAGCTTGTAACGCTTTTTCATAGTGAATTCCTCCTGATATGTGTTTATGTGAGATTCTGCTGAATGGGAAAACAAAATCACTCCCGCACGTGCTCCAGCCCCTGGTTGATGATGGTCTTCACATGGTCGTCCGCCAGGGAGTAGAACACGGTCTTGCCCTCCCGCCGGGCCTTCACCAGCCGGACGTTTTTCAGCGCCCGGAGCTGGTGGGAGATGGCGGACTGGGTCATGCCCAGAAGCGCCGCGATGTCGCACACGCACATCTCCGCCTCGAAGAGCACATAGAGGATGCGGACCCGGGTGGAGTCCCCGAAGATGCGGAACAGCTCCGTCAGATCATAGAGCGTATCCTCCCCCGGCAGGTCCCGCCGGACTTTTTCCACCAGCTCCTCGTGGGCGTGGATGAAATCACAGCACTCCACATTGTAGCGGTCCTCCATACGGACGCCTCCTTTCAGTTGAACAATTGAACGAGTGTTCATATGTTCATTATACACAGCCCGCTCCGTTTGTCAAGCCCCTTTGCAAAAAAGTTGAAATGCGGCCGGGCCTATGGTATACTAACGCTGCTTTGCACCACTGAATCAGGAGGGGTCTTATGGAAGACATGGAAACGCTCCGGCTGAAGACGCTGCAATTGGGGGCCAACGCCTTCACGGCCCATAATTTCATCCGTCTGGAATCGGCGGAGCCGGACTGCGTGGCGTACTGCCTGGAGATTCGCCCGGAGAGCCGGAATCCCTTCGGCATGGTCCACGGCGGCGCGCTGTACACCCTGGCGGACGACGCCGCCGGCGGGGCGGCCCACAGCGACGGGCGGCATTATGTCACGCAGCACGGGGACCTGCACTTCCTGGATAACCGGGCCCATGGGACCATCCGGGCCGTGGGCCGGGTCCGGCACCGGGGACGCACCACGGTGCTGGTGGATGTGGAGATCACCGACGGGGCCGGGGCTCTGCTGGCCACGGGGGCGTTCAGCTATTTCTGCGTGGACCGGAAGCGGATGGCGGAGCGGGCTTTGGAGACATGAAAAAGGGCGTCCCATACGGGACGCCCGCAGGCTGTCGAAAACGTATTTTCGCCAGCCTGCGCAAGTTTTTCAAAACGTTAAAAAAGTTTTGAAAAACTTCTGATTGAAAACGAAAGGAACCCCTCCTGGGTTCCTCTCGTAACTCTCTTCCTTCCCGTTGCGCCAATCTTCTGCGTTTTTTGACACGCTGGGGCGGACCCACAGGTCCGCCCTTTTCGTGCGCTCAGGTGAATTCCTGCTCCAGCTGCTGCCAGAACTCCACCAGCTTGCTTTTCAGCACATAGCTGTGATTCTCCTCCGTAATAAGACCCACTTGAGACGGGGACATCCCTGCAGCCAAGGCGGCGGCGGGCACCTCCGCAGAGGCCGCCGCGCACAGAGGAGGGAACACCACGCACCACCAGTTCCGCCCCTCCCCCGCGCCGATGACGGCCCGCAGAGCCAGATACCTCCCGGCGGGGAGAGTGAAGCCCTCGTACTCCCGGGTGGGGAAGGCCGTGTCCTCCAGACGGACGGAGACGGCGTAGTCATATCCGTTTGCCCGAATCTCCTGGGCGGCGATGTCCTCCAGCTCCAGCAGCCGGCCCCGGAGGAGGGCCTCCGCCTCCCGGCGGTCCGCCGCGCCCTCCAAAATGGGTTCGGCGTAGGCGAGAAGCCGGTCCCGGACCTTCAGCTTCAGGGCCTGGTCCTCCTCCGAGTCGGAGTTGGCCAGCACGTGGAGCCGGACCACCTTGTCCGACAGGGCCTGCCCCGTCTGGAGGGCCATGGCGCCGGAGGCCAGAAAGGCCGCCAGGAACAGCAGCAGTATAATCTCCGCGAATTTCAGTTTCCCCGCTTGCTTGGTTTTCATATGTCGTCCATTCCCTTCCCGGTCCCTGGGACCTTTGTCCATAGGATGGACAAATTTTCCAGATTTTAAACCGGGGATGAGAAAAGCCCGCCGGAGAATGTTCCGGCGGGCGGCGGGGCGAAGGTTCAGTCATTTTCCGGCGGCTCGTCGGGGGCCGCCTCGCCGTGGGTTTTTGCCAGGTTGGAGGTGTCGATGGGGGCGCTCTCCTCGAACTGGTCATAGTAGTCCTCGTTCTGGAGGGTGGGGCGGCGCTTCCGGGCGATGGCGGTGATAGTGGGATAGAGGACGATGGCGATGAGGCCGCCGGAAAAACCGTTGTTATAGAGATTCAGTCCCGCCACCGGCCCGCCGGTCTGGAGGACCAGCGAGGCGTGGATGAACCCGGCCAGAATGCCGTAGGGCCAGCCGAAGTGCCCGGAGATGGGGGCCAGCGTGGTGCCGAAGAGGCCCGCCAGCTGGAGAGAGGGATAATCCGGCGTGTGGTGCATCCCATAGGCCCCGATGAACACCCCCAGCATGACCGGGGTGATGTTCCCCGCGTGCTTGCCGAAGGCGGAGAAGCCCATGATGGTGAAGATGCCGCCCAGAGTAGGGCCGTTGAGGTCGCCCCCCACCAAGAGCACATAGGCCACGCCCAGAAGGCCGTTGACGCCGATGTTGACCATGACGGGCCCATAGCCGAACATGCGGAGGTAGTCGCTGGGGGCCCGGCCGGAGGTGGAGAGCAGGCGGCGGTATCCCGCCCAGACGGACCAGGCGGGCACGCCGGTGGCGAAAAAGCCCAGCAGGATCAGCGACGCGCACAAAAGCCCCAATACGGCGATAAAGCCGGTATTATACCCCGTGGCCCAGTAGAGGGCGGAGTCCGGACTGTCGCCGAAGGCCGTCAGCACCGGCACCACCATCATGGCGAAGAGGCCGCAGGCGAACCCCATGTTATAAAGGTTCATGCCGTTTTGAATTTTGTAAGTATAGGAGGACAGGGAGGGCAGGAGAAAGCCGATGACAACGCCTGTGGCAATGCCCAGGAAAATGTTGGCGTGAATGCTGCCAAGAGACATATAGCTGACCAGAGGGGCTAGGGACGTGGCCAGCAAAGCCACGGAGGCGTGCTTGGAAAAGGGCTCTTTTTGATAGCGGGCGTAGAGCCAGGTGCCCAGGATAATGGGCCAGACGTTGATGAGGTTTTTGCCGAAGAGGGAGAAACCCGCCATCAGACCCATCTCCACAATGGTAAAGCCGTTGAAGGGGTCGCCGGAGAGCTTGATGAGGCAGATGGAGAACATGGTCACAAGCCCCGCGTTTACCAGGGCCGCGCCGGGGCCGCCGATGGACACATAGTCCGTAATCAGCAGGTCCTGCATGGTGACGATGTGGTACAGCCCCTCCAGAATGTCCATGGGGGCCTCCAGCGTAAATCCCAGGAGCATCAGCCCCGCGGAGAAGGCCAGTGTGGCCGGGAATAAATTTTGATAACGGTTCTGCAAAGCGGTTCCTCCCCTGTAAGACGCTGCCGGTTTCCGTAAGAAACGAGGGTCCGGCGGCGCGCTCAGTGGCTGCGGATTGTAAACGCCTCCGGCGGCATGGCGTCCGCCAGGGCCATAAGGGTGCGGTTGAAGCCCCCGGTGTAGTCAAAGGGAACGTCGGAGAACGTGGACTCGCTGAGGCGGTCCGGCATGGCGAAGGTAAAGCGGCTCCCCTTCCCGGGGCTGGACTGGGCCGTGATCACGCCGCCATGGCCCTGGGCAATGCCCTGGCACAGGGCCAGGCCCAGACCCAGGCCCTGGGGGGGCGGGGCGGGAGTTCCGGCCCCGTGATAGCTATCGAACAGGGTCTCCAGCCGCTCCGGGGGGATGCCGGGTCCGGTGTCCGACACGGAGAGAAACACGCGGTTTCCGGCCAGTTTCAGCTCCACGGTGATCAGGCCGCCGGTGGGCGTGAATTTGAAGGCGTTGGACAGCAGCTGGTACAAAAGCTGCTCCAGCGCGTCGGGGCAGAAGGCGCAGACGTGCCGGTCCGCCGCGCAGACGAGGCGGGTGTCCAGCCCCCGCAGAGGGGCCAGGGAGGCGGCCTGGGCGAACAGTTCCGCCGTGAATTCCACAATGTCCCGGTCCCGCAGGGGCAGGGGCTCTCCGCTGAGATAGCACGTGGCGGAGAGGTTGTTCACCAGGCGGACGATGCGGTAATAGCTCTGGTCCACCAGGGCGGCCTTGGCGTCCAGGGCGGAGTCCTGCTCCCGGGCGGCGGGGGTGGCCAGCCGCGCGGCGGCGAAGTACAGGTTGCTCAGCGCGCCCCGCAGCTGAGAGGCGGTGTGGGGCAGCAGAGAGAGGTCAAGGTCCATGAGGCTGTCTCCTTTCCGGCGAAACTCCCGGAGAGGGGGTCCTCCTCTGGAAGCGTCTGGGTTATCATTTGCAAGGGGGGACGGTCTAAGCCAAGGAAAAGACTGCCTCCCCCGGAAATATCATAACAAAAAGCCGGAGAAAACACAAGGAATTTATCGAATCCTGTCGAATGCTGTCGAGCTTTCAGGGATGTTGGAGAACCAAAACGCCGCCTGAACAGGCGGCGTTTCAAGGGGAGACGGCGAATGCTTGCAACAAAATATGCCGGAAGGCTCCGGATTATTCCTCGAACTTCTTCTGGGCGGCGGGCTTTTTCCGGCGGCCGCCCCGGCGGGGACGGGAGACCTTCACCGCCTTTTCCATCTCCGGTTCCCCGGCTTGAAACAGGCGTTTGAGGTGGTTGTACAGCGCGCAGCCCTGGGCGGAGCCGTATTCCTTCACCAGGGCGTTGCAGAGCTCCTCCCGGTCCGCCGCCCGGAGGACGAAGGGCAGGGCGAGGCAGCTTTCAATGGAGGGGCGGAGGGCAACCTCCTGAAAGGCGCTGGCATACCGGGCCCGCAGGGCGCCGATGGAGGCGGCGTAGCCCTTGTCCTGGCTGATGACGTAGGCGAAATCCGCCTCCCGCCGGCCCACCAGGACGCCCAGCTCCGTGATGATCTGAAAGTCAATGGAATTCTTGCCGCCCCGGACGCTCTCGATATACTGCACGTCCGCCGCCGTTCCGGCGCAGAGCTTCTGGAGCTTGGTCAGAGGCAGGCCCTTCTCCTTCTGGTAAAAAATCAGTACGGTATCCTGGTTGGAGAGCATGTCCACGCCCTTCAGCCCGGTGCCGATGTTGTTGTCGCCGTCGACGAGAAAAATCATTTTCATGAGGTTTGTCCTTTTTGTGTCAGATTCGCGCCGGGTCCGGCGCGTGGGCCCGCGTGGGCTTTAAAGGACTAGTATACCAGCTTTCCGGGGAAAAGGCAAGGGAAACCTGAGGCGGAGTCAGATGGTCTCCACCGGCAGTCCCTGGAGGTAGCGCCGCACCACGTCAAAGGCATGGTTGGCCGCCAGGCCCTGAATGCGGTCCCGCCGCCGCCGTCCCAGGTCCAGAGAGCGGCAGAAGGTCCCGTCCGGGGTGGACAGGCCCACGTACAGGATACCCACGGGAACGTTTCGCTCGTCCGGGTCCGGTCCCGCAGCCCCGGTGACGGAGACCCCCAGGTCCGCCCCGGTGACGCGCCGGACGCCCTCCGCCATGGCCCGGGCGCACGCCTCTGAAACGGGGCCGTATGTATCCAGGATGTCCTGGGGGACGTGGAGCACCTCCGCCTTGACGCTGGTCCAGTAGCTCACCACGCCGCCCCGGTAGACGGCGGAGGCCCCGGGGATGGCCGTGAGTTTTTCGGCCACCAATCCGCCGGTGCAGCTCTCGGCGGTGGCCAGGGTCATGTTCCGGCGGAGGAGCTGGGCGTGGCAGCACTCCGCCAGGTCCGCGATGTCCGCGCCGTAAACCACGTCGCCCAGGGTTTCACAGACCATCTCCCAGACGGGGACCAGCATGGCGCGGGCCTCGTCCTCCGTGGCGGCCTTGGCGGTGGCCCGGAGGCGGACCTCGCAGGGCTTGGCGTAGGTGGCCAGGGTGGGGTTGGTCATATGGGCCATCTTGTCGTGGAGCAGCTGGTCCACGGAGCTCTCCCCCATGCCGAAGGTCATGATATCCTGAGAGATGATGACCTCGTGGGAGAGTTTCCGCAGGTAGGGTTCCACGTGGCGGCGGAGCATGGTCTCCATCTCGTGAGGGGGTCCCGGGAGCATGAGGACGTGGACGCCGTCCGCCTCGAAGGCGCAGCCGGGGGCGGTGCCCACGGGGTTGTCGAAAATCACGCAGTCCTCGGGCAGCTCCGCCTGCTGGGTGTTGTTCTCCGGCATGGGGACATGGAGGGCGGACTCGTAAAAGGTCCGGATATCCTCCAGGATGTCGGGGTGGAGGACCAGGGGCTTTCCGAAGGCCTGGCAGATGGTCTGCTTGGTGAGGTCGTCGTAGGTAGGGCCCAGGCCGCCTGTGGTGATGAGGATGTCCGCCCGGCGGCGGGCGATGGCCAGAGCCTCCTGAAGGCGGTCGGGGTTGTCGCCCACGACGGTGTGCCAGAAGACGTTGACGCCCAGGGCAGAGAGGCTCTGGCTCAGGGTCTGGGCGTTGGTGTTGGCAATGTTGCCAAGGAGGAGTTCGGTGCCTACGGCGATGAGTTCGGCGGTGTGAGACATGGTGGGCTCCTTTTCCCCCGAAGGGGGAGTTTGTACTCGCCCTTGCGGGCGGGGAGGATTTCAGCCATAAAGATGGCTGGTCCAATGCACCCCCCATTTTCTCTTTTTCTGATACGCAGAAAAAGAGAAAATGGGCCGTGCACGGTCCAAAAGAGAAAAAGACGTTTTCAAACGGGGGACGGGGGACGCGCCTAGGGCGGATTCTCAGGTACGCATGTCTCTGCCCGCGGCTCGGTGCGGGCGGGGGGTTTGGCGGGCGCCGAATCGACTTCCTTCTCTTTTCGCTTCCGCTCATGCGGTGGATACGGAAAGAGAAAGCGGCAGGCGCGGCTTTGGCGGAAGCGCCGGGGCGCGGCAGGAAAAAGAGAAACGGGTCTATTCAGCCAGGGACAAAACTCCCGCCCGCACCACGCCGCGGGCAGGGATATTCGTACTTGATCTCCAAGCTCCAGGCGCGCCCCTCGTCCCCCGTAAAAAGCGCTTTTTCTCTTTTGGACCGTGCACGGCCCGTTTTCTCTTTTTGGCGCAACCAAAAAGAGAAAATGGGGGGTGCATTGGACCAGCCATCGCTGTCCGCCCATCCTCCCCGCCCGTCAGGGCGAGCATCAGCTCAAGGTTTGACCCAAACCCACTCCTCCCCCTCCAGGGAGCGGGCCGTCAGGCCCTCGATATCCAGCTTGGCCTCCGCCGCCTGAACGTCCTCCGCCTTGGGCCTTGTGGCCGGGTGCCGGGGGGTGAAGACGGTGCAGCAGTCCTCATAGGGCAGAATGGAGGTGTCGTAGGTGCCGATCTCCCGGGCCATGCGGATGATCTCCACCTTGTCCATGCCGATGAGGGGCCGGAGAACCGGCATCTCCGCCACGCCGTCGGTGACCGCCAGCGCCATCATGGTCTGGCTGGCCACCTGCCCCAGGGACTCCCCGGTAATCAGGGCCTTGGCCCCCGCCCGCCGGGCAATGGCCTGGGCCAGGCGCATCATGAAGCGCCGCATGATGAGGGTGAAATACTCCTCCGGGCAATTCTTCCGAATCTCCTCCTGAATCTCCGTGAAGGGCACGATGTGGACCCGGAGGCGGCCGCAGTACGCAGTCAGAAGCTTCGCCAGCTCCAGCACCTTGTCCTGGGCCTGCTGGGAGGTGTAGGGCGGGGAGACGAAGTGGACCATCTCCAGCTCCACCCCCCGCCGGGCCATCATCCAGGAGGACACGGGACTGTCCAGCCCGCCGGAGAGAAGGCTGACGGCGTGTCCCCCCATGCCCACGGGAAGCCCCCCCGCCCCTGGGACGGCGGGAGCGTGGACGTAGGCGTATTTCTCCCGAATCTCCACGTGGACGGTGAGGTCCGGGCTGTGGACGTCCACCGCCACGCGGGGGAAGGCCTCCGCCAGCTCGCCCCCCACGGCCTGGGAGAGTTGAATGGAGTTCATGGGATAGCTCTTGTCGGCCCGCTTGCTCTCCACCTTGAAGCTCCCGGCGGAGGCAAAGGCGTCCGCCAGATAGTCCTTGGCGGTTTCCACAATGGCCTCCACCGTCTTCCCGCAGGGGACGGCCCGGGCCACGCTGACCACGCCGAAGACCTGCCGGGCGGCGGCGTAGGCCGCCTCCATGTCGCAGCGGTCCGTGGTGGGCTCGGCGTAGATGGTGCTTTGCCGGATGTAGACCTGGAAGCTGCCGCAGGACTTCAGGCGGCGGGCCACATTGGCCACCAGCCGGTCCTCGAAGGAGCGGCGGTTCTGGCCCTTCAGGACCACCTCGCCCAGCTTGAGCAGAAACATTTCATTTTGCCGCATGAATGTCATCCTCCGTAGATGTCAATTTTACGGGTGCTATTATAACGCACTTCCGGCGGAAGAAAAAGGGGGTTTTCCGAAATTCTTGCAATTTTGCTTTGAATCCGATAGAATGATTCCATCGGAAGAGAGGAGGCGCTGTCATGATGAAAAAATGGGTTGCCGCCTGGGGACGCTGGCGGTGTGCGCATGTCCCGATGTCTTTTGGGGAATGTATGGAGACGCCGCCTGGGGGAGCATGGCGGGCGATCTCCCGCTCCTGGTCCGGATCGCCCTGCTGGGCTGGCGGGCGGCCCGGACCCGGGACGTCCCCACGCTGCTGGCCCAGGGAATGCTGTTCTGGTTTTTCCATGTCCAAAAGAGCCGCGCGGCCAAAACATAAGGAGGTATCCCCATGAAAATCGTCGCCATCAACGGAAGCCCCCGCAAAAACGGCAACACCGCCCTCTGCCTGGAGGCCGCCGGCCGCGAAATCGAAGCCGCCGGCGTGGAGTTCCAGGTCTTTCAGCCCGGCGCAGGGGTTCGTCCCTGCACGGCCTGCTATCACTGCCTGAACACTGGAAGCCTCCGCTGCGTTCAGAAGGACGACGGCGTCAACGACATCATCGCCGCCTGCATCGAGGCCGACGGCCTCCTCCTGGCCTCCCCCGTCTACCACGGCGGCATCGCCGGGGGCATGAAGTGCGTGCTGGACCGGCTGATGCTGGCGGCGGGCTGCGGGGCGAACCAGCTGCGCCACAAGGTGGGCGGGGCCCTGTGTACCCTGCGCCGCAGCGGGGGTATGGAGACCTACCAGCAGCTTTTGGGAACCATGGACGCCATGGAGATGATTCTCATGACCTCGGACTACTGGGGCGTGGTCCACGGGGCGGACCCCGGCGAGGCCGCCCGGGATGAGGAGGGGATGGCCGTGGCCGCCCGGCTGGGGCGGAACATGGCCTGGATGGTCCGGGTCCTTCGGGAGACAAAGCTCCCCGCCCCGGAGGCGGCCCGGAGACCCATGATGAACTTCATACGGTAAGGCTGGCGGCAGACGAAGAGCCGCACGCCAGCCAAGGCGGCCCGCGCAGGCGGGCCGCCTTTTTTGCGCCTTGCGGCCCCTTACACGTCCCCCCGGAGGAGGAAGAGCTGGAGGACCTTCTCCGCCAGCCGCAGCTCCCGGGGGGTGCAGCGGGCCAGAAGAGCCTGGAGAGAGGTCAGGTCCGCCTCTCCGTGCTCTTCGCCAAGGAGAATGTACTCCATGGACAGACGGGAGGTCCGGGCCACCTTCATCAGCGTGTCGATGGACATCTGAGAGGTGCCCACCTCGATCTGCCCGTAGTAGCCGGAGCCGATGTCCGCCAGCTCCGCGAACTGTTCCCGAGTGAGACCCAGGCGGTTCCGCTGCTGGCGCAGGCGCTGACCCACGGCGACGCGCTCCTGTTTTGTCATAGAATTGCTGCTCCTTCCATCGAGTTTTTTTCAGTCTATCCTTGGAAACTGATGGACAAAATATGTGAATAGATATTGATTTTTGTTATCTTTTAGCGTATCCTGCAAGTGTAAAAAACGCTGTAACCGTTGCGGCGCAATGGATTCGGGGATTTTCAAAATTATTCAGATTGATGCCCATAATTGTAACACAGAGGCATGAATGAAATCACCTGATTCCGCGCAGAATGCGGAAAAATCTGCGGAGGCCGCGGAGAGGAAAATCAGCGGAATTTATCACATGTTTGTAACGTGGAGGAAGGGGGACGCTATGCAGGAGTACGTTGTCAACCGCCCGGACGAGGGGGCCATGGACCGGGCCCTGCGGGAAAATTCCGGCAACGCCGCCGGGGCGGTGCTGCGTCTGGCCTGGCAGGCCGGGCTGCTGCGGGATGAGATTCAGCGCCTGACCTGGGAGCAGGTGGACTTTCTGGACGCGGCCATCGCGCTGCCGGACCGGAAGGTGCCCATCTGCCGGGAGCTGGCGGACTGGCTCTGGACCCTGCGGGAGAGCCGGGACCGGAGCCAGGAGGCCGTGGTCCTCTCCGACCGGGACCACAGGCCCCTGACGCCCCAGTCCATCTCCCGCCTGGCCCGGAGCGCCCTGGACCGGCAGGGGCAGACCTCCGTCCGGCTCATCGACCTGCGCCACGATTTCGTGCTGCGCCAGCTGGAGGAACACGACTGGCAGTACGTCTCCCGCATTACCGGCGTGGAGGCGGCGGGGCTTAACGTCCACTTTGCCGGACACCTGGAGGAGAAAAAAATCTCCACCCGGGTCCGCCGGGAGGAGCGCGTCCCCATCGACGAGTTTGCCCTGTGGAAGCTGCTGCGGACCGAGGGAACCAGCCCCGCCGGCATAACCCTGTGGCTGACGTGGCAGGTGGGGCTGCGGCTGGAGGAGATTGTCGCCCTGCGGTGGGAGCAGGTGGCCGGGGACCTTCTGCGGCTGGAGGACCGGGACGTCCCCCTCCCCAGCGGCGCGGGAAGGGCTTTGGAGGAGCTGGGGCAGGCGGAGGGACGGGAGGGGTTCGTGCTCACCGCCCCCAGAAGCGGCCAGCCCTATGACCGGACCCGTCTTTCCAAGCTGGTCCGGGCGGCGCTGATCCGGGCGGGCCTGGACAACCTGACCCTCCGGGACCTGCGGATGGACTGCGCCCTGCGCTCCGGCGGGGAGGGGCGCATCCTCTCCCAGGTCCGGCGGCAGGGCTGGATCACCCGCAACGAGGTGATGGACCTTCTGAACGTCTCCCGCACCACGGCCTATAACCGGCTCAAGCAGATGGCCGGCCGGGGCAAGCTGACCCAGGTGGGGGCCCGGTACTACCTGCCGGAGGCTGTGGTGCCGCCGGAGCGGCAGGAGAGCGCCGTGCTGGAGTACCTGGAGCGGGAGGGCTTCGCCTACCGACAGGACGTGGCCCGGCTGCTGGGCATCGGCGTGGGGCAGTGCCGCCCGCTGCTCCAGCGGATGCTGGCCGGGGGACTGATTGTGCAGGACCGGCAGCGATACCTATTAAATAATGAAAAGAGCCCCCGGGAGGAGGGGCTGGAGACCGCCGTTCCCGCCGGGGGAGGCGGCGGGGGAAGCCGGGAAACCTAGGCCGGGAGGAAAACTTTGTTACAAACATTTTGCACATAAAAGCGATTAAATCTCAGCGTTTATCAAACAAATTACAACTCCCGGAAAGCTATAGACAAACAGATTGCGGACTGTTACATTGGGCTTGCGGACGGCGGACGGATTGGCGCGAGACCAATTCCAGGCTTGATGTGGGATCGGCTAGCCCCGACACGAATCCTGGAGGGGGCTGCGCGCCGGGATGTCCGGACGGACCGTAATCTTTAAAGGAGGAATGTTCAATGAAGAAATTCCTGTCCCTGGTTCTTGCATTGGTCATGGCCATGTCTCTGGTCACGATCAGCGCGGGAGCCACCGAGTACAAGGATCTCACCGACAAGGATGAGATTCAGTACGAGGAAGC